>NC_003062.2:60000-366875 GCF_000092025.1 Agrobacterium fabrum str. C58
GACCGATAGCGAACAAGTACCGTGAGGGAAAGGTGAAAAGCACCCCGACGAGGGGAGTGAAATAGAACCTGAAACCGGATGCCTACAAACAGTCGGAGCCCGAGCCTTTTAGTAGGTTGGGTGACGGCGTACCTTTTGTATAATGGGTCAACGACTTAGTGTAACTAGCAAGCTTAAGCCGGTAGGTGTAGGCGCAGCGAAAGCGAGTCTGAATAGGGCGATTTAGTTAGTTGCATTAGACCCGAAACCGAGTGATCTAGCCATGAGCAGGCTGAAGGTTGGGTAACACCAACTGGAGGGCCGAACCCGTATCTGTTGCAATAGATTGGGATGACTTGTGGCTAGGGGTGAAAGGCCAATCAAACTCGGAAATAGCTGGTTCTCCGCGAAATCTATTTAGGTAGAGCGTCGACCGAATACCCTCGGGGGTAGAGCACTGGATGGGCTATGGGGACTCACCGTCTTACTGATCCTAACCAAACTCCGAATACCGAGGAGTACTAGTCGGCAGACACACGGCGGGTGCTAACGTCCGTCGTGAAAAGGGCAACAACCCTGACCTCCAGCTAAGGTCCCCAAGTCATGGCTAAGTGGGAAAGGATGTGAGGATCCCAAAACAACCAGGATGTTGGCTTAGAAGCAGCCATCATTTAAAGAAAGCGTAACAGCTCACTGGTCTAAATAAGGGTCTTTGCGCCGAAAATGTAACGGGGCTAAAGCCATGCACCGAAGCTGAGGATTGTGGCAACCTTCGGGTTGCTTCAGTGGTAGCGGAGCGTTCCGTAAGTCTGTGAAGGCGGACCCGTGAGGGCTGCTGGAGATATCGGAAGTGCGAATGTTGACATGAGTAACGATAAAGGGAGTGAGAGACTCCCTCGCCGAAAGACCAAGGGTTCCTGCTTAAAGTTAATCTGAGCAGGGTTAGCCGGCCCCTAAGACGAGGCGGACACGCGTAGTCGATGGGAACCACGTTAATATTCGTGGGCCTGGTGGTAGTGACGGATCTCGTGTGTTGTACATTCTTACTGGATTGAATGTGCGGCGAAGAGGTTCCAGGAAATAGCTCCACCGTATAGACCGTACCCGAAACCGACACAGGTGGTCAGGTAGAGTATACCAAGGCGCTTGAGAGAACTATGTTGAAGGAACTCGGCAAATTGCACGCGTAACTTCGGAAGAAGCGTGACCCTTTTGTACGCAAGTATGATGGGGTGGCACAGACCAGGGGGTAGCGACTGTTTATCAAAAACACAGGGCTCTGCGAAGTAGCAATACGACGTATAGGGTCTGACGCCTGCCCGGTGCTGGAAGGTTAAAGGGAGGGGTGCAAGCTCTGAACTGAAGCCCCAGTAAACGGCGGCCGTAACTATAACGGTCCTAAGGTAGCGAAATTCCTTGTCGGGTAAGTTCCGACCTGCACGAATGGCGTAACGACTTCCCCGCTGTCTCCAACATAGACTCAGTGAAATTGAATTCCCCGTGAAGATGCGGGGTTCCTGCGGTCAGACGGAAAGACCCCGTGCACCTTTACTATAGCTTTACACTGGCATTCGCCAAGGCATGTGTAGGATAGGTGGTAGGCTTTGAAGCATGGACGCCAGTTCGTGTGGAGCCATCCTTGAAATACCACCCTTATCTTCGTGGATGTCTAACCGCGGTCCGTTATCCGGATCCGGGACAGTGTATGGTGGGTAGTTTGACTGGGGCGGTCGCCTCCGAAAGAGTAACGGAGGCGCGCGATGGTGGGCTCAGACCGGTCGGAAATCGGTCGTCGAGTGCAATGGCATAAGCCCGCCTGACTGCGAGACTGACAAGTCGAGCAGAGACGAAAGTCGGTCATAGTGATCCGGTGGTCCCGTGTGGAAGGGCCATCGCTCAACGGATAAAAGGTACGCCGGGGATAACAGGCTGATGACCCCCAAGAGTCCATATCGACGGGGTTGTTTGGCACCTCGATGTCGACTCATCGCATCCTGGGGCTGGAGCAGGTCCCAAGGGTATGGCTGTTCGCCATTTAAAGCGGTACGTGAGTTGGGTTCAGAACGTCGTGAGACAGTTCGGTCCCTATCTGCCGTGGGTGTAGGAATATTGACAGGATCTGTCCCTAGTACGAGAGGACCGGGATGGACGTATCTCTGGTGGATCTGTTGTCCTGCCAAGGGCATAGCAGAGTAGCTATATACGGAATGGATAACCGCTGAAGGCATCTAAGCGGGAAACCAACCTGAAAACGAGTGTTCCCTATCAGAGCCGTGGAAGACGACCACGTTGATAGGACGGGTGTGGAAGCACAGCAATGTGTGAAGCTTACCGTTACTAATAGCTCGATCGACTTCTTCGTTCCCATTGATTATGTTCATCGAACAAAGGTCGATGACATCTGTTCTGTCTTCACGCTGACGTGGCCTTCGGCCACTACGCTGCAGACGGCGCGCCAAACGATTGGCGACGGACTAGCGTCCTGTATGGCTGCCAAGCTCGATCTCGAGTAAGGCAGGCAAACAGACCAGTCACAGAAAGACGTGTTAAATTAAATCAGACGAAAGTCTGCCAGCTTCTCGAAAACAACAGTCCATGTTAAAACATGAACAATGTTGCGTTTTGCCGACCTGGTGGTTATCGCGGGGCGGCTGCACCCGTTCCCATTCCGAACACGGCCGTGAAACGCCCCAGCGCCAATGGTACTCCGTCTCAAGACGCGGGAGAGTAGGTCGCTGCCAGGTCTGCAAAACGCAACTCAAAATCTTCTCATTCACATACCTCGGCCCAGCCGACACCAAGGGCCGCTATCCAAGCGGCCTTTCGTCGTTTAAGGCAGGGCTTTAAAGGCAATGAAATGGCGTACAAAATCTTGTGCGCCCCTTAAAGGAGATAAATTGTGCCGCAATTTATCTCCGGCAAAGATCCGTCGTCGCTAAAGCAACGACGTAACCGCGACATTCGGCCTTGCCGAATGCGCTGGACGCGGGGTGGAGCAGCCCGGTAGCTCGTCAGGCTCATAACCTGAAGGCCGCAGGTTCAAATCCTGCCCCCGCAACCAAAATTTAAACCCAATATCAAAAGGCTTCGAGGAAACTCGGAGCCTTTTTGCGTTCCTCCAGAAACGGTAACAGCCCTCAGAAAAGCCATCTCCGGCATTGCCAGGATGCCTGAAATGGACATGATGCGCCATCAAGCCCAGCATGGAAAAACGACGTGAATGCCGATCCCTTAAATATCCTCAAGGCCGTCTATGGTTATGATGCGTTTCGCGGACGGCAGGGCGAAATCATCCAGCATGTGGTGGCAGGCAACAATGCGTTCGTTCTGATGCCGACGGGTGGCGGAAAGTCGCTTTGTTACCAGATCCCTGCGCTTGCCAGAGAGGGCATGGGGCTTGTCGTTTCGCCGCTGATCGCGCTGATGGTTGATCAGGTTGCCGCGCTGCGTCAGGCCGGTGTAAGAGCCGAAGCTCTCAATTCAGACCTTTCTCCGGAAGAGCGCCGCACGCTCTGGCGGGATGTGCGAGCCGGCAATGTCGATATTCTCTACGCCGCGCCGGAAACTCTTTTGAAGCCTGATGTCCTTGATGCACTTCAATCCATTGACCTGTCGCTGATCGCCGTCGACGAGGCCCATTGCCTGTCGCAATGGGGGCATGATTTCCGACCGCCTTATCGCCAGCTCGATATGTTGATCGCGCGTTTTCCCAATACACCGAGGATGGCGCTGACGGCGACGGCTGACGAACCCACCCGTGCAGAGATTCTCGGCCATCTTGCCATTGATGAAGCTGATGCCTTCATTGCCGGCTTCGATCGCCCCAACATCCGCTATGCGATCATGGAGAAGGACAATCCCCGTACTCAGTTGAAACGTTTTCTCAACGGCCGGGAAAATGAAAGCGGCATCGTTTATTGCCTGTCGAAACGCAAAGTGGAAGAAACGGCGGCATGGCTGCGGGAAGAGGGCCGTGACGCGTTGCCCTATCACGCCGGCATGGATAAGGCCGCCCGCGAGGAAAACCAGACCCGTTTCCAGCATGGTGAGGCAGTCATCATCGTCGCGACGGTTGCCTTCGGTATGGGCATCGACAAGCCGGATGTGCGCTTCGTCGTCCATATCGATCTGCCCGGAAGCATCGAGGCCTATTATCAGGAAACCGGCCGGGCCGGGCGCGATGGCCTGCCGTCCGATGTATTGATGCTCTATGGTTATGAAGATATTGCCCTGCGCAACCGTTTCATCGAGGAGTCGGACGCTGCGGACCAGCGCAAATACATGGAACGACAGAAGCTCGATGCGCTGCTTGGCCTTGCGGAAACCGCGGGTTGCCGGAGGCAGGTGCTGCTCTCCTATTTTGGCGACCGGTGCGAGCCTTGCGGCAATTGCGATACCTGCTCGTCGCCGCCCGATCTATTCGAGGGGGCCATTGCCGCACAGAAGCTGCTTTCCTGCATTTACCGCACGGGAGAACGTTTCGGACAGGCCTATGTCATCAGCGTATTGCTGGGCGCGCAGGATGAACGGATTACAAAGTTCGGGCACGATAGCATCACGACTTACGGGATCGGCAAGGAACACGACAATCGCACCTGGCGGGCCATTCTGCGTCAGCTGGTGGCGTTGCGCCTGATTGAGGTGGATCTGTCCGGGCATGGCGGATTGTCCATTTCAGAGAACGGGAGGCGGTTCCTGCGCGAAAAGCCTTCCCTGATGCTGAGGATACCGTCAGCGCCGCGGTCGACACGACGGGATGCGCCACGGAATGCAATGTCGACGGCTCTGCCGGAGGCAGACCGGGGCCTCTTTGAGGCGCTGCGTGCCAAGCGCATGGAAATTGCCCGCGCACAGAACGTTCCGCCCTATGTGATCTTTCACGACAAGACCCTCATTGAACTCGCGGCGGCGAGACCTGCCTCTGCGAAGGAGATGGCGCAGATCGCCGGCGTTGGGCAAACCAAGCTGGAGCGATACGGTCCCGCCTTTCTTGACACGATAATGCAGCACGCTGCTGGTGAATAATCGCCAGATGAGCCAAAAAAGAGCCGGGTAAGGAACCCGGTAAAGGCTCTCAGCCCGTCGTATCCTTGAACAGAACGTTCTGATCGATGAGATAACGCGAAAACAGCGGAAGGCTTGCACCGCCGATTGCCCGAGCCTGGCTGCCAACCGCACCTTCGACGATCTCCGGCAGCGTGACACCCTGAAGATCGTGATGCTTCAGGGCAAGCCGGGTGGCGGAAACGATTCTTGTCCGAACCCAGTCGGGAAAGCCACCATCGATGATGACGCTGGAAAAATCTATAATGGAGGCCGCGGCAATAACAGCCTGGGCCAGCGCGGCGGCGGTTTTTTGAATCCAGTTTTCCAGCGGTTCGCCGAAGTCGATCCACTCGTCCGGGGAGAACCATAGGGGACGGGGATCAATGCCCCTTTCGCGCAGCATGTTTTCCAGAACGAAGATCGAGGCGATTTTCAGCAATTGAACCGTATTGCCATCCTGCCCTTGTACCGGCAATGGACCGATCGCGCCGGCGGTGCCCGTCTTTCCGGAAAACAGTGCTGAATTCAAGACCACACCACCGCCGATGAAGGAGCCGATGAAGACGTAAAGAAAATCCGCATAGTTCTGGCCCGCGCCGAAAACCAGTTCGGCACCGCAAGCGCTTGTGGCGTCATTTTGTAGAAAGACCGGGTAACTGATGCCATTGGCAATTTCTGAGCGGATATCGACGTCCCGCCACCGTTCCATTTCGGCTTGCGGGGCGCCCACTTCCTGGGCCCAGTTCCACAATTCGAACGGGGCGGCGATGCCGACACCGGCAATTTTTTGCCGCTCGACCGCAGAGAGTTTTGATTCGAGCTCGGATATGCCCTCTATGACAAAGGGCAATATCCACTCCGGCATGGGGTAGGGATAGGTCTTGCGGAGCTTGAGCCTGATGCGCCCGACGAAATCCATCAGCACGAGATCGACACTGCGACGGCCGATCTTGACGCCAAAAGAAAATACGGCATCGGGATTAAGGCGCATCGGCGTCGATGGCTGGCCCACCTTGCCGCGCAGTCTTTCGCCACGAATGAGAAGACCATCCTTTTCAAGCGAACGCATGATGACGGAAACGGTCTGCGCCGAAAGGCCGCAAAGTCTTGATATTTCGGCTTTTGACAGCCCGCCATGACGGCGAACGAGGGACAGCACGAGCCGCTCGTTATAAGCGCGCACCCCGATCTGGTTGGCACCGCCGCTCATATCCATGGTAGTGGGCGGCGCTTGCGGCGCCGTCTCGACAGATTGTCTCATAATGTCATCCTCCCGCCCGCCATATCCGCCGTGACCGATACAGGGGGCTTTATGGCAATCTTGCTATCGCAACGTTAAACGACGCGGCGATATTCCTCCTTGCCGCTTGTCAGAATGCCATACGGAATTAATAATTCAATCGGATTTATTTATTGACAGCCGTTTCCTTTGGTGGTTCCATCTGCATCAACGGTCGTCGATCTCGGAGGAGACGGGATCGTCGGGTAACCGTCACGGTGCTCAAATATCCATTGGGAGGATCTCATGAAGACCACTGTTTCCGCTCTTCTGGGCGCGCTCGCGCTTGGCGTTTCTTTCGCTTCCGCTGCATCTGCCGCCGATACGTCGGTTTGCCTGATTACCAAAACCGACACCAACCCCTTTTTCGTCAAGATGAAAGAAGGCGCGACCGCCAAGGCGAAAGAACTCGGCGTGACGCTGAAGTCCTATGCCGGCAAGATCGACGGTGATTCCGAAAGCCAGGTTGCCGCGATCGAGACCTGCATCGCCGATGGCGCCAAGGGTATCCTGATCACCGCATCGGACACCAAGGGCATCGTTCCGGCCGTACAGAAGGCGCGTGACGCCGGCCTTCTCGTCATTGCCCTCGATACGCCTCTGGAACCCGTCGATGCCGCCGATTCCACTTTCGCCACCGACAATCTTCTGGCCGGCGAGCTGATCGGCAAATGGGCCGCCGGTACCCTTGGCGACAAGGCCAAGGACGCAAAAATTGCCTTCCTCAACCTTACCCCCTCCCAGCCGACGGTTGACGTGCTGCGCAACCAGGGCTTCATGAAGGGCTTCGGCATCGACGTGAAGGACATCAACAAGATCGGCGATGAAGACGACAAGCGCATCGTTGGCCACGACGTTACCAACGGTAACGAAGAAGGTGGCCGTTCGGCGATGGAAAATCTGCTTCAGAAAGACCCGACGATCAACGTCGTCCACACGATCAACGAGCCTGCTGCTGCTGGCGCTTATGAAGCGCTGAAGGCCGTCGGCCGCGAAAAGGACGTACTGATCGTTTCCGTCGATGGCGGTTGCCCAGGCGTTAAGAACGTCGCGGAAGGCGTGATTGGTGCAACGTCCCAGCAATATCCGTTGCTGATGGCGGCGCTCGGTGTCGAAGCCGTCAAGAAGTTTGCCGACACGGGCGAAAAGCCGAAGCCGACAGCTGGCAAGAACTTTTTCGACACCGGCGTGACGCTGGTAACGGACAAGCCGGTCAAGGGCCTCGATTCCATCGACACCAAGGAAGGCCTGAAGAAGTGCTGGGGCTGATGCCGCGCCTTTGAAAAGCCGCGGGGGCAATCTGCCCCCGCCCATTAACCTGAATGGTTTAAGAGCTCGATCTGGGTGATCGGACAGAAACAAACGAGCGCGCCGGGCGACCGCTGACGGAACTGAGGCACGCTTCTCAACAGTTTGAATCTACGCATTATCCCCCTCCGGAGAGCGATCCCGGCTTCAGGGCTGATGCGATGGAGCGATCGGGAGGAAAATCCATGAGCGATCAGCCAGTGCGGGCGCAACCGCACAATGAATTTGAAAAAGTGCTGTCAGGAAGTTCGACCCAGGTCGCTGCTTTTGATACGCACAACAAGAGTTTGCTGGAAAAATTCCAGCACTTTCTGCATTCCAGCCCTGCGGCTGTTCCCCTGATCGTTCTGGTGCTGTCACTTGCCATCTTCGGCATGACGCTGGGCGGCAAGTTCTTTTCGGCTTTCTCGCTGACGCTTATTCTTCAGCAGGTGGCAATCGTCGGCATTGTCGGCGCGGCGCAGTCGCTGGTCATTCTGACCGCGGGTATCGATCTTTCGGTCGGTGCCATCATGGTTCTCTCCTCCGTCGTCATGGGCCAGTTCACCTTCCGTTATGGTCTGCCTGCGGAACTTTCCATTATCTGCGGTCTCGCAGTCGGCGCGTTTTGTGGTTTCATCAACGGCGTGCTGGTATCGCGCATGCGGCTGCCGCCCTTCATCGTCACGCTCGGCATGTGGCAGATCGTGCTGGCCACCAATTTCCTCTATTCGGCTAACGAGACGATCCGCGCTCAGGACATTGTCCAGCAAGCGCCCATTCTTCAGTTTTTCGGCAATAATATTCGTATCGGCAATGCCGTCTTCACCTACGGCGTTCTCGCGATGGTTCTGCTCGTCGCTTTGCTCTGGTATGTGCTCAACCGCACCGCTTGGGGGCGCCATCTTTATGCGGTCGGTGACGATCCAGACGCGGCTGAACTTGCTGGCGTTAACGTCAAGCGCATGCTGACGACCGTCTATACCCTGTCCGGCCTTATCTGCGCCTTCGCGGGTTGGGCTCTCATCGGTCGCATCGGCTCGGTGTCGCCGACTGCCGGTCAGTTCGCCAACATTGAATCCATCACTGCAGTGGTCATCGGCGGCATCTCGCTGTTCGGCGGACGCGGTTCCATCATGGGCATGATCTTCGGTGCGCTGATCGTCGGCGTCTTTTCGCTGGGCCTCAGGCTCATCGGGACAGATCCGCAATGGACCTATCTGTTGATTGGCGTCCTCATCATCTTGGCCGTGGCAATCGACCAGTGGATTAGAAAGGTAGCAGGCTGATGGCAAAAGAACCTATCCTCACAGCGCGCAATCTCGTTAAACGCTACGGTCGCGTGACCGCACTCGATAATGCTGACTTCGATCTTTATCCGGGCGAAATCCTCGCGGTCATCGGTGATAACGGCGCCGGAAAATCCTCGCTCATCAAGGCGATTTCCGGTGCGGTGACGCCCGATGAAGGGGAAATCAGGCTCGAAGGCCAGCCCGTCCAGTTCCGTTCGCCCATTGAGGCGCGCAAGGCGGGTATTGAAACGGTCTATCAGAACCTTGCGCTCTCGCCGGCGCTTTCCATAGCTGACAATATGTTTCTGGGCCGGGAGATCCGTAAACCCGGCATTCAGGGCAGCCTGTTCCGCGCGCTCGACCGTCCGGCAATGGAGAAATTCGCCCGCGAGAAACTGTCCGAACTCGGCCTGATGACGATCCAGAACATCAACCAGGCGGTGGAAACCCTTTCGGGTGGCCAGCGTCAGGGTGTGGCTGTGGCGCGTGCGGCAGCCTTCGGCTCCAAGGTCGTCATCCTCGACGAACCGACGGCGGCGCTTGGCGTCAAGGAAAGCCGCCGCGTGCTGGAGCTTATTCTCGATGTGCGCTCACGCGGTCTGCCGATCGTTCTGATCTCGCACAACATGCCGCATGTGTTCGAGGTTGCGGATCGCATCCATATTCATCGGCTGGGCAAACGCCTTTGCGTCATCAATCCGAAGGACTATTCGATGTCGGATGCCGTCGCCTTCATGACCGGTGCCAAGGAAGCGCCCCAGGAAACGCTTGCCGCATGACGCTGAAGCTTGAGACGATCGTCGAAGACGTGCTTCGACGGGCAGAGGGTCAATCCCGTTTCATCATTGCCATTGCCGGTCCCCCAGGGGCCGGCAAATCCACGCTGGCGGACGCGCTTTGTGATGCCTTGCGCGCTCGCGGCGAAACGGCCGCCGTGTTGCCCATGGATGGCTTCCATATGGACAACGGAATTCTCGAAGAACGGGGTCTGCTGTCACGAAAGGGTGCGCCCGAAACATTCGACGTGCGTGGCTTCCTTGATATCGTCTCCGCCGTCCGCGAGGGCGGGCAGGAAGTTCTTGTCCCGGTTTTCGACCGCTCCCGCGAGATCGCCATTGCCTCCGCCCGAGCGATTGCGCCGGACACGCGCCTGATCCTTGCCGAGGGCAATTATCTGCTGCTCAACGAGGCGCCATGGACGGTGCTTTCCGGGAGTTTCGATCTCACCATTTTTGTGGGTCCATCCGTCGCGGTGCTTGAAGAGAGGCTGCGCAACAGATGGCAGGGCTATGGGCTCAATGCCGCTCAAATCCACG
The DNA here is from genome assembly GCF_000092025.1 of Agrobacterium fabrum str. C58. NCBI lineage: Bacteria > Pseudomonadati > Pseudomonadota > Alphaproteobacteria > Hyphomicrobiales > Rhizobiaceae > Agrobacterium > Agrobacterium fabrum. The sequence goes on from NC_003062.2 coordinate 70,200, forward strand.
CCAAACTGTTTGAAAACGATCTTCCCAACGGAAAAAGGGTGATCGAAAACGCCCGTCCCGCCGATATCCACATCGATATCTGGGAATAGATTAACACTTTTCCCCCTTGAGTGGCAGTTCCGATCTGCCGTTAAGCCTTTGTTGACCATGTGTTGAATCTTTTTGATCCACAGGGTGGGGCTTTTGTGTGTCTACTTATTGACGAGAAAATTTCCTCATATACTATATGTGGTGTTCAAGGTTCTTCCGATTCGCTAGGGTTGGGAGCTAAGACGGGAATTCGGTGCGTAACGCCATCACGGCGGAGCAAGGCCGAAACTGCCCCCGCAACTGTGAGCGGCGAGCATCGTTCCGATTTGAGCCACTGGAGCCAAAAGCTCCGGGAAGGCTGGAATAGATGTTGTGACCCGCAAGTCAGGAGACCTGCCTTGAGCGCAAATGTCCACGGGCGGGGTGTCCGGAGGAAGGTGTTTGACGCAAATGATTTGCGTGCGCCCTTTTCTGCCCCTCCAGAACAAGCTTCGGGGTGAAGTCATGCCAGTGCATTTCTTTGAGTTGCTACGCTCGTCGGCGTAGAAAGTGATTTTCCGCGGCTTGGAGTATGTCAGGGAATGGGAACCGGTTTTCCCGCCTGAAAATACGACGAACTCTCAAGCCGCGCGCCTCGCCTGAATGACAGATCCATCGCCACCCGATTGCGATTGCAATCGGCAATGTTGAGCCGTGTCCGAAATCGGCTTCGAAAGGGAAATTATGACCGTCACCGTTTACAGCAAGCCCGCCTGCGTCCAATGCACAGCCACCTATCGCGCGCTCGACCGCATCGGCGTTCCCTATGAGATTATCGACATTTCCGAAGATACGGATGCCCTCGATCATGTTCGCGGCCTCGGCTACATGCAGGTTCCCGTCGTCGTCGCTGGCGAGCGCCATTGGGCAGGTTTCCGGCCTGATATGATCGGCTCGATCAGCTGAGGCGGCGGGGGCGATGGGCCTGATCGTCTATTATTCCAGCCGTTCTGAAAACACCCATCGTTTCCTTCTGAAACTGGAACGGCGTTTGTTTCGCCTGCCGCTTGGCGCTGAGGAAGATGTGCCTCAGGTGTCGGAGCCCTATGTGCTCGTTACTCCCACCTACGGCGGCGGCGGCACGAAAGGGGCCGTGCCGAAGCCGGTCATCCGGTTTTTGAACGAGCCCTCCAACCGAAATCTCATTCGCGGTGTCATCGCGGCGGGCAACACGAATTTTGGCGCAGCTTTCGCATCCGCCGGAGATATCGTCTCGCGCAAATGCGCGGTGCCGTTTCTCTATCGTTTCGAGCTTCTCGGCACGGAAGAAGATGTCGCCAACGTCAAACATGGATTGGAACGATTTTGGACACGCTGACCTCAAGCGCGCTGCGCAAGGATGCCAAACAGCCCGTAGCCGCAAGCCAGAAACCGGTTGATACGGGACTGGATTATCACGCGCTGAACGCGATGCTGAACCTTTATGACGAGAACGGAAAGATCCAGCTCGACAAGGACCGTCTGGCTGCCCGGCAATATTTCCTCCAGCACGTCAACCAGAACACCGTCTTCTTCCATAATCTGCGGGAGAAGCTCGATTATCTGGTAACGGAGGGATATTACGAGCAGGAAGTGCTGGACCAGTACTCCTTCAATTTCGTCCGTGACCTCTATGACGAGGCCTATTCCCGGAAGTTTCGTTTTCCGACCTTCCTCGGCGCGTTCAAATATTACACGTCTTATACGCTGAAGACCTTCGACGGAAAACGTTATCTCGAGCGTTACGAGGACCGGGTCTGCATGGTGGCGCTGGCTCTTGCGCGCGGCGACGAGCAGCTGGCCCGTGATCTCATGGACGAGATCATTTCCGGCCGTTTTCAGCCGGCAACCCCGACATTCCTCAACGCCGGCAAGAAAAGCCGCGGCGAGCTGGTCTCGTGTTTTCTGCTGCGCGTGGAAGACAATATGGAAAGCATTGGCCGCTCGATCAATTCGGCTCTCCAGCTTTCCAAGCGTGGCGGCGGTGTGGCGCTGTCCCTGACCAATATTCGCGAATTCGGGGCACCGATCAAGCAGATCGAAAACCAGTCTTCCGGCGTCATTCCTGTCATGAAGCTTCTGGAAGACAGCTTTTCCTACGCCAACCAGTTGGGTGCACGCCAGGGCGCGGGCGCGGTCTATCTGCATGCCCACCACCCTGATATCATGCGTTTCCTCGATACCAAACGCGAAAATGCTGACGAAAAAATCCGTATCAAGACCCTGTCGCTCGGCGTCGTCATCCCCGACATTACCTTCGAGCTCGCCCGCAACAATGAGGATATGTACCTGTTCTCGCCCTATGATGTGGAGCGGGTCTATGGCGTGCCGTTGACGGAGATCTCGGTCACCGAAAAATATCACGAGATGGTTGCCGACAGCCGCATCCGCAAGAAGAAGATCAAGGCACGTGAATTCTTCCAGGTGATCGCCGAAATCCAGTTCGAAAGCGGTTACCCCTACATCATGTTCGAGGATACGGTGAACCGCGCCAATCCGGTCGCCGGCCGCATCAGCATGAGCAATCTCTGCTCGGAAATTTTGCAGGTCAGCGAAGCGAGCGAGTTCAACGCCGATCTCTCCTATAGCCATATGGGCAAGGATATCTCGTGCAATCTCGGCTCGCTCAACATTGCCTCTGCCATGGACTCCGCTGATTTCGGCAAGACGATCGAGACCTCCATCCGGGCACTGACCGCCGTATCGGACATGAGTCATATTTCCTCCGTTCCTTCGGTGGAAAAGGGCAATGATGCCAGCCACGCCATCGGCCTTGGCCAGATGAACCTGCACGGTTATCTGGCGCGTGAGCGCATCTTCTACGGTTCGGAGGAAGGTATCGACTTCACCAATATCTATTTCTACACCGTGACCTATCACGCCATCCGTGCCAGCAACCGGCTCGCCGTGGAACGGGGCCAGAGTTTCAAGGGCTTTGAGAACTCCAAATATGCCTCGGGCGACTATTTCGACAAATATACCGACCGGGAATGGTTGCCCGCGACGGAAAAGGTCCGCGACCTGTTCGAAAAGGCCGGTATTGCCATTCCGACGCAGGAAGACTGGACGGCGTTGAAACAGGACGTCATGGCATCAGGCCTCTATAACCAGAACCTTCAGGCCGTGCCGCCGACGGGCTCGATCTCCTATATCAACCACTCCACTTCTTCCATTCATCCGATCGTTTCGAAAATCGAAATTCGTAAAGAGGGTAAGATCGGTCGCGTTTATTACCCGGCTTCCTATCTCTCGAACGATAATCTCGAATATTATCAGGATGCCTATGAGATCGGGCCGGAAAAGATCATCGACACCTATGCGGCGGCCACCCAGCATGTCGATCAGGGCCTGTCGCTGACGTTATTCTTCCGCGATACCGCCACGACGCGCGATATCAACCGGGCGCAGATTTACGCCTGGAGACGAGGCATCAAGACCATCTATTACATTCGGTTGCGCCAGATGGCGCTGGAAGGCACGCAGGTTCAGGGCTGCGTTTCCTGCACGCTCTGATTTGAGGGACAAGAGAATGAACATCGCCGTAAAACCAGCGTCCCGCATCCGCGCGGTCAACTGGAACCGCATTGAGGATGACAAGGACCTCGAAGTCTGGAACCGCCTGACCTCGAACTTCTGGCTGCCTGAAAAGGTCCCGCTTTCTAACGACATTCCCTCCTGGGGAACACTGAAGCCGGAAGAACAGGAACTGACGATCCGTGTCTTCACCGGGCTGACATTGCTCGACACCATCCAGAACGGTGTAGGCGCCGTGCGCCTGATGCCGGATTCGGCGACGCCACATGAGGAGGCGGTGCTCTCCAACATCTCGTTCATGGAGGCCGTGCACGCCCGTTCTTATTCGTCGATCTTCTCGACGCTCTGCTCCACGCCTGACGTCGATGATGCCTATCGCTGGTCTGAGGAGAACGAGTTCCTGCAACGCAAATCCGCGATCATCATGCGGGAATATGACAGCGGCGATCCGCTGAAGAAGAAGATCGCCAGCGTGTTTCTGGAAAGCTTCCTGTTCTATTCCGGCTTCTACCTGCCGATGTTCTGGTCAAGCCGCGCCAAGCTCACCAACACGGCAGACCTCATCCGCCTCATCATCCGCGATGAGGCCGTGCACGGCTATTATATCGGTTACAAGTTCCAGCGGGCGCTGGACCGTCTTGGCGAGGCGCAAAGGCAGGAGATCAAGGATTTCGCCTTCGATCTCCTCCTCGAGCTTTACGACAATGAGGCGAAATATACCGAAGACCTTTATGACGGCGTCGGCCTAACGGAAGACGTCAAGCAGTTCCTGCATTACAACGCCAACAAGGCCCTGATGAATCTGGGTTATGAAGCGCTGTTTCCCGCCGAAGCCTGCCGGGTCAATCCGGCGATCCTCTCGGCGCTCTCACCCAATGCCGATGAAAATCACGACTTTTTCTCAGGTTCCGGCTCGTCCTATGTCATTGGCAAGGCGGTCGCCACCGAGGATGAAGACTGGGATTTCTGAAGCCGGGACTGTCAGCACAAGTCCACAAACTATTGCGGGTTCACCACCTGACTCGCAAGCCGGAAGGGGCTGGAGACGGTTGCGCCGATTGCATCGAACACGAAGGCGCCGGCGCGACCGATGCCGTTTTGTCCATTGCCGTTCCGGCTTGCCTCCAGCTGCGGCACCAGCGACGCCAACGCCGCGTAGCGGTCATGGTTGAGCGGATCCGAGGCTTTCAGGTTGGAAATATCCACGAACTGAACACCTTCCTTCAATGCTGCCTCCTGCACCTGGGGATCGGCGACATCCAGTGCGCCGATCCGCGTCACGTCTGCGCCCAGGATGGACGACGCCTTGAGGGCGCGGTCATCCTTGGAGACCAGGACTGTGAGGGGCGGATTGAGCCTGCCGACCACCTCGATCTGCTTGCGGAAGACATCGGCATCGATATCGGGTGCGGCCAGCACCACCTGCAGCTTGGCGATAACGTCATTTCGGCCCTCGAAGCGCAGTTGGCGCAACGCCTCCATGACAAGCCAGCCGCCCATGCTGTGACCGAACACGACAATGCTTTTGCGCGGGGTCTGCCGGGTAAGGTCGGTCAACAATGTGGCCAGTGCATCACGCGAGTAGGTCGCTGATTCCTTGTCGGCCACATAACCGGTGAGGTTGGCTTGCGACGGCCAGGAAAAGACCAGCGGTACACCATCCATATTTGCATCGGCAGCCATCTGCGCCGCGCGGAAGAGTGCTTCCTGATAGCTGTAATTATAACCGTGCACGAAAAGCGCGATCTGTTTGCCGGAGCGGGAAATATCGCCGAGATCGGTGGTGAAACTTGTCTTGCTCAGCATCTGCGCCTTTGTGACGACGAAATCCTTTTTCGCATCAGGTTTGCCGGTCGACCATTCTATTTTTCCACTCTTGTGGGTCGGTGGTATCGAAATATCGAAGCGGGCATAGTTCGGCTCGGCCGCGCGAAGGGCGCTGAACCCCTTTTTTGCCTCTTCGCTTTTTTCACGTGTACTCGCCACATAGGCGGTAACGATTTTCGCGTCCTTCGCCCTCGTATTGACGGCTTGCAGCACGTCCGCTCCCGGCCGCCCGGCGCAGGACGACAGAAGGCTGATCATAAGAACGAGAGAAATAATGAGGCGCATGGACGGGTTACCGGTGACAATGAAAGTCCATAAATAGCTGCCCGCTAAAAAAGTTGCCACTACTGAATAATTCGCGTGGTTTTGGTGCTGGTCGATGGGGTCTGGCATTCGCCACCTTGCCATCCGGCCAGCTTCGTTTTAGGCCGTAATGATGACGAACAAGGTGTCGCTTTCCCGACTGAAACTTACGGACTTCCGCAACTATGCGGCTGCCGCACTTGTGCTTGATGAGCGCCATGTGGTGCTGACCGGCGACAACGGTTCCGGCAAGACCAACCTTCTGGAGGCGGTTTCGTTTCTTTCGCCGGGACGCGGCCTGCGCCGTGCGGTCCTGTCCGACGTTACGCGCGTTGGCGCGGAAGCCACCGGTTTTTCGATCTTCGCCGATGTTGATGGCATGGATGGCGAAGTCGCCATCGGCACCGGGATCGAGGGTGATGGCGAGGTAGTGTCACGTCGCCTGCGGCTGAACGGTACGCCGGTGAAGTCCGTCGATGAATTGACCGACCATCTGCGGGTTCTGTGGCTGACGCCCGCCATGGATGGCCTCTTTACCGGTTCTTCATCGGACCGCCGGCGTTTTCTCGATCGGTTGGTCCTGTCGCTCGATCCGGGCCACGGCCGGCGGGCAAGCGATTTCGAAAAAGCCATGCGCGGCCGCAACCGCCTGCTTTCGGAAGGCCGTTTTGATCCGGTCTGGCTGGACGGCATAGAAAAACAGATGGCCGAACTCGGCATCTCCATGGCGGTCGCCCGTTATGAAATGCTCGGCCTGTTGAAGACCCTGATTGAAGGCAGGGCCGGCAATGCAGCCTTTCCGTCGGCAACGTTGTCGCTCGCCGGCTTTATGGATGACAGGCTGAACCGCCCGGCTGTCGATCTGGAAGACGAATATGGTCTCATGCTGCGGGATGGTCGGTATCGGGACGCAGCCGCAGGCCGCACGCTGGATGGGCCGCACCGGGTCGACCTTTTCGTGCGCCACGCGGAAAAGAACATGGAAGCCGAACGCTGTTCGACCGGGGAGCAGAAGGCGCTGTTGGTGGGGCTGGTGCTTGCCCATGCGCAGCTGACAGCCAATATGACCGGTTACGCGCCAGTTCTGCTGCTGGACGAAATTGCCGCTCATCTGGACGAGGGCAGGCGAGCCGCCCTGTTCGATCTCATCCACGCGCTGGGCGGTCAGAGTTTCATGACCGGAACGGATGCGGCCATGTTCTCCGCTCTCGGCGAGCGGGCACAGTTCTTCAATGTTTCCCATGGAGGCATCACGGCATGACGGCAGAGAAATGGAGGACGGCATGGACCCGCTGAGCCCGGAAGAAATCGAACGCTACAAGCGCCATATCCTGCTGCCGGAAATCGGCGGTGCCGGGCAGCAGCGGCTGAAAGCGGCGCGTGTGCTGGTGATAGGCGCGGGCGGTCTCGGCGCTCCCGTCCTTCATTATCTCGCCGCCGCCGGGGTCGGCACGCTCGGCATGATCGATGATGATGTGGTCTCCCTCTCCAATCTCCAGCGGCAGGTGATCCACGACACCGGCACCATTGGCGAGTTGAAAACGGAAAGTGCCCGCAAGACCATCGCCCGGCTCAATCCGCATGTCCGCACGCTTATGTATGAAGAACGTTTCTCGCAGGTCTGGGCGCACGACCACCTGCCATCCTTCGATCTCCTGATCGATGGTTCGGACAACTTCGATACACGTTACGCCGCAGCGGATGCCGCGGAGGCGGCAAAAAGACCGCTGGTCACAGGCGCTGTTGGTCGTTTCGATGGCTCGGTAACGGTCCTGAAACCCTATGAGACCAACGCGGAAGGCAGTTTGCTGCCGGGTTATCGCGACCTGTTCCCGGCGCCGCCGCCACAGGGCCTCATTCCCAACTGCGCGGAAACGGGCATTGTCGGCGCGCTGACCGGGGTCATCGGTACGCTGATGGCGATGGAAGCAATCAAGGTGATTACCGGTGCCGGTGAGCCCCTCATTGGAAGACTGCTGCTTTACGATGCTTTGTCGGCGCGGTTCGAAACGGTAAAATACAAACGTCGGGCAAGGGAGAAATAAACCATGATCGAGATAGCGAAGATCGGCGATGACTTCGATCGCTGGCAGGATCTGCTGGCGCTCATCATGACCTCCTTTGCCTATATGGATGGTGTCATTGACCCCCCATCGTCGGCCTACCGTCTGACGCTCGAAAATCTAGCCGAAAAAGCCAGGGCAGAAATCGCTTTCGTGGCGCTCGATAGTGATGAGCTGCTCGGCTGCCTGTTTTGCCGGCCGGAACCGCCGGCCTCGCTTTATGTCGGCAAGCTCTGCGTTTCTCCGAAAGCGCAGGGAAAAGGTATCGGCAAGCTGCTTCTGCTGCAGGCTGAAGCGCTGGCCCGGGAACTGGCGCTGCCGGCGCTCAGGCTGGAAACGCGTATCGAGCTTCTCTCCAACCATACGAAGTTCGCCGCCTGGGGTTTCGTCAAGACCGCTGAAAACGCTCATGCGGGTTATGATCGGACCACCTCGATCGAAATGACCAAATTCCTCGGCTGAAGCCGCCTATTGCAAAAGGCCGGATTGCACCATCTGGGAGAGGAAGACGGAAGACACGCGGTCAATACCGGTCTGCGGCTGGATTTCTGCCGTTCCCACTCGCCAGATGCTCTTGTCCGGCCCGCTGACGAGCTGAACTTCCGTCGTGACCTTGTGGGTCAGCGGAGCCGTCCTCGTCGCTTCCACCATCTGTTTCATGAGTTTTACGGAAGGCATACGGGTTCTGTCACCAATCTCATCGGCACTTGTGGCGGCCTTCAGCCGCTGGAAGGCTGGCCCGACATCCGGCAGAGAGCAGTTCATTTTTATACGGACGACAAAAACACCAGCAGGCGTTTGCGAGCCGACATGTGCAGGCTCCGCCTTGCAGAGCACCCGCGCAGTACTCGCCACCCAGAGCTTTGCGAACTGGTCCGATTGTTCGCTCGTCGTTCCCTTGGGGGAATGCACGCCCTTGTATTGACGTTGCCATGCGATCGGGTCTGCAACCAGTTCCATATCGGTATAGCGCTGCCCGCTGCCAGACGCTCCCCACTCTTTGTCCAGGCGGACCATGCTGGCGCGATCAAAATTCAGCCACGCGCGGTAATAGAGTTCGGCGGTCTCTTCCGGTGATGGCGGTTGAGCCCCGGCCGGGCTGCCGACCAGCACGAGCAGAACGGAGATCAGCAACAAAAACTTTGCCTGTATTCCCATTGAACTCTCACTCCCTGTGTTGCTCGAAAGATGCTTGGCTAAGCCGGCTTAGTTCCGCCCCGGCAGCACCCGGTTCGGTGGGCGGTGCCCGTCGAACAATGTGCGGATATTGATGATGACCTTGTCACCCATTTCGATGCGGCCTTCGATCGTTGCCGAGCCCATATGCGGCAGCAGCACGACCTTGCCTTCCTTGGCGAGTTTGATGAGCTTTGGATTCACCTGCGGCTCATTCTCATAGACATCGAGACCGGCGCCGGCGATCTTGCCCTCGCGCAGGCACTGGATCATCGCCGCCTCGTCGATGATATCGCCGCGCGCTGTGTTGACGATGTAGCTGGTCGGCTGCATCAAGGCCAGCCGCCGTGCCGAGATCAGGTGATAGGTCGCCGGCGTCGAAGGGCAATTGACCGATACGATATCCACCCGGGCCAGCATCTGGTCGAGACTGTCCCAGTAGGTGGCTTCAAGCTCCGCCTCCGTTGCCGGATTGACGCGCTTGCGGTTGTGGTAATGGATGGAAAGCCCGAAGGCCTTGGCGCGCCGCGCAACTGCGGTGCCGATGCGGCCCATGCCGACAATGCCGATACGCTTGCCGGAAATGCGGCGTCCGAGCATCCAGGTCGGAGACCAGCCCAGCCATTCATCGGCGCCATTGGCAAGCACGCGCGTTCCCTCGATCATGCGGCGCGGCACCGCCAGCACCAGCGCCATGGTGATATCGGCGCTATCCTCAGTCAGCACATTCGGTGTGTTGGTGACGGTGATACCTTTGCGGGCGGCCGCGTCGACATCCACATGGTCGATGCCGTTGGAGAAGCTGGCGATCAGCTTCAGCTGCGGTCCGGCTTTCTCGATCATCGCAGCGGTGATGCGGTCGGTCACGGTCGGCACCAGCACGTCCACGCGCTGCATGGCGGCGACAAGCTCTTCCTCACTGCGTGGGCTGTCGTCGATATTCAGTTCCGCATCGAAGAGTTCGCGCATTCTGGTCTCGACGACGTCAGGCAATTTGCGGGTGATATAGACTGTCGGTCTCTTCTTGTGGGTCATCGTTTGCCGCTGCCTTGTTCAGAAGTCATTAACCAGAAAGAGCGATAATTTCTTTCAATCAGGGCGTTTCTACCAGACCCACCGGCGAAGACAAATAAAACTCGCCGTGGCTTGAGGCATGTGGAAACGCGCCCCCTCGAATATCATCCGGTTTGCAGAAGGCGGGAAACGGAAATGGGCATGCGCAGTGTGGTTTCTATCGTTTGCATTGCATTGTCTCTCGGCCTCCTCGGTGCGGCGGGAGAAGCCATGGCGCAGGGTGCGGCCAAGGGCGCAAGCGGCCTGCCGCTGCCGCGTTTCGTCAGCCTGAAATCCAAGCGCGTCAACATGCGCATCGGCCCCAGCACGGATTATGCCGTGTCTTGGATGTATCTGAAATCGGGAATGCCGGTGGAAATCATTCAGGAATATGAAAACTGGCGACGCATCCGCGATGCCGACGGGACGGAAGGCTGGGTCAATCAGGCTCTGTTATCAGGCGAACGTACGGCCGTCGCCGCCCCGTGGATGCGCGGCAAGGGCAAGGAAGTCTATGTGAACATGCGCCGTGAGGCACAGTCTGGCGCTGCCGTGACCGCCCGGCTGGAGCCAGGCGTCGTCTTCCGGATCGGCGAATGCAATGGTGACTGGTGCCGTGCCGAGGCCGGTCAGGCCTCGGGCTGGGTATCCCAGGGGGAAATCTGGGGCGCTTACCCCGGCGAAGCCTTTAAATAAGGCCGTGTTTTTCGCCCAGCGCCTTCAGGGATGACATGGGGCGTGGTCCGACCTGCTGAATGACGGCAGCCGCCGCAAGGCAGCCGAGTTTGCCGCAATCTTCAAGCGAACGGTCCTGCGTATAACCGAAGAGGAAACCTGCGGCGAAAAGATCGCCCGCACCCGTCGTATCGACCACGTCATGCACGGGATAGGCTTCCACCTTCACACGTTCCGTGCCGCGCAGGATGACGGCGCCTTCTTCGCTCATCGTCACCGCGGCGATCTTGCAATCGGCGGCGATTTTCGTCAGCGCCAGCTCAAAATCCTCGGTTTCGTAAAGCGAAAGCGCTTCCTGCTTGTTGGCGAAGACGATGTCCACCGTGCCAGACCGCATCAGGTCCAGAAACTCGTCGCGGTAGCGGCCGACGCAGAAGCTGTCGGAGAGCGTCATGGAGACTTCGCGGCCGTTTTCATGGGCAATGCGGGCGCATTCGCGAATGGCATCCTTGGCACGCGGCGGATCCCACAGGTAACCTTCGAAATAGGTGACCTTGGTCTTCGCCACCACGTCATCTTCTACGTCTTCCGGGCCGAGATCGACGCAGGCACCGAGATAGGTATTCATCGAGCGTTCGCCGTCTTCGGTCACGAAGATCATCGAACGTGCTGTCGGCGGGAATGTGCCTTCCGGTTTGGTTTCGAAATAGACGCCCTGGGCGCGGATATCGTGCTGGAAGATTTCGCCGAGCTGGTCTTCGGCCACCTTGCCGAAATAAGCGGCCTTGCCGCCGAAATTCGCAACGCCCGCCGCCGTGTTGCCCGCGCTGCCGCCGGAGGCTTCGAGCGCCGGTCCCATCAGCGAATAAAGCAGTTCGGCGCGTTCCGCGTCGATCAGGTTCATCGCACCCTTGGTGATGGCATTGTCGTTGAGAAAGCGATCATCGCAGCGGGAGATGATGTCGACGATGGCATTGCCGACAGTCAGTACGTCGAATTTCGTCATAGGCCCTATCCGGTTCGCACGGGGTGTGCTTTTTTCGAATGGTCTTAAACATTTCTGGCTGCAAGAAAAGCCCAAAGAGAAAATATGCGGTTCTCAACGACAAGCGCAAGCGCGTCATTTCTCTGTAATGTGGTTAAGCTATTACTCCGATCAGAGCAAAAGGTGTGTGTATGCGTACCGAAATAGAGGACATGAGGTCTTCTGGCTCAACCGTTATCTCCGCCACGGATGTACTGGCGGCATTTAACGGACATAAAAGGCGGGGGTGACCCCGCTTTTTCTTTTTTGGGGACGTTCCAGCCTGCGGTATCGTGCGGATGGTGAGCGGCGGTTCTGCCCATGGCTCTCAAAGTTACTTCCCTCCGACACGCCTCATTTGATGAAAACAAAGAGTGAAAGCGTATTCGCGATTCCATTCCCGCGGAAAAGGCTCTAAAGCGGAGTATCTCCCGCAAAAGCCGCGAAAGCTTTCCCTCCATGTCTGCCGTTGCCGCGAATGTCGCCCCGATTTTCATTCTTATCCTGATCGGTTGGCTGACCGTCAAGGCTGGCCTGCTCAGGGCGGATGCCGGCGATATCCTCAGCGATTTCGTCTTCAAGATCGCGGTGCCGACATTGATCTTCCGCACGCTTGCAGAGGCGAATTTTCACGGCGCATCGCCCTTCCGCCTCTGGATCACCTATTTCGCCGGCGTGGCCGTCACCTGGGCGTTCGGGCATATCGTCACCCGTTATGTCTTCAAGCAGGATGTGCGCATCGCCGTCATCGCCGGCATTTCCTCGGCTTTCGCGAATAATATCTTCATCGGCCTGCCGCTGGTCGGGCGTTCGGTGGGGGATGAGGGGCTGGTGGCTCTCTCCATCCTGCTCGCCATCCATCTGCCGGTCATGATGATTGCAGGCACCATCCTGATGGAAAATGCCACACACAAGGCGGTCGGGGGCGAAAAGCGCGGCATGGCTGCGGTGTTCAAACAGGTGGGCCGCAATCTCGTGACCAATCCGCTGGTGATCGGTCTTGCCATCGGGCTCTCGACCAATGTTTCCGGCGTCGCGCTGACACCCATTTTGAAAACCGTGGTCGATCAGGTCGCCTCGATGGCGGGGCCGGCGGCTCTTATCTCGCTGGGCATGGCGCTGACGAAATACACCATTCGCGGCAATATGGGCATCGCCGTCACCATGACCGTTTTCAAGCTGCTGCTTCTGCCCGCCTGCGTATGGGCCATGGGCCACGCGCTCGGCCTCAGCCGCGAATGGACGGCGGCGCTGGTGCTCACCTCGTCGGTGCCGACGGGCGTGAATGCATGGCTGATCGCCAACCGCTTCGGTATCGGCCACAGTGTCGCGGCCTCCACCATCAGCATTTCCACAGCGACCGGCGTTCTGTCCGTGTCTCTATGGGCCTGGCTGCTGAGCTGATTTTGGTTATTTCTGGGCGCTCAGGATCTTGAAGCGGGCGTTGCGGCACACTTCGGCGGTCGTGCGGAATTCCGCCGCCAGAACCGGTTCGTAGGGCAGACCGCGATTGGCCACCATCAGCAGCTTGCCGCCGCTGCGCAACGCACCGGCCGCAGCCTTGATGAAGGCCTGGCCCAACGCTGGTTCCGCCGCCTGTCCGGCTGCATGGAAAGGCGGGTTCATGATGATGAGGTCGTATTTTTCCTTCGGCGGCTCGTTTGCCAGATCCTGCCAGAAGAAGCGTGCCGTCAGTCGCGGATTGTTTTCGAGAAGATTGGTCTTGGCGAATTCCAGCGCATTCCAGTCCGCTTCGAAAAGATCGATACGGGCGGTGCGCGGCGATTTTTCCGCCAGCATGATGGAGAGATAACCCCAGCCTGCACCGAAATCGGCGGCATTGCCGTCAAAGTCGGTCGGCAGGCGCGATGCGAGAAGCTCCGAACCGTCATCCACGCGATCATGGGAGAACATGCCGGGCAGGGCGGTAAAGCGACCCTCGACAGTGGCGGGCTTCTGGGCAAGCTTCAAGACGGCGGCGGAGACATCCTCCGGCCGTTTGAACCAGATTGCGACGCCGTGATATTTCGGTGTCGATTCCGACTCGATGCCGAGCTTTGACAGCGTCTTGCGCAGCGTCACAATGCCATCTTCCTTCGATCCGGCCGCGACGATCAAGCCGCCGGCCTTCACGCGCGAAAGCGCTTCTGCGACACGGTTTTCGTTCTCGCCACGGTGCTTGCCGCAGAGCAGCAGCGCCGCATCGTAGTCTTCGCCCGAAACGTCTGGGGCAACCCCTGTGCCCTGAGCCTCAAGAGCGCGATAGAGCGGGCGAAGATGCTGAACCGCGACGATCTCCGCATCGAAGCCATCCAGCCGTGGGCCGGCTTCCGCGCCCAGAAACAGAACGCGTTCGCCTTCTTTCGGCATGGCAAGCATGTCCGAGGCAAAGGGATGGAAAAGGGTTTTCACGGCGTCACGGCTCATTGGAGCGTCCTCAAGGTAGGATGGAGTTTGTCAGGGAAAAGTGGAAACCGGTTTTCCCGAAAAGACAAACGATAACAAAAACGAAAAAAAGGCGCGGGCAGAACCCGCGCCTCGATAGGGTCTGGCGGCGCAGCCTTATTCGGCAGCGGCTTCGCCGTCTTTCTTGTCGGCAGCCACTTCCTTGCCGGTTGCCTGGTCGACAACCTTCATGGACAGGCGAACCTTGCCGCGCTCATCAAAGCCCATCAGCTTGACCCAGACCTTGTCCCCTTCCTTGACGACGTCGGAGGTCTTGGCAACGCGCTCGGAAGCGAGCTGCGAGATGTGGACGAGGCCGTCACGGGCGCCGAAGAAGTTGACGAAAGCGCCGAAGTCAGCGGTCTTGACAACAGTGCCTTCGTAGATCTGGCCGACTTCCGGTTCCGCAACGATCGAGTGGATCCACTTGCGGGCCGCTTCGATTTCCTTGCCGGAAGCAGAAGCGATCTTGACGGTGCCGTCGTCTTCGATGTTGATCTTGGCGCCGGTCTTTTCGACGATTTCGCGAATGACCTTGCCGCCCGAACCGATGACTTCACGAATCTTGTCGACCGGAATGTTCATGACTTCGATGCGCGGTGCGAATTCGCCGAGCTGGCCACGGCTCTCGGTGATGGCGTTGGCCATTTCGCCGAGGATGTGCTTGCGGCCACCCTGTGCCTGCTCCAGAGCGATCTTCATGATCTCTTCGGTGATACCGGCAATCTTGATGTCCATCTGCAGCGAGGTGATGCCGTCGGCCGTACCCGCAACCTTGAAGTCCATGTCGCCGAGGTGATCTTCGTCACCCAGGATGTCGGAGAGAACCGCAAAGCGCTCGCCCTCAAGGATCAGGCCCATGGCGATACCGGCAACCGGCTTAGCAAGCGGCACGCCGGCGTCCATCAGAGCAAGCGAGGTGCCGCAAACCGTTGCCATCGACGAGGAGCCGTTGGACTCGGTGATTTCGGAAACGACGCGCAGCGTGTAGGGGAACTGTTCCGCAGTCGGCAGCATCGGACGGATAGCGCGCCATGCGAGCTTGCCGTGACCGATTTCGCGACGGCCCGGGGAACCCATGCGGCCTGTTTCGCCGACCGAGTAGGGCGGGAAGTTGTAATGCAGCAGGAAACGTTCCTTGTACATGCCGGTCAGGCTATCGACATACTGTTCGTCTTCGCCTGTGCCGAGCGTCGCAACAACGATCGCCTGCGTTTCACCACGAGTGAACAGCGCCGAACCGTGGGTGCGCGGCAGAATGCCGACTTCGGAAACGATCGGGCGAACGGTCGACAGGTCGCGGCCGTCGATGCGGCTCTTGGTGTCGAGAACGTTCCAGCGAACGATCTTGGCCTGAAGGTGCTTGAAGACAGCGCCGATTTCTTCCGGGCTGTACTTCGCTTCGCCTTCTTCCGGCAGGAAGTGCGCCTTGACCTTCGTCTTGACGGCGTCGACGGCAGCGTAACGGGCAGCCTTTTCGGTGATCTTGTAGGCGGTGCGCAGTTCGGTTTCGGCAAGGCCGAGCATTTCGTTTTCGAGTGCGGAGAAATCCTCCGGCTCGAATTCGCGTGGCTCCTTGGCGGCAACTTCAGCGAGCTTGATGATCGCGTCGATAACCGGCTGGAAGCCCTTGTGGCCGAACATGACGGCGCCGAGCATGATCTCTTCGTTGAGTTCCTTGGCTTCCGATTCCACCATCAGGACGGCGTCCTGCGTGCCGGCAACAACCAGATCCAGAACCGATTCATCCATCTCGTCGAGATGCGGGTTCAGAACGTATTCGCCGTTGATGTAGCCAACACGCGCGCCGCCGACCGGACCCATGAAAGGAATGCCGGACAGTGTGAGCGCAGCGGATGCGGCAACCATCGACAGAACGTCCGGATCATTTTCCAGATCGTGCTGAATGACCGTGACGACAACCTGCGTGTCGTTCTTGTAACCTTCAGGGAAAAGCGGGCGGATCGGACGGTCGATCAGGCGGGAAACCAGTGTTTCCTTTTCCGACGGACGACCTTCGCGCTTGAAATAGCCACCGGGGATCTTGCCGGCTGCGTAGGTCTTTTCCTGATAGTTGACGGTCAGCGGGAAGAAGTCCTGGCCGGGCTTCGGAGACTTTGCGGAAACCACGGTCGCGAGAACCATCGTCTCGCCGTAGGTTGCGATGACGGCGCCGTCAGCCTGACGGGCAACCTTGCCGGTCTCGAGCTTCAACGGGCGGCCTGCCCATTCGATTTCCACGGAGTGTTTATTGAACATATCTTGTCCTTGTTTGTGCGTGCCACCAAAAAGGGGCAACGAATGACGCAATCACGGGCAAGACAGCGGGAGGCTTTCAAGATCAAGCATCCTGCAATCCTGCCCCATGACAGGTCTGCGGTTGAAAAGGCGACACCGGCCCATCCGGGTCTACCTTATCGGTCCGGGGCCACATTTGCGGCAGACGCCCGGAAATTCATGTGGCCTTCAAAAGGCCCGATATAAAAACCGGCGGGTATCGTTGTGAAACCCGCCGGATAAGATTTTAGCGGCGAATGCCGAGAGCACCGATCAGCTTGGTGTAACGGGCTTCGTCCTTCTTCTTCAGATAGTCGAGAAGCGAACGGCGGCTCGAAACGAGCGTCAGAAGGCCACGACGGGAGTGGTTGTCCTTCTTGTGGTCCTTGAAGTGACCGGTCAGGTTGTTGATCCGCTCGGTCAGGATTGCGACCTGAACTTCCGGAGAACCGGTGTCGCCTGCCTTGGTGGCATATTCCGTGATGAGGGCGGCTTTGCGCTCTGCAGTAATCGACATCGTACGATCCTTTCTTGTTTTAAGGAAAAACGGGGACGCCTAGAGCCGGGATGTCGTCCAGCTCTGGCCATTCAGCAGCATAGGCAAAGCCCAAGCTGGCGCTGCCTATAAACTATTCCGGGTGCAATTGAAAGAGGCGATTGACAGCGCCTCCGCGCCGTATGGTTAGCCAAAAACCCGCTTCGGCCTGAACTCGCCTTCGCCGATCTCGCCGATGGCGACCAGTTTGCCTTGCGCGGTGGCATAGGCTTCCGGGTGATTGGCTGGCGCATCGCGCCCACGCAGCAGGATGGGGTTGCCCATCTTCAGCCTGTGCGCCTGATCATCGTTGATGATGAGGCGGGGAAGTGAGGACAACGCCTCGGCCGTATCGATCAGGAAGGCATCCAGTGCTTCCAGCCGTTCGTCACGATCTTCTATCGCTTCCAGCGCCGTCAAGGTTTCAAGGGGCACCATCATGTCTTCGCCGAAGGGGGCGACCATGGTGCGGCGCAGTTCCGAGATATGGCCGAAACACCCGAGATCGCGGCCCATGTCGCGGGCCAGCGCCCGCACGTAGGTGCCCTTGCCACATTCCACTTCGAAATGCGCGGTATCGGCGTCCGGGCAGGCCAGCAGCGTCAGGCGATGGATTTCTACTTCGCGTGCAGGAATTTCCACCGTCTCACCATCACGCGCCAGATCATAGGCGCGCTCGCCAGCGATTTTGATGGCGGAAAACTGCGGCGGGGTCTGCATGATCACGCCGGTATAATTGGGCAGAATATCGCGGATCGCCTGCTCTTCCGGGCGCTGGTCAGAGGATTCGACCACCTCACCCTCGAGATCGTCCGTCGCGCGCTGTTCGCCCCAGGTCACGGTAAATTCGTAGATCTTCCGGCCGTCCATGACGTAGGGCACGGTCTTGGTGGCGTCACCGAGCGCGATCGGCAGCATGCCGGAAGCGAGCGGATCAAGCGTACCGGCGTGGCCCGCCTTCTGGGCGTTGAACAGCCATTTGATCTTGGAAACGGCCTCTGTGGAGCCGAAATCGAGCGGCTTGTCGAGGATGAGCCAGCCCGAAATCGGACGGCCTTTGGGTTTGCGGTGTTGCTGTTTACGTGGTTTGGACATGCTTCAGTTCTGTTCGTCGTCTTTTTCGTTTGAAGGACCGAGATCGCGCTGAACTTCGGGCGAGCGCAGGAGCGCGTCGATCTTCTGGTAATTGTCGAAACTCGTATCGTCGCGGAAGCGCAGTTCCGGCATGTATTTCATCTGCCGAAGCTGCGGGCCGAGGCGGCCGCGCATGAATTTTGCGTGGCGGTTCAGCGCGCTGATGATGTCGGTGTGATCGGCAACGCCAAGCGGCGTCACGTAAGCGGTTGCGATCTTGAGATCGGGCGACATGCGCACTTCCGAGATGGAAATGACGGTGCCTTCGATCAGATCGTCGCGAACTTCGCCGCGCTGGAGAATTTGTGTCAGGGCGGCGCGCACCTGTTCGCCAACACGCAGCATGCGTTGCGAAGGGGCCGATGATGTAGCTTTTGCCATGGGTAATGCCTCAAACGGAGCGAGCGCCGGTAAGCCGGCGCCCGACAGTAAATTCCTGTTTTGCGGCGAGAACGCTTAGAGCGTTCTCGTGATGTGTTCGACGCGGAAGCACTCGATGGTGTCGCCGGCGCGGATGTCTTCGTAGTTTTCGAAGGCCATACCGCACTCCTGACCGACCGGCACTTCGTTGACTTCGTCCTTGAAGCGCTTGAGGGTCTTGAGCTTGCCTTCGTGGATGACGACGTTGTCGCGCACCAGACGCACACCCGCACCACGTTCCACCTTGCCCTCGACAACGCGGCAACCCGCGACCTTGCCGACCTTGGTGATGTTGAACACCTCGAGAATTTCGGCATTGCCGAGGAAGGTCTCGCGACGTTCCGGCGAAAGCAGACCCGACATCGCCGCCTTCACGTCATCCACCAGATCGTAGATGATGTTGTAGTAGCGGATTTCGATACCGGCGCGTTCGGACGCCGTACGTGCCTGTGCGTTGGCGCGAACGTTGAAGCCGATGATCGCGGCGTTCGATGCCTCGGCAAGCGAGATATCCGATTCCGTGATGGCACCAGCACCAGAGTGAACGACACGAGCGCGGACTTCGTCTGTGCCGAGCTTGTCGAGCGAAGCGATAATGGCTTCGACCGAACCCTGCACGTCCGCCTTGATGACCAGCGGGAATTCCTTCAATCCTGAAGTCTGCAACTGGCTCATCATCTGTTCGAGCGAGCCGCGCTGGCCGGTCTGACGAGCGACAGCCTTGTCGCGGGCCAGACGCTGGCGGTACTCGGAAATCTCGCGGGCGCGGCTTTCGTTTTCGACGACCGCAAAACGGTCACCGGCCGAGGGCGTGCCGGAAAGGCCGAGAATTTCGACCGGCATGGCCGGACCGGCTTCCTTGACGTGGTCGCCCTTGTCGTTGACGAGCGCGCGCACACGGCCCCACTGGTCGCCGGCGACGATGATCTGGCCGGGCTTCAGTGTACCCTTCTGCACGAGAACGGTGGCGACGGCGCCACGTCCACGGTCCAGTTCGGCCTCGATGACCGTGCCTTCCGCCGTGCGGCTCGGATCTGCCTTCAGATCGAGGATTTCGGCCTGAAGCAGGATCGCCTCGAGCAGCTTGTCGAGATTGAGCTTGTTCTTGGCCGATACTTCGACGTCAAGAACTTCACCACCCATCGATTCCACGAACACTTCGTGCTGCAGCAGCTGCTGGCGAACCTTGTCCGGGTTTGCCTCGTGCTTGTCGATCTTGTTGATCGCAACGACGATCGGAACACCGGCTGCCTTGGCGTGATTGATGGACTCGATCGTCTGCGGCATCACGCTGTCGTCTGCGGCAACAACCAGAACGGCAATGTCGGTTGCCTGCGCACCACGGGCACGCATGGCCGTAAAGGCGGCGTGGCCGGGCGTGTCGATGAAGGTGATCTTGTGACCGTTCTTCTCGACCTGATAGGCGCCGATATGCTGGGTGATGCCACCGGCTTCACCGGAAACCACATTTGCCTGACGGATGGCGTCGAGCAGCGACGTCTTGCCGTGGTCGACGTGACCCATGATGGTGACGACCGGCGGACGGGAAACCATCTCGCCTTCATCGTCCGTCTGGTTGAAGATGCCTTCTTCGACGTCGGATTCAGACACGCGCTTGACGGTGTGGCCGAATTCGACCGCGATCAGTTCGGCCAGATCGGCGTCGATCACGTCGCCCGGCTTCAACATCTGGCCTTCCTTCATCAGGAACTTGATGACGTCAACGGCCCGTTCGGACATACGCTGCGACAATTCCTGAATGGTGATGGTTTCCGGCAGGATGACCTCGCGCAAAACCTTTTCGCGGGTTTCCTGCATCTGGCTGCGGCGGAATTTCTCCTGCCGGCGGCGCATGGATGCCATGGAGCGGCCGCGCGGCGTGCCGTCTTCCTCCAGATTGGATGTGACGGTCAGCTTGCCACGACGGCGTTCTTCTTCCGTCTTGAGACGAGCAGCGGGCTTGGCCGGAGCCGGAGCCACGACCTTGCCGCGGGCCGGAAGGCTGCTGCCGCGACGCACGGCACCACGATCGTCCTCATCGTCACCACCGGTACGGCGTCCGCGCGGAGCGGCAGCGTCGGGTGTGGCGGGAGCGGAACGGGGAGCGGCGGCCGCAGACTGCGGGCGGGCGTCAGTGCGAGGCGCCGGCGCGGCGGCCGCAGCCGGCCTTTCGCTGGCAGGCTCGGCTCTTACTTCAGCGGCAGGCTGGCTTGCAGCCACCTTGGCGGCCGCAGCCTCTTCGGCGGCGCGGTTTGCTGCTTCCATTTTTTCGGCGGCGATACGCTGTTCTTCCTCGACCTTGCGGCGGGCTTCATCTTCGGCGCGCTGCTTGGCTTCAACCACGTCGCGAGCCTGCGCTTCCATCAGCGCGCGGCGACGGGCTTCCATTTCGCCTGCCGAAAGATCATGCAGAACATTGCCACGCGGACGGTCGGCCTGGCGCTGCTGGGGCGCGGACGAGCCGGAGCGTTGCTGCGACTGGGAGGAACCCGGACGCTGCTGCTGGCCGCCTGGCTGGTGAATACGCGGCTGGGGAGCCTGCGGACGCGCCGCCACCGGGGCAGGGGCGGCAGGCTTCGGTGCTGCCACAACAGGCTGAACCGGCTTCTCGTCTTCAGGTCGATGGGGGCGGCGCTTGCGTGTTTCCACGACAACCGCGTTGGTGCGACCTCGACCCATATCCTGCCGCACGGTGCCCTGATTCATCCCGCCCGGTTTCAGGGTAAGAGTCTTCTTGGCCGGCGCATTGAGTGTCTTGTCGTCGTTGTTGTCGGTCATTCCGTTCCCGTTCCTTCGGACGAGAACCGGATGACGTCCATCAGGTCTCGTCGTTCAATTGCTGCATCGGAACGCGGCGACCGTTGATGTCGGTTAACCGCGTCATTGTTCTGTCCGGGCAGCGTCGCGTTCCGCCTGAGATCGACCGCCAAGGCGGTACTGCTCAAGCATCGTTGCGCGCTTCACTACACCCTCACCCGCCTGCCCTGCAAGCGCGCAGGCATGGATAAAAGCATTCTGGCCCATCAACTCGTCCATTTCGGCTTCGCTGGAGAGCCGGAAGGACGGAATTTCATTGCCGGCATCGCTGCCGAGCGCCCAGGCCTTGCGGGCCTGGTCCAGTTTTCTCACACCGTCGGCCGCAGCATCGGTCGCGTGGAACACGGCGATCGCGTTCCCGGACCGGACGGCTGCATCGACCTTCGTTGCGCCGCTGATGAACTGACCCGCCTTGCGCGCCATGTTCATCATGCCTGCAAGCTGCTGCGCCATCAGCCGGTCGAGAAGAGCGAGAAGCTCCGGCCCGGCCTTGACGTCGCGTTTGAGAGCCCGCGCGAAGAGCTTCTTCGCGATGGCCTTTTCGATCAGGGCGCGCTCGGGTGTCACCCAGCAACCGCGCCCCGGCAATTGGCGTTTCAGATCCGGAACGACGTTGCCGTCCGGGCCTGCGACGAAGCGGATCAACTCATCTGGCGATCCGCTCTGCCGTGTCACAATGCACATACGTCCATTGACGTCGCCCTTGATCCGCCCGTCATCGTCAGTCTCGGGCAGATCGTCCGGCTCATGCGCCTGCGATGTCATTCCTGTTCGGCGGTATCCGCCTCCTCGGCAGCTTCCGCCTCGACTTCCTGTTCGGAAGCAAGCTCTTCAGCGGTGATCCAGCCTGCCAGAAGACGGGCCTGCACCACCATGTTCTCGGCTTCGACGCGCGAAACATCGAGCTTGGAGAAGATGCCTTCGAACTTCTTCGTCTCGCCGTCCTTGCGTTCGCTCCAGCCGACCAGATCGTCCGCTGCGCAGCCGGCAAAGTCCTCGATGGTCTTGATGCCGTCTTCACCGAGCGCGACCATCATCTGCGAGGTCAGGCCATCGATCTGGCGCAGCTCGTCGGTAACGCCGAGTTCCTTGCGCTTGGCGTCCATTTCGGCTTCCAGCCGTTCCAGATATTCGCGGGCGCGGGTCTGGATTTCATCAGCAGTGTCTTCGTCGAAGCCATCGATCGAGGTAATTTCGTCGAGATCGACATAGGCCAGTTCTTCAACCTGCGCGAACCCTTCCGAAGCCAGAACCTGGCCGACCATTTCGTCGACATCCAGCGCTTCCATGAAGAGTGCCGTGCGCTCGTTGAATTCCTTCTGGCGACGCTCGGATTCTTCCTGCTCGGTCATGATGTCGATATCCCAGCCGGTCAGCTGCGATGCCAGACGCACGTTCTGACCGCGGCGGCCGATGGCGAGCGACAGCTGCTCGTCGGGAACAACCACTTCGATACGCTCGGATTCTTCATCCAGAACGACTTTGGCGACTTCCGCCGGCTGCAGGGCGTTGACGATGAAGGAAGCCGGTTCCTGGCTCCACGGAATGATGTCGATCTTCTCGCCCTGGAGTTCGCCGACAACGGCCTGAACGCGCGAACCGCGCATACCGACGCAGGCGCCGACCGGATCGATCGAGCTATCGTTCGAGATGACGGCGATTTTGGCGCGCGAACCGGGGTCACGGGCAACCGACTTGATCTGGATGATGCCGTCGTAGATTTCCGGGACTTCCATGGTGAACAGCTTCACCATGAACTGCGGATGGGTACGCGACAGGAAAATCTGCGGGCCACGCTGTTCGCGGCGAACGTCGTAGACATAGGCGCGAACGCGGTCGCCATAACGCATGTTTTCGCGCGGGATCATCTCGTCGCGACGGATGATGCCTTCGCCACGGCCGAGATCGACGATGACATTGCCATATTCGACGCGCTTCACGGTGCCGTTGACGATTTCGCCGATGCGGTCCTTGAACTCGTCATACTGACGATCGCGCTCGGCTTCACGTACCTTCTGCACGATGACCTGCTTGGCGGACTGGGCAGCGATACGGCCGAAATCCATCGGCGGCAGCGGATCGGCGATGAAGTCGCCGAGCTTGGCGTCGGGGTTGCGGTCGCGGGCAAGTTCGAGCGGAATCTGGGTCGAATAGTCTTCGGCTGCTTCCACCACTTCCAGAAGACGCTGCAGGCGGATTTCGCCGGTCTTGGAGTTGATGTCGGCGCGGATGTTGGTTTCCGAACCATAGCGCGAGCGGGCGGCTTTCTGGATAGCGTCGGCCATTGCGGCAAGCACGATTTCGCGGTCGATGACCTTTTCGCGCGCCACAGCATCGGCGATCTGCAGAAGCTCAAGCCGGTTAGCACTCACTGCCATTTTTTTATCTCCGTAAGTCGCATAATTGCGGGGATCGCCCGTTTTCCGGGCGTTACGTTGGAATTAGTCTTCGTCTGCTTCGTTTTCGTCGTTCTGGTTTGCGGCGGCGGCCTTTGCCGCCTTGTCTGCCCGCAGCGCATCACGAATAAGGTCGTCCGTCAGAATGAGCTTCGCATCGGAAAGCGCATTGAACGGAACGACGACCGTCGGCTCTTCGCCATAGGCAATCTGATCGCGTTCCAGCTTGAAACTATCCGCATCGACCTCAACGATCTTGCCGCGAAACCGCTTGCGGTTTTCGACCAGAATGGAGGTCTCGACCTTCACCAGATGGCCCTGCCAGCGGGTGAAATCCGTTTTACGAACCATCGGCCGGTCGATGCCGGGCGAGGAAACTTCGAGATGATACGCTTTCTCGACCGGATCTTCCACATCAAGAACCGGTGAAATCGCCATGGAGATGGCCTCACAGTCCTGAACGTTCATCGTTCCGTCTTCCCGCTCGGCCATCACCTGCAGCGTCATGCCGTTCTGGTTGGAGAGCCGCACGCGCACCAGGAGATATCCCATGCCCGTCAGAACAGGCTCGATGATCTCGGCAATGCGCTGGTCAATGCCCGTTTCGGTTATCAGTCGCGGTTCTTGTGCGGTGTCTGCCATCTGGCCTTCCGGTCTTTAGATTTTCACCGGGCACTTAGCCCGTGGTTTCCGGTTCGCCTAACGAAAAAGAGCGGAGCCTTGCGGCCCCACTCTTCATCAAGCGATCAAGAATTTCAGGGGTCATATAGACCCATCGGGGCAGGATTGCAAGGTTTTACCGGGCTCTTCCGCTTTGGGTGCCGCCTCTGCCACATTTTCTCCCTTACCGTGTCGGAAAGGCTGGCATGATCGTCGGCACTGTCTATAGTTGCCGTTTGACAAATCGCAGTTGCATCAAGTGGACAGAGCGTGCCTGACCGTAAATCGCCACTCGCGCCTTTAAGGCATTTGACTTACAGACGAATCTGGATCGCGAGCCTTGCCTCGAATTTCGGCGGATTGATCCAGGCGGTGGGTGCCGCGTGGATGATGACCTCGCTTTCGAGTTCGGAAAACATGATCGCGCTGGTGCAGGCTTCCACCTCTTTGCCGATCATGATGTTCTCGCTGATTTCAGGCGCGCTGGCCGACAGTTTCGACCGTCGCCGCATTATGATTTCGGCGCAGCTTCTGATGCTGACGGCCTCCGTGCTGCTCACCGTCTTTGCCTGGTCCGGCTGGCTCACGCCCTGGCTGCTGTTGTTCTTCACCTTCATGATCGGCTGCGGAACGGCGCTCAACAATCCCTCCTGGCAGGCCTCGGTCGGCGAAATGGTGCCGCGTGAGGATTTGCCCGCCGCCGTGACGCTGAACAGCGTCGGCTTCAACATCACCCGCAGCGTCGGCCCGGCCATCGGCGGTATCATCGTTGCCGCCGCCGGTGCTGCTGCCGCCTTTTTCGTGAATGCGCTGAGCTATTTCACCCTGATCTATGCGCTGTTTCGCTGGCAGCCGCCCAAATATGCGTCGACCCTGCCGCGCGAGCAGCTTCTGGCCGCCATCTCGGCCGGCATGCGTTACGTGGCGATGTCGCCCAATATCGGCAAGGTGCTGGTGCGCGGCTTTCTCTTCGGCCTCTCCGCCAGTGCCATTCTTGCCCTGATGCCCATTGTCGCCCGCGATCTGGTCGAGGGCGGCCCGCTGACCTACGGCGTCATGCTGGGTGCCTTCGGCGTCGGCGCCATTGGCGGTGCGCTCGTCAGCGCCCGGTTGCGGGAAGTCATGTCCAGCGAATGGATCGTGCGTGTTGCCTTTCTGGGCTTCGCTTTCAGCTCCGGCGTAACGGCGGTCAGCACCAGTTCGATTATCACCTCGCTGGTTCTCGCCATAGCCGGTGCCTGCTGGGTGCTGGCGCTATCGCTCTTCAACACGATCGTCCAGCTGTCCACCCCGCGCTGGGTGGTCGGCCGGGCGCTGTCGCTCTATCAGACGCTCACCTTCGGCGGCATCGCTGTCGGCAGCTGGCTGTGGGGCGAGTTGGCGGAAGATTACGGCATTTCCTATTCGCTTCTCTGTTCGTGCGTGCTGATGCTGCTCGGCGTTGTCGTCGGCCTCAAGCTCGCCATGCCCGCCTTCGCTTCGCTCAATCTCGATCCGCTCAATCGTTTCGTGGAGCCGCCGCTGAGACTCGACGTCAAGCCGCGTAGTGGACCCATCGCCATTCTGATCGATTATGAAATCCATGATGAGGATCTTGGCGAATTCCTGCCGCTGATGGCGGAGCGCCGCCGCATCCGTCTGCGCGATGGCGCACGCAACTGGAACCTGATGCGCGATCTCGAAAACCCCGATATCTGGACGGAAAGTTACCACGTGCCGACATGGGTGGAATATGTCCGCCACAACCATCGTCGCACCCAGGCGGATGCGGAAGCCTGGGACCGGCTACTGGAGCTTCACCGCGGCAAGACGCGGCCGCGGGTGCACCGGATGATCGAACGGCAGACCATTCCGCCAACCGACGATATCTTTCACAAGCCCCATACCGACCAGCATTAAAAGACGATGGGCCGGAGACGGATTATTTCAGCTTCGCCTTCAGTGTCGCATCGGGAAAACATGTCGGTGCAAGGCCGTTTTTCGACTGCCAGTCACCGAGTGAGCGGCGCGTCTTGAAGCCCGCCAGCCCGTCCGCCTTGCCGACATCGTAACCCTTGGCGACCAGAGCCTTCTGCATGGTCAGCACGTCGGAGCGCAGCATTGACCCGACATTGCCCCATTCCCCCTTGAACGGTCCCGCCCCATGGGCGATGCGGTCGGCGAGATTGCCAATGAAGAGCGCGTAGAGGTCAGAATTATTATATTCCTTGATGACATAGAAATTCGGCGTCACCACGAATTCCGGCCCATGGCGCCCGGCCGGCACCAGCATCATGCCGTCGGCGGTCAGGTCATTGACAGGAAAGGCTTTTCCGGAAATGCGGGTAATGCCCATCTTCGCCCAGTCGGCCACCGGTCGGGCCAGATCAGGGCCTTCCTGCGCGCAGGAAACATTGGCGGGGATGGAGACTTCGAAGCCCCAGTCGCGATTGCGCTGCCAGCCGCGCTGGGAAAGATAGTTCGCTATGGATGCCAGTGCATCCGGCACCGAATTCCAGATATCGCGGTGGCCATCGCCATCGAAATCCACGGCATATTTGAGATAGCTCGACGGCATGAATTGCGGCTGGCCAAGCGCGCCGGCCCAGGAGCCCATCATGCGTGAAGCCGCTATATCGCCGCTTTCGACGATCTTCAGCGCATCGATCAGCTCGGTGCGGAACATCTCCTTGCGGGTCGACATATAGGCTTTCGTGGCCAGCACATCGACCACCGAATGCGGCAATTTTGCCCGACCAAAACCGGATTCGCGGCCCCAGATCGCAACGACGATATCGCCGGGAACACCATATTTCGTCTCGATCCTGCGCAGCGTCGCTGCGTGCGTGGCCGCAAGCGAACGGCCGGTAACGGCAAGCCCCTGTAACCGCTTTTCGGAGAAATAAGCGCCAGGCGAGGAGAATTCCGCCTGGCTCTGGCTCTGTTCCTTCGGCGGTTTCTGACCGGGAATGACAAGATCGGGCAGGTTCCAGCTGATGGAAAGACCGCTGAGCGTGGCCTCCAGCGTCTCTTGGGAAATGCCGGCCTTGCGGGCCTCCGGCCAGATTTCCTTTTTCAGCCAGGCATTGAAGTCTGCATCATATTTGGCGGCAGCAGCACCTTTCGGGGCGGACTGTGCAAGAACTGTCGTTGCTGAAAAAACGGAAAGAATGGCGGCCAGTGCCTTGGTAGCAAATCGGTGTGGCATTCGGTCTCCTCTTGGATGGTGGGGAGGGAAGGCTTCAGATCGTCGTTCGCGCCCGAAGCGCCGCCGTCAATGTGCCCTCGTCGAGATAATCAAGCTCACCGCCCACAGGCACGCCATGGGCGAGCCTCGTGATCTTGATGCCGAGGCCGGAGAGGCGGTCTGTGATGTAATGGGCAGTCGCCTGTCCTTCCACCGTCGCATTGACGGCGATGATGAGCTCGCGAATGCCGCCAGCACTCACGCGGTCGATCAGGCCCTTGATGTTCAGGTCCTCCGGTCCGACGCCATCGAGCGGTGACAGTGTGCCACCCAGAACGTGATAGGCTGTGTTCATCGCGCCCGCCCGCTCCAGTGCCCAGAGATCCGACACGTCTTCCACCACGATGATGACGGACTGGTCACGCCGGTCATCGGCGCAGACAGTGCAGGGATCGATCGTATCGACATTGCCGCAGCAGGAGCAGATCTTCACCTTGTCATAGGCTTCGCCCATGGCATGGCCGAGCGGCCCGAGAAGCTGTTCTTTCTTCTTGATGAGATGCAATGCCGCCCGCCGCGCCGAGCGGGGGCCAAGCCCCGGCACTTTTGCCAGAAGCTGGATCAGTTTTTCAATTTCGGGACCGGTGACTCGTTTTGCCATGAGCGCTTTCTACTGCATAAATCGGGAAACGGGAATCATGAAGCTTGAAGGGCAGTCGATGAAAATCAGGGCGGTGTGCCGGGGCGAGGCAAAAAGCCTGCCGGGAAAGACGACGAAGACGGGCATCTTCAAACATGCCGTGAACGGCCCAGTCATGGTCGACGCGGAAGGCATTGTCAGCGACGCCGTCTGCAATCGCAAACATCATGGCGGACCGGATCAGGCGATTTACGTGATGGGCTCAGTCGATCTCGACTTCTGGTCCAGCACCTTGGGCTCCACGGTCGAACCCGGATTTTTCGGCGAGAATCTCGTGCTTGATGGTGTCGACAGCGCAAAACTGCATGTGGGCGACAGGTTTACGGCCAACGACGTCGTGCTGGAGGTGACCGCTGCCCGCATCCCCTGCGCCACGCTGTCGGCCCGCATCGGCGATCCCAATTTTGCCCCGCGTTTCCGGCAGGCGGGCCAGTCGGGTTTTTATTGCCGGGTGCTGAAAGGTGGAATGCTTGCGGCCGGTGAGGAGGTGATGTTCGAACCCTATCCGGGAACGAAACTGCCGATACCGACTATCCTGCAGCGCTTCCGTCCCATGCAACTCAACGAGGCCGAACGCACGGCCTATCTTGAAACACCGCTCGCAAGCCGATTTCGTGCGATGCTGGAATCTTAGGCCGTGTCCTGAGATGAGGATGGCGAATGCTCAACGCCATCCTCTTCAGTTGGAATATCTCAGAAAGGCAGCTTCATGCCGGGCGGTAGCGGCAGACCTGCGGTCAGGTCAGCCATCTTTTCCTGGGCCTGCGCTTCACCCTTTTCCTTGGCGTCCTTGTGGGCCGCAACGATCAGATCCTCGAGGATTTCGACCTCGTCTTCCTTGAAGAGCGAAGGATCGATTTTCAGGCCGCGCATTTCGCCCTTGCCGTTCAAAATGACGGTCACCAGACCGCCACCGGCCCGGCCTTCGATTTCGAGGGCGGCAATTTCCTGCTGCACCTTCTCCATCTTGGACTGCATTTCCTTGACCTTGCCCATCATACCCATGATGTCGCGCATGTGCCAATCTCCTGTTCTTCTTGTTTAAAACTCGATGTCGTCGCCGGGAAGGATGTCGCCTTCGCTCGATTCGGCAACCGATGGCGGGGTGATATCCTCCGCCTCATCCTGTATCGCCGCGCGAATACGTACGTCGGTGATTTTTGCGCCGGGAAACTGCGCCAGGATCGCGGCAACATCAGGATCCTGACGCGCGTCGACCAGGCGGGCATCGCGGGCATTGCCTTCCGCCTCGACCAAGGTCGGCTCGCCCTGTTCCTTGCTGAGGCTGACGATCCAGTGGATACCGGTCCATTCCTTCAGCTTGACGCCAAGCTCACCGGGCAGCGAGCCGGGGGCGCCTTCGCCGAGGCGCATATCAAGGCGGCCGGGCTCCAGCCGAACCAGCCGCACGAAGTTGCGCACCTTCGCCCGCATGACAGGATCACGGTTTTTCTGGCAGAGATCGGCAATATCCTGCAGCGAATTGACGGGAACCTTCGGCTCCGGCCGTTCTTCGGTTTTCGGGGCCGCGACCTGCATCTCCTGCGGCCGGCTGTCTGGAACGGCGCGCAGCATGGTGGAGGGCTGCGGACCGGCCTGCCTCGGGGCGGCAAATTCTGCAGGTCTTGCCGCTGCCACGGTCTGCGCCGACGAATAGGCGCGCGCGCCACCGCCGTTGCCGCCGCCGGAAGGTCCGCCATTGGTGTAACTGCCGTCAGCGCTGGAAAGCTCCAGCAGGCGCCGCGCCGCATCTTCCGGTGCCGGCAGATTGGCGGCATGCGAAAGCCGGATCAGCACCATTTCAGCGGCACCCGCCGGGCGCGAAGCGTTTTCCGTTTCCGGAATGCCCTTCAGCAGCATTTGCCAGATGCGTGACAGCGCCGTTACAGCGATGGTTTCGGCAAACTCCGCGCCGCGCGTGCGCTCGATTTCGGAAAGCGAGGGGTCTTCCGCTGCGTCGGGAACGTATTTCATGCGGGTGACGAGATGGGTGAAATCGGCGAGGTCGTTCAAAACGACAACCGGGTTTGCGCCAGCCTCATATTGTCCGTTGAATTCCGAAAGGGCAGCCGCCACATCGCCTTTGACGACATGCTGGAAGAGATCGACAATGCGCGCACGGTCGGCAAGGCCGAGCATGCCGCGCACCGCTTCGGCCTCCACACGGCCGCCGCCATGGGCAATCGCCTGGTCGAGCAGGGAAAGACCGTCACGGGCGGAACCCTCGGCTGCGCGGGCGATCATTGACAGCGCCTGCGGCTCGGCTTCGAAACCTTCCTTGCCGGCAATGGCGGTGAACAGGCCGACAAGATCGGCGGCGCTGATGCGGCGCAGGTCGAAACGCTGGCAGCGCGACAGAACGGTAATCGGCACCTTGCGGATTTCGGTGGTCGCGAAGATGAATTTCACATGCTCCGGCGGCTCTTCCAGGGTCTTCAGAAGACCGTTGAAAGCCTGCGTCGACAGCATGTGCACTTCGTCGATGATATAGACCTTGTAGCGCGCCGAGACCGGGCGATAGCGCACCTGCTCGATGATCTCACGAATATCGTCGATGCCGGTATGGGATGCGGCGTCCATCTCGATCACGTCGACATGCCGGCCTTCCATGATCGCCTGGCAATGTTCGCCGGGAATACGAAGGTCGATGGTCGGTTTGTCGATGGTGTCGGTCTTGTAATTCAGTGCGCGGGCGAGAATGCGGGCCGTGGTCGTCTTGCCCACGCCGCGAACGCCGGTCAGCATATAGGCCTGCGCGATGCGGCCGGTCTCAAACGCGTTGGTCAGCGTTCGAACCATCGGCTCCTGGCCGACCATCAGATCGGAGAAATCCTTCGGGCGATATTTGCGCGCCAGTACCCGGTAGCCGGTCCCGACCTGGGATTCGCTTGATTTGGGGGGTACGGTATCGCTCATTGCCTCGCCAGTTTGTTTTGCCAGTTGTCTCGGGGCGCGGAACTGGCCCGGCGAAAGCTGAGCACGTCTTTTAAAAAAGGTGGGAGGCTGGCACGGCGACCCGTGCCTGGCTCGTTAGGGCTGCTTCCTTCCGGACCTGACCCGGTTGGCGAGTGGCTCGTCCACCACCAACCTCCCGGGGCCACATATCGGCAATATCGACAGCAAATGCAAGCCAAGCCTTCAAAAAACTGCTATCACGATGAAAACAAACATGGAGGACACCTTGGAGACATTCCGGCTGGACGAGAGACTGGCGCGCGACAGCGTCCTGGTGACACGATTGGGTCTTTGCGAGCTTCGCTTGCAGAATGACAATCGCTGGCCCTGGCTGTTGCTGGTGCCGCAAAGAGACGGCGTCAGCGAATTGTTCGATCTCACCCCGCTCGATCAGGCCGTGCTGACATTCGAGACCAATCTCGTCGCATCCGCCTTGAAGGAAATCACCGGAGCCACCAAGATAAATGTCGGTGCCTTGGGCAATATCGTCCGGCAGCTGCATGTCCATATTATCGCCCGCAATGAAGGCGACACCTGCTGGCCCGGTCCTATCTGGGGGCACGGAACGGCGGTGCCTTATGCGGTGGGCGAGAAGGAAAGTTTGATGAAAAAAATCTCCGGCGCGCTCTGATGATGTCAATGAAAATTTTTGAAACCACTGCCCCCCATCCCGAAGCAAGCCTGCTGACGGCCTTTTCCAAAAATGCTCTCGACCGTTTCGCTGAAAAGCGAACCGAGGAATGTGTTGCCGAGGCTCTGAAGGTTGACGGCACCCATATTTTTGCCTTTTCGGGCAACCGGCTTGTTCTGAAACATGACGAGCAGGTCATCGATCCCCTGTTTTCCGCCTATGAGCTGGCCGAGTTGCAGCCGGATTTCGACAATGCCGTGCTGCTGGGATATCGCGAAACCGGCGAACCGAGAATCGCGGTGCCGGTTGCCGTGGCCGAAGACCAGCTGGCGAGCCACTACAAGCTGGCGGACGCCCGCACGCTTTATCGAGATCATCTTCTCGACGAGGAATTGCTGAGCGAGGTCGCCCAGGCCGTCAGCCTCACCCACTGGAATGCCGATAACCGCTTCTGTGGCAGGTGCGGTGGGACCATGGAGCAGCGGATTGGCGGCTACAAGCGCATCTGCGCCTCCTGTAGTCACACCATTTTTCCGCGCACCGATCCCGTTGTCATCATGATGACGATCGATATCGAGCGTGATCTCTGCCTGCTTGGTCGCGGCGCGCATTTTGCATCGGGCATGTATTCCTGCCTTGCCGGTTTCGTGGAGCCGGGCGAGACGATAGAGCAGGCAGTGCGCCGTGAAACGCATGAGGAATCCGGGGTCGAAATCGGCCGGGTGCGGTATCACGCCTCCCAGCCCTGGCCGATGCCGCACACGCTGATGATCGGCTGTTACGCCGAGGCTCTCTCGTCCGATATTGCCCGCGACGAGATCGAGCTTGAGGATTGCCGGTGGTTCACCAGGGAAGAAGTAGCCAAGATGCTGGAGGCCCCGGCGGGGGAAGGTTTTTCAGCCCCGCCGATCGGCGCCATCGCGCATCGGCTGATGCGCGACTGGGTGGAATGGCCCGAGTGAGGGGTTGCGGCAGGCTCAGCTCTGGTTGAGCTTGCCGCGCATCGCATGGCCGTTGTAGACGCCGAGAATGCGGACTTTTTCCGAGAAGAAGCGCAGCTCGTCCAGCGCATGCCGCACCGGTTCGTCATCGGGGTGGCCTTCAATATCGGCATAAAACTGCGTCGCCACGAATTTGCCGCCGAGCTGGTAGCTTTCGAGCTTCGTCATATTGATGCCGTTGGTGGCAAAACCGCCCATGGCCTTGTAGAGCGCGGCCGGAATGTTGCGAACATTGAAGACAAAAGTCGTGACGACAATTTCGTCGCTCGACTGACGCTTGGCCCAGTTCTCATCGCGGGAGAGCACGACGAAGCGCGTAACGTTGTTTTCCGAATCCTCGACATTTTCAGCGAGAATATCGAGACCGTAGAGATCCGCGGCAAGACGCGGCGCGAGAGCCGCCATGCTGCGGTCGCCCTTTTCGGAAACCAGCCTTGCGGAGCCCGCCGTATCGCCGGCGATGACGGGCTTCCAGCCGTTCGAACGGATGATCTTGCGGCACTGGCCCAGTGCATGGATATGGCTGTGGACGGTGCGGATCTCGTCTTTCGTCACGCCCGGCACCACCATCAGCTGGAAACGGATCGGCATGAAATATTCGCCGATGATGTGCAGGCGTGATTCGGGCAGCAGGTGATGAATATCCGCGACTCGGCCGGCCAGCGTGTTTTCAATCGGGATCATGCCGAGATCGGCTTCGCCATTTTCGATAGCGTTGAAGGCATCCTCGAATGTCGGGCATGGCAATGGCTCCATATCCGGAAACATGTCACGGCATGCCATGTCGGAATTCGCGCCGAACTCGCCCTGAAAGGCAATGCGATTTGTAATCAAATTCATGGGACTGTCCGTTAGAGGGTTCTGCCTGCAAGAATCTTGCGGGCTTTTTCGAGATCGTGCGGCGTGTCGACGCCAAGCGGAACAGACCGGACGATTTCCGCATCGATGCGCATGCCCGCTTCCAACGCACGCAGCTGTTCCAGCCGCTCACGCAATTCCAGAGGCGAGGGCGGCAGGCGCACGAATGTTTCAAGTGCGGCGCGGCGATAGGTGTAAAGCCCGATGTGGTGATAAAGCGGCCCATCACCATAAGGCGCGGTGGTGCGGGTGAAATAAAGCGCGCGCAATCGTGTTTCGGAAAGCGGGCTGCCAACGACTTTCACCACGTTCGGATTGGTTTTTTCCTCTTCGTCGGTGATTTCAACCGTTAACGTCGCAATATCGACGGCAGCATTTTCCATCGGGCGTAGCGAGGCACGGATAGTTTCCGCCTCGATGGTCGGAAGGTCGCCTTGGACGTTGATGACGTATTCCGCCTTGCCATAGGGGTCGGCCTTTTGCAGCGCCTCGAAAATGCGGTCGGAGCCGGACTGGTGGTCGCCGCGTGTCATCATCACGTCGAAACCGGCGTTTTGAACGGCTGCAAATACCTGCTCGTCGTCGACTGCGACAACGATTCGTTCCGCACCGGCCTCGCGTGCGCGCAACGCCACCTGCACGATCATTGGCCTGCCGCCAATATCCGCGAGCGGCTTGCCTGGAAGGCGTGTGGATGCCATCCGGGCCGGTATAAGGACCACCGCTTTCTCGAAATCCCGATTCTTCATCCGACACCCTTCAAATCCCGCCCGAAAAGTGTCAAAACGTCACGGAGTGGGGACCATCATTCAAGTTGCGCAGGCTGTGCAAAAGCCATAGCTTTCGAGTAATTTCAAGATGCCCGGTTATATGGAGCGGATGCGAGGGAGCGCATATAGATGAATTCTTATGTTAATATGGGCGTTGGGGCGTTGCTGGGCACGGTTTTCGTCCTGATGTCGGTGTCGATTGCGTCTGAGGGCATTTTTCATGCGCCTGCGCCCGAAAAGGAAGGTTACACCATTGTTGCGGCAGAAAGCGGCGGTGGTGAAGCCGGTGGCGGAGAAGCCGCTGCAGCCGCGACGCCGATCGCAAAATTGCTTGCGAGCGCCGATGCCGCCAAGGGTGAAGCGGTCTTCAAGAAGTGTACGAGCTGTCATACCGGAGAGAGTGGTGGTGCAAACAAGGTCGGCCCCAATCTCTTCGATGTCGTCAACCGGCCGATCGCCAGCCACGAAGGTTTCAGCTACTCCGCTGGGATGAAGGATTTCTCCAAGGGTGCTTCCGTGCATTGGGATTACGATCATCTCAACTACTTCCTCGAAGCCCCCAAGAAACACGTTCCCGGCACGGCCATGGGATTTGCGGGTGTGAAGAAGGAAACGGAAAGAGCCGACCTCATCGCTTATCTGCGCTCACTTTCGGCAAACCCGGCTCCGCTTCCGGATCCGAATGCGGCTCCCGCACCGATGAACTGATGATCATGATGGTTCATGATAAAAGCCCGGTATCGCTGCCGGGCTTTTGTTTTTGGACGGGCGGATTGAAAATACGGCAATGGCGCCTGAAAAATCAGAAGCCCTTGCCGCCGCGCAATTCGGAAATCACCGTTCCGACCATGATCTTGATATCCAGCCAGACCGAAAAATTCTCGACATAATAGAGATCGGAGACGATTCGGGCACGAGCCTTGTCGCTGCGATCCGTCGGGCCGCGTAGTCCCCGCATCTGGGCGAGGCCGGTAATGCCGGGCCGCATTCGGTGCCGCATGTGATAGTGCGGAACCAGCTCCTCATAAAGACGGCCGGCTGCCAGCATGCCGACGGCATGGCAGCGTGGGCCCACCAGCGACATGTCGCCCTTCAGGACATTGATCAGCTGCGGCAGTTCGTCGATATTCGTACGCCGGAGAATGGCGCCAATACGGGTTATCCGCGGGTCGTTCTTCACCGTTTGCGCTACTCCGGTGACATCACCCAGTTCGGCCTGCATCGAGCGAAATTTATAGACGCGGATTTTTCTTCCATTCATGCCCCAGCGGACCTGCGAGAACAGGACCGGGCCTTTGCTGTCGAGCTTTACCAGCAATGCGACGGTCGCCAATACAGGGGCAAGTGCGACAAGGGCGATGGACGCCCCTGCAATGTCTATGGTTCTTTTGAGCGCAAACTGACCGCGCTGCAATGAAGATGGTTTTTTATCCGATATGGGAGATTGCATTTCCGCCGTTTCAAACGGGACGGCAGGATAGGGAGCGCCGTAAAAAACGGCATGCGATGAGCTTTTAGTACCCAGCATAATATGGAACCCTGAAAAGTTATTTTGAAACAAGAAAATTAATTTATATGAACGATTAATAATTCATTTACCCTAAAAAGTCACCCGAAATGTAGTCGTATTTGCGCAAATGGCAATCTAGGGTTAATCGGCGCGCACGCATATGTTGCGCCGTCGCGCCGCCTCCGCTCATGGCTGCGGATGCGAAGGGCAAAGTCTCCGGAAAAGCGGGGTTTTTCGGGAGGGCGAGTGTGTTGCTACCATCTCGCCATTCGTGATGATCTCCGCTGGCCCATTACCAGACGCGGGTCAATTTCCCATCAGAATGTCAAGCAGCGTCGTCTGCTTCGGCCCCGATTGTGCGGGGGCCTGGCCGCCTATGTCGGCGGGTGGCACGGGCCCGTTGCCGGCCTGGTAGCCTGGTTCGATATCGCGGGAGGGTATGTTCGCCGGCGGCATGGCCATGCCCGGCTGGTTGGGTGAAACCGGCGCATCGGGATAGGCGCGGGTGTCCGTCGTTCCGCCACCCAGCGCATTGGAAATGATCTCGCCGATGGATGAGGGGGCGGCTTCCGGTGCCGGCTGCTGCATGTCCCCGAGCGGCGGTACGCCACCTGCGCCGAGGCCGAAAAGCGGCGAAGGCGAGAGCCCGGAATGGGCAGCGGTCATGAAATCCTTCCATGCCCGTGCCGGCAGTCCGCCGCCGGTGACCTTCTTCATGGAGGTGCCGTCGTCATTGCCGAACCAGACGCCGGTGGTGAGGTTGCTTGTGTAGCCGACAAAAAGTGCATCGCGGAAGGACTGGGTCGTGCCGGATTTTCCTGCCGCCTGCCAGCCTTGCAGGCGCGCGGCCTTGCCGGTGCCTTCGGTGATGACGCGGGACAACATGCCGTTCATGGTCGCGGCAATCTCTTCGCTCAGCACGCGCGGTGGATTATCGTATTTGTTTTCGTAAAGAACCTTGCCGTCGGCATCGGTGATACGCTTGACGATGTGCGGCGTCGCCTTGTAGCCGCCATTCATGAAGGGAGCATAGGAGGCGGTCAGCTCCATCAGCGACACCTCAGAGGTGCCGAGGGCGATGGAGGCATTGTTCTGCAGCTCCGATTCGATGCCCATGCGATGCGCCACCTGCGTCACCCGTTCCGGGCCGACCTCCATCACCAGTTGTGCGGCGATCGTGTTCAGTGAATTGGCAAGCGCGGTGGCGAGCGTGACTTCGCCGCGATACTTCTTTTCGTAGTTTTCCGGTGTCCAGTTTCCGATGCGCACCGGCCCGTCATTGCGGATCGTGTAGGGGGTAAGCCCCGATTCGAGTGCGGCGACGTAAACGAAGGGCTTGAAGGCGGAACCCGGTTGCCGTTTTGCCTTTACGGCGCGGTTGAACTGGCTTTGCGCATAATCTGCCCCGCCGACGACGGCCCGGATCGCGCCCGTACCGTCTATCGAAACCAGCGCCGCCTGCGAGGCACCCTGTTTTTTGCCGTCACCCTGCAGCACATGGGTCAGCGCCTTTTCGGCGTCGCGCTCGAGATTGGGGTCGATGGTTGTATCGACAACGATGTCCTGCTTGACCTCGCCCACCAGGCCGCGGACTTCCTCCAGCACCATATCGGCGGCGTAATGTTCGGCACCCGACCAGAACCGCTTCGCCTTTGTCGGCGGCTGCGACATCGCGGTCTTGATTTCGTCATCGGTGATGAAGCCGACATCGCGCATGGATTGCAGCACCACCTGCGCCCGCTCTTCCGCCGCCTGCGGATCGCGCGCCGGCGAAAGGCGTGAGGGCGCTTTGAGAAGCCCGGCCAGCATTGCCGCTTCGCCCAGATTGACGTCGCGCGCGGATTTGTTGAAGTAGCGCCGGGAAGCCGCTTCGACGCCATAGGCATTGGAGCCGAAATAGACGCGATTGAGATACATCGCGAGGATCTGGTCCTTGGTGAATTCGTGCTCCAGCCAGAAGGACAGAAGCACTTCCTGCACCTTGCGTTCCAGCGTCCGGTCGGGCGAGAGAAACAGGTTTTTCGCCAGTTGCTGCGTCAGCGTCGATCCGCCCTGGACAGCTCGTCCCGTCAGCACATTCGTCACGATGGCGCGTCCGAGACCCAGCGGATCGACCCCGAAATGCGAATAAAACCGGCGATCTTCGATCGCCATGACCGCCTGCGGAATATAGGGCGACATGTCTTCCAGCGCGAGCGCCTCGCCGCCGGTGGTGCCGCGATTGGCAAGCACGCTGCCATTGACCGAAACGATCTTCACATTCGGCGGCCGTTCGGGAATGGACCAGCTGCTGGCGCTCGGCATGCGCGCACCATAATAAAGGACAAGCCCGGCAACGCCGATACCGCCCCAGATGCCGAGCACGATGCACCAGTAGAAGAGGGAGCGGATGAAGCCCGTCACGCCCCGGCCCGAATTGCGGCTACGCTTTTCTTTCTTCCGGGATTTGGTACGGCCGGATGCCGGTCTCGGTTTCTTGGCTTGCTGTTTTGAGGCTCCGCTGATGCGTTCGCTGGCGTCAAGACGCAGGTCATCACCGGACTCGTGAAAATCCCCGAAAGAAGGTTCTACCCGTTCGCGTGATTTACCCTTGCCTGCCATCCAGCCTAAGTCGCTCCTATTCGCGTCTCTATGCCTGCGCGATCCTTAATCCAGGATGAAGAGTGTAAATGCGGCGATTTAAGGCGGGGTTAAGTCCTGGCAGGATCAAATCGGCGTCATTGACAGACGTCGACCCATTCCGCTCCGGTCAATTCAACCATGACATCAGGCGAAATCTTCACCGCCGCATTGGTGGCGCCAGCCGCTGGAACCACCTCTTGATAGTTTTTCAACGATATGTCGCAAAACACCGGTAGGGCCGAAGGAAGGCCGAAAGGACACACGCCACCGATGGGATGGCTGGTCACCGCAACTACCTCTTCCGCTCCGAGCATGCGTGGCTTCGCACCGAAATGATCGCGGAATTTGCGGTTGTCGAGACGTCTGGTGCCGGCGGCGACGACGAGAAGAATGGTGTCGCCAGCCTTCAGGCAGATGGTTTTGGCGATCTGGTCGGGGTCGACCCCATGCGCTTCAGCGGCCAGTGCAACCGTCGCCGAACTCCCTTCCGTTTCAATCACGGTCACTCCGGGTGATTTCTCGATGAAAAAGGCTCTGACGGATTCGATAGACATGCGTATTTATTAGGCGCTACGCGGGCAGGCTTCAAGTCGCCCTGAAATAGCTATGCATTTTTTGCAATGCTGCGCTGCGATGAAACGTCTGTTTTTTAAGCTGGTATCCTGTATCTTCAAATCATCGAAGCGACGCACTCCTCCTCCCAGCGTCGCCCGATTGGACTGACAATACTCCTCCTCCCAATTGTCAGTCAGTTTCAAGAACCCGGCGCACCTCCTCCCGCGCCGGGTTTTTGCGTTTTTGGCGATCTGGTTGTCTTTTTATCCCTCCTCTCTGAGACGCTGCGCTGTTCAAAGAAACTTGACTTTGAGACCCTTCCAACCTACGTACTTCGCCATCGATATTTGTTTGACGACCAGAGCTTCGGCGTCTTTCCAGACGCTCACGACGATCTTTTCCTTCAAATTCGACCCAAGTCCGCACTGCTTGCAGTGCAAATACAATTGCCAACGGAAGGAAATCGTTATGGCGACTGGTACAGTAAAGTGGTTCAACGCAACCAAGGGCTACGGCTTCATTCAGCCGGACGACGGTTCGCAGGACGTATTCGTTCACATCTCCGCTGTTGAGCGTGCTGGTCTGACCGCCCTCAACGACGGTCAGAAGCTCTCCTACGAGCTGATGCAGGACCGCCGCTCGGGCAAGATGTCCGCAGGTGAGCTCGTCGCTTCCTGATAAGCGCTTTGGCCTTAAGGGTCATTCGCATGAATGGAGAGGCCGGATTTTTCCGGCCTTTTTCTTTTGAAAGACGTGCCGAACAGGCAGGTCTTGAAAAGGCGGGAGTGCATACCAATATAGGGTTCAGCAGTGTTTCGGATGAAAACTGTCAGGCGGGCATTTTGAAAGTGCCGCTGTTATCGTGTTAACCAAAGATTAACCGAAGCAGCCGATCCTGATGGTGAAAGGCAGCGTCCATAAAAATAGACGCGCCCTGGAACATCAGACCGTTGAACGCTTTGACCACGGATGTACTGGCACTGACGAAAAACGGATGGAAAGGTCGGGCTCGCCCGGCCTTTTTGTTTTTGCGATGCGCAAACGGAAAAGAGGAAGCGCCGGATTACCCGGTGCTTCCTCTTTTTTTTGTCATTTCGCTGCGAGTGCGTCCAGAATGCGGACCCAGGAGCGGATGCCCTTATGGAAGGATTGCAGCTCGTATTTTTCATTCGGCGAATGAATGCGGTCGTCAGTCAGGCCGAAGCCGACGAGCAGCGAATCCATGCCCAGCATCTTCTGGAAATCGCCGACGATCGGGATCGAGCCGCCCATGCCGATGACAACGGCGGGTTTTGGCCACTCTTCCGATAGCGCGTTTTTGGCCTTGGTGAGCACGGGCGAGTCGTAAGACAGCTGGATGGCTGGTGATGCGCCATGCTCGTGGAACTCCACGGAGCAATCGGCTGGAATTTTGGAGCGCACATAGGCCCGGAAGCTGTCGCGAATGGCTGCGGGGTTCTGCTCGCCGACGAGGCGGAACGACACCTTGGCGGAGGCTTTCGCCGCAATCACGGTCTTGAAACCATCGCCGGTGTAGCCGCCGATGATGCCGTTGACTTCCGCCGTCGGCCGCGCCCAGGTCTGCTCCAGCACGGAACGGCCCTTTTCACCCGAGGGAACCGAAAGGCCGACTTCACCGAGGAAGGCTTCCGCCGAACGTCCGAGCGTTTCCCAGGATGCCTTGATGTTGGCAGGGGGTTCTTCCACACCGTCATAAAAGCCGGCAAGCGTCACGCGGCCCGTCTCGTCATGCAGTCCGGCGAGGATATCGGTGAGGATGTGGATCGGATTTGCGGCGGCGCCGCCAAAAAGGCCGGAATGCAGGTCGCGGTCTGCCGCGGTGATGACGATCTCTTCGCCAACCAGCCCGCGAAGCGCAGCGGCGATGGCGGGCGTATCCCGGTCCCACATGCCGGTATCGCAGACCAGCGCATAATCGGCCTTCAGTTCCTGCGCGTTGGCGTCGAGGAACGGTTTCAGCGAAGGCGAGCCGGATTCCTCTTCGCCTTCAAACAGAATGGTAACACGCACTGGCAGGACACCATTGACTGCCTTATAGGCCCGGCAGGCCTCGACGAAGGTCATCAGCTGGCCCTTGTCGTCAGCCGTGCCACGTCCGGTGATCACCTTCCGGCCGGCGCCGATATCCTTGATGGCAGGCTCGAACGGATCATTTTCCCAGAGTTCCAGCGGATCGACCGGCTGAACGTCATAATGGCCGTAAAAAAGTACATGCGGCGCATCCTTGGTCGCCGCATCGTGATGCGCAACC
Source organism: Agrobacterium fabrum str. C58 (assembly GCF_000092025.1). Classification (NCBI taxonomy): domain Bacteria; kingdom Pseudomonadati; phylum Pseudomonadota; class Alphaproteobacteria; order Hyphomicrobiales; family Rhizobiaceae; genus Agrobacterium; species Agrobacterium fabrum. The sequence continues at coordinate 111,627 of NC_003062.2, forward strand.
ACCATCGGGTGACCGGCCGTATCGCGCACCGAAGCCGTAAAACCGAGCGCGGAAAGCGTCCTCACCAGCCAGTCCGCAGCCTTGCGGCATTCTGCCTTATAGGCGGGATCGGTGGAAATCGACGGAATGCGCACGAGTTCGAAAAGCCGCTCCAGGCTGGAAGTCAGATTGTCGTCGGCGTTGGAAAGAATAGGGGAAACGTCTGTCATCGCTGATCCTGTCATGTCTGTCGTGACCCGGCGAAAGACGAAATATCCGGGCATCGCACATCGCGGGAAACAAGGCGCGGGCTTGTCGTGAATCGGCAAGCGCGTGGCCGCCGGAACGATAGAGCAGTTCACGAAAACTGCGAAGCGGTTTTGGACCGTAGACGTTATTTTGCTTTTTTTGCGCTTTCGATCGCCCGGCGCATATATTCCAGCAAAAGCTGTCGCTCGAAGCGGCGGAAATTCGCAAGCAATGTGTCTTCGGTGGCCTCGGAAGCGGCGATGGCATTCGCCTCCAGATCCCTGCCACGCTGGGTCAGTTCGATGATCTGGGCGCGGCGATCGCTCGGATGGGATTTGCGGACAATCAGCCCGTCACGTTCCATGCGAGACAGCGTGTTGGCAAGCGTTGCCTGTTCGACATCGATTCGATCAAGCAATTGCCGCTGGGTCAGGCCTTCTTCATGCCAGAGCTCGATGAGGATGGGAAATTGGCCGGGAGAAAAACCGAGCGCAGCGGCTCTTTTCTGCAGCGCCATGGTAAATTCCCGCGCCATCTTCGCGGCGAGATAGATTGCCGATTCATCCCGGGAAAAACCCATTCTTCCGTCCATGCACGTCGCCACCAGCGGAAAGCCGGTAACTTTAATAGCGTGGTATATATCGCATGATATGTTTAGACTAGCCCAAACAGGGGGCAAAATAAAACCGCCATGGCCGGGAGGGGTCGGCCATGGCGGTCATATTGGAGGACAAAGGCCCGGAGAGGGGGAAAGGCCTTTGTCCGGTCTGACGCGGCGGGGGACGAGCCAGCTATCAGACTACGGCGTGATCAGGCGCCGTCCTCTAAGAAATGTGTGTGCAAATGCGGCTTTTCAAGGGAAGAGCGGATTACAAATCGGTAAGGTGTGGTGACGTTTGGTCGCTGTATTGATTTTTCTTCCTCGCGTGCATCGCCCTTGCGAAATTGGCGGTCCCCGTAAAGGCGATCAAGAAGAAGAAAGATACTAGCTGGTTGCCAATGTCGTCTGGAAAAGGACGGAGTACAAGAATGAAGAATGCCGCCAGGATCGCTGAATTAAGGATGTGAAACTCAAGCGTGCCCAAAATACCGCGTTTAGAGTCGAATATCTCTGGGAAATAGCTGCGCAGACCCGTGCTCGCTAACAGGTAAAGCGGCACGACGAGGGCTTTGTGAAAAATCGTTGTTGCGTTATCCCCCTGCCACCAAGCGGCAATCGCGATTATGGCGGTGAGAAAAACTGCTCCGAAATAGGCCTTAAATATAGAAACTTTGGACATCGGCTTTTTCCCTAGAAATCATCAAAGATATAGCCTCGCATCTGATCTCGACGATAGACCTTTCACCTCTGGCGCGCTATCCATGCTACCCATGAAAAAAGGCGATCATCTCTTCCTCGTTGACGGCTCCGGTTTCATTTTCCGGGCCTTCCATGCCATCCCGCCGCTGAACCGCAAGTCGGACGGGCTGCCGGTCAACGCCGTCTCCGGCTTCTGCAACATGTTGTGGAAGCTTCTGAAGGATGCGCGCAATACCGATGTCGGCGTCACGCCGACCCATTTCGCTGTCATTTTCGACTATTCGTCAAAAACCTTCCGCAACGAGCTCTACGACCTCTACAAGGCCAATCGCTCTGCGCCGCCGGAAGATCTGGTGCCGCAATTCGGTCTGATCCGCGAGGCGACGCGCGCTTTCAACCTTCCCTGCATCGAAACGGAAGGCTTCGAGGCAGACGATATCATCGCCACTTATGCCCGGCAGGCCGAGGCGATCGGCGCCGATGTCACCATCATCTCGTCCGACAAGGATCTGATGCAGCTCGTCACCGCCAATGTGCATATGTACGATGCCATGAAGGACAAGCAGATCGGCGTTCCCGACGTCATCGAAAAATGGGGCGTCGGCCCCGAAAAGATGATCGACCTGCAGGCGATGACCGGCGATTCCACTGATAATGTTCCGGGCATTCCCGGCATCGGGCCGAAGACGGCGGCGCAGCTGCTGGAGGAATATGGCGATCTCGATACGCTTCTGGCGCGGGCAGGGGAAATCAAGCAGCAGAAACGCCGGGAAAACATCATCGCCAATGCGGAGCTTGCCCGCCTTTCCAGACAGCTCGTGGCGCTCAGAACCGATGTGCCGCTGGAGCAGTCTCTCGAGGAACTGGTGCTTGAGCCGCAGAACGGTCCGAAGCTCATTGCCTTCCTGAAGGCCATGGAATTCACGACGCTGACCCGCCGCGTCGCCGAAGCGACTGACAGCGATGCCTCTGCCATCGACCCCGCCAATGTGCCGGTGCAATGGGGCGCCGATGCCCATGGTCCCGATCTCGATGCGCCGGCCGCCGCTATGGCTGGTGACGTGTCCGCCGAGGGTAACAATAGGCCGGCTTCGGCTGTAGCTCCCGCAAAAAGGATGATTGGCGAAGGCAGCACGCCCGCCGATCTCACCACGGCGCGACAGGCGCTTTTTGCCGCCACCAAGATCGATACCACCGCCTATACGGCGATCAGGGATATCGCGACGCTGGATCTCTGGATCGCCGCGGCCAGGGAGGCGGGGGTCGTCGCCTTCGATACGGAAACGACCTCGCTCGACCCGATGCAGGCTGAACTCGTCGGTTTTTCGCTGGCCATTGCCGATAATGGCAAGGATGCCTCAGGCACGGATATCCGCGCCGCCTATGTCCCTTTGACGCACAAGACCGGCTCCGGTGGCGATCTCTTCAGCGATGGCATCAAGCTCGCAGAGGGCCAGGCGCCCTTTGCCGAAGCGCTGGAGCGTCTGAAGGACCTGCTTGAGGACGAGGCTGTCCTCAAGGTCGCGCAGAACCTCAAATACGATTACCTGCTGATGAAACGCCACGGCGTGGTTATGCGCAGCTTCGACGATACGATGCTGATTTCCTATGTGCTCGAAGCCGGCAAGACCACGCATGGCATGGATACGCTGTCCGAACGCTGGCTGGGTCACACGCCGATCGCCTATAAGGATGTAACAGGATCGGGCAAGTCGAGCATCACCTTCGATTTTGTCAACATCGACAAGGCAACCGCCTATGCGGCTGAGGATGCTGACGTCACCCTGCGGCTGTGGATGGCGCTTAAGCCCCGGCTCGTCTCGGAACGGCTAACCAAGGTTTATGAGCGGCTGGAACGGCCTCTCGTGCCCGTATTGGCACATATGGAGGAGCGCGGCATCACCGTCGACCGGCAGATCCTGTCACGCCTTTCTGGCGAACTTGCGCAGAAGGCTGCGAGCTTCGAAGAGGAAATCTACGAGCTGGCGGGGGAGCGCTTTAACATCGGCTCGCCAAAACAGCTCGGCGATATCCTGTTTGGCCGGATGGGACTGCCGGGCGGCTCCAAGACCAAGACCGGCCAGTGGTCGACCTCGGCGCAGGTTCTGGAGGATCTCGCGGCGGAAGGGGCGGAGCTGCCGCGCAAGATCGTCGACTGGCGGCAGCTCACCAAGCTGAAATCCACCTATACGGATGCGCTACCCAGCTATATCCATCCCGAGACGAAACGGGTGCACACCTCCTACGCGCTCGCCTCCACCACCACGGGGCGCCTGTCGTCGTCGGAGCCGAACCTTCAGAACATCCCGGTCCGCACCGCCGAAGGCCGCAAGATTCGCACGGCCTTCATCTCCACGCCAGGACACAAGCTTCTGTCGGCCGACTACAGCCAGATCGAACTGCGCGTGCTTGCCCATGTCGCCGATATCCCGCAGCTCAGAAACGCCTTCGAAAATGGTATCGACATTCATGCGATGACCGCATCGGAAATGTTCGGTGTACCGGTGGAAGGCATGCCATCGGAAGTGCGCCGCCGCGCCAAGGCGATCAATTTCGGCATCATCTACGGCATTTCCGCTTTCGGCCTCGCCAACCAGCTCAGCATAGCCCGCTCGGAGGCGGGGGACTATATCAAGAAATACTTCGAGCGGTTTCCCGGCATTCGTGACTACATGGAAGCGACCAAGGCGTTCGCCCGCGAGAACGGTTATGTCGAGACGATTTTCGGCCGCCGTGCCCACTATCCGGAAATCCGCTCTTCCAACCCATCCGTGAAAGCCTTCAACGAACGCGCAGCCATCAATGCGCCGATCCAGGGCTCGGCTGCCGATATCATTCGCCGCGCCATGATCCGCATCGAGCCGGCGCTGGAGGCGGAAAAGCTCTCCGCCCGCATGCTGTTGCAGGTGCATGACGAACTCATCTTCGAAGTCGAGGAAGCGGAAATCGAAAAGACCCTGCCTGTCGTCGTCTCAGTCATGGAGGATGCGGCCATGCCGGCTATTTCAATGAGGGTACCGTTGAAAGTGGATGCGCGGGCGGCCGACAATTGGGATGAGGCGCATTGACTGGCCTTTGAGCGGTCGATGTCATTGCTTTGTCGTCTGTGCAGACTAGGGGGAAACATCTCACAAGGAGTTTCCCATGCACGCCCCGCTCGTTTCGAAAGACCTCGACTATATCTCTACCGCCAACCACGATCAGCCACCACGCCATCTGGGCAGCCGTTTCAGTGCAGAGGGTGAGTTTTTGCCGGAGCCCGGCAATACGGTCGTGTGCCATCTTGTCGAGGGATCGCAGACCGAAAGCGCTATCGTCTCGACCCGTCAGCGTTTCCTTGACATGCCGGAGGCGTCGCAACTCGCCTTCACACCGGTTTCCAGCCTGCATATGACGGTTTTTCAAGGTGTTATCGAGTCGCGCCGGGCTCTGCCCTACTGGCCGCAGACCTTGCCGCTCGATACGCCGATCGACGCGGTGACGGACTATTATCGTGATCGTCTTTCTACTTTTCCGACACTGCCGGCATTCAACATGCGGGTTACGGGCCTGCGCCCGGTCGGAATGGTCATGAAGGGAGCGACTGCTGAGGACGATAGCATCGTGGCTCTTTGGCGCGATACATTCGCCGATTTTTTCGGCTACCGTCATCCCGATCATGACACCTATGAGTTTCATATCACCTTGTCCTACATTGTCAGTTGGTTTGAACCCGAGTGTCTGCCGCGCTGGCAGGCGATGCTCGATGAGGAACTGGAAAAACTGCGCGTCGCAGCGCCTGTTATACAGATGCGCCCGCCAGCTTTCTGTGAATTCAAGGATATGAACCACTTCAAGGAACTTGTCGTTTTCGATAAGAGGTGAGGTGGGATTTGCAGCCACCCACTGCGGTTCTGCATGTCGATTCCGCTGAATCGGAAAAAGATGCGTATCAGGGCTGGTCAAAGCCCGTTTGGGCATGTATAAGCGCGCCAAATTTCCGATATCGAGACATCCGACATTCGGCCTTTGGTTCTGGCCGGTTCCGTTGTTTCGCCGCTTAAGTGGAGTAACAAAAATGGCTGTACCAAAAAGAAAAACAAGCCCGTCCAAGCGTGGCATGCGCCGCTCGGCTGACGGTCTCAAGTCTGCAACCTATGTTGAAGACAAGAACTCCGGCGAACTGCGCCGTCCGCACCATATCGATCTGAAGACCGGTATGTATCGCGGCCGTCAGGTTCTGACGCCGAAGGAAAGCGCATAAGCTTTTCCGACATCATCTTTGCAAAAAACCGGTCCTCGTGGCCGGTTTTTTGTTTTCAGGACTGTCCGGCTGCCTTTTCCGCTCACTTGGAAAATTCCGCCACTCCTCCTACACTCTTTCATGGAGAGCGGGTTTGAGGCCTGCGGCAGGAGGGGAGTTTCGGTGAAATATCGCTGGATTTTGTTGATGTTTCTCGGCCTAGGTCTCGGTTATGGCGCCGTGACGAGAGGTGGCGGCATCATCGCGGAAAGCTATTTCGGCGAAATGTCCGATCAGGGCCACACGACGCTCCGGCTAGCCGTCTCGGCACTTGGCGGGCTCCTTAGCCGCTATGAGCCACTTCCCGCGCTAATCGCCGATCATGACGACATCGAGGAACTGGTCGCGCATCCCAAGGATGAAGCCCTGCGCCAGCGCGCCAATGTCTACCTCAAATCCATCAACACCCTGCTGGAATCCTCCGATATCTATATCATCACGCTGGATGGGGAGACGATCGCGGCCAGCAATTACGATGGGCCAACGAGTTTCGTCGGTGAGAATTTCAGTTACCGGCCCTATTTTCAGGATGCCGCCAAGGGCCTCAAGTCCCGCTTTTTTGCTCTCGGCACCACCTCCCACAAGCGCGGTTATTATTTCTCCGCGCCGATTCTCTTTAATGAAGAAATCAAGGGCGTCATTGTCTTCAAGGTGGATATTGAAGGCATAGAGGCATCCTTCGGGGATGGCGAAAACCGCATTCTGGTTTCGGACCCGGAAGGCATTATCTTCATGACCGGCACGCCGCAATGGCTTTATTCCGGCCTGATGCCACTGACGCCGGAGAGGCTGGCGCGCACCGAAGCCTCCCGTCGTTATGCTAATGCGACCCTCACGGAACTGCCGCTTAAAAACGGCAATTTCGGCTCGCACCAGCTGATGACGATCGCCCAGAATGATGGTGACAGGGAATATATGGTCCTGTCGCAGCCGATGCAGGATGCCGGCTGGACCGTCAGCGTGCTGATGGATACGGGTTCGCTCCGCACGCAGGTCAAGACCGCGATGATTGCCATCATCCTCTGCCTGTGCCTCGCTGCGGCGCTGATTGCCGCCATGCTGCAGAGACGGCGGCGTCTGCGCGAGCGCCTGACCCACCAGGCGGAAGCGCAGGCGGAGCTGGAGCGCCGGGTGGAGGAGCGCACGGCCGATCTGGCACGGGTCAATCAGGAAATCAAACACGAGATCGCCGAGCGACGCCAGACCGAAAAGCAGCTGCGCAAGATGCAGAATGATCTGGTGCAGGCGGGCAAGCTGGCGGCACTTGGGCAGATGTCGGCGGCGCTGTCTCACGAATTTAACCAGCCGCTGGCAGCCGCCAAGAACTATGCCGAAAACGCCTCGCTTCTGGTGGAGCGCGGGCGTCTGGAAGAGGTGACGGAAAATCTCAGGCGTATTTCCGGCCTGATCGACCGTATGGCGTCGATCAGCAAACATCTCAGGAACTTTGCCCGCAAGCCCAACGAGAAAACGGCAGCGGTGGGTCTGGAAACCGTAATTCGCGATACGCTCGAAATTGTGGGCCCGCGGCTGAAAGCCGCCGATGCAATGCTGGATATTGATCTTGGTCCGGTGCCGCTTGCCGTGAAAGCTGGTCCGGTGCGCCTGCAGCAGGTCCTCGTCAACATCATCTCCAATGCTGCCGATGCCGTGGAAGGGCGCGAAGATCGCCGCATTTCGCTACAGACCGTGCAGCACGGGCAGGCGGTATCGATTTTCATCCGCGACCATGGCCCCGGCGTACCGGCGGCGATTTCGGAACGCATCTTCGATCCGTTTTTCACTACCAAGGGTGTCGGTCGTGGCCTCGGTCTCGGCCTTTCCATCTCCTATAACATTATCAAGGATTTCGGCGGTCAGCTGCGGGTGAAGAACCACGAAGAGAGCGGCGCGGAGTTTGAGATAGAATTGCCAGCGGCGGCGTGGCGCACGGAGGCGGCTGCGGAATGACCATGTCGCGGGTTCTGTTGATCGACGACGAGGAGGAGCTGCGCTTTTCCACCGCCCAGGCACTGGAGCTTTCCGGTTTTGCCGTCACCATGCTGGCGAGCGCGGAACATGCGCTCGAACTGATCGGCTACAGCTTCGACGGTGTCGTGGTCAGCGATATCCGCATGCCCGGCATGGATGGCATGACGCTGCTGCAGAAGGTACGGGAGCTTGACCCGGAAATACCCGTCATCCTGATGACGGGCCATGGCGATGTGCAGCTTGCCGTCAACGCCATGCGCAACGGTGCTTATGACTTCATCGAAAAACCCTTCACCCCGCAATATCTCGCCGGCATCATCAAGAGGGCAAATGACCGGCGCGCACTGGTGCTGGAAAACCGCCGCCTGAAGGCGGTTGCCGGCAAGCATGACGATCTCGAAACACGCCTGCCCGGCAGAACCCAGGTCATGGTCGATCTGCGCTACCGCATCCGCGCCATCGGCGCGACAGACGCCGATACGCTGATCGTGGGTGATACTGGGGCCGGCAAGGAGGTGGTGGCGCGGGCGCTGCACGATATCAGCGCCAGAGCCAACCGACCCTTCGTCGCGATCAATTGTGCTGCCCTTCCGCAGACGCTGATCGAGAGCGAATTGTTCGGCCATGAGGCCGGTGCTTTTCCGGGCGCACTGCGCTCCCGTTATGGCAAGTTCGAACATGCCCGGGGCGGCACCATCCTGCTGGATGAGATTGGCTCCATGCCTTTCGAATTGCAGGGGCGCTTCCTGCGCGTCTTGCAAGAGCGGGTGATTACCCGTCTCGGCTCCAATGAGACGGTCGAACTCGATGTCCGCTTCATCGCCACCAGCAAGGTCGATCTGGAGCAGGAAGTTGCGGCCGGCCGGTTCCGCGCAGACCTTCTTTATCGCCTGAACGTGGCGACGCTTCTTGTGCCTTCGCTTTCGCAGCGGAGTGCGGACATACCGCTGCTCTTCCTGCATCTGGTACGGGAAGCCGCCGCCCGTTACGGGCGGGAGGATATGGACGTGCCGCAGCATCTGCTTTCCGCCGTTTCGCTGCGGGAATGGCCGGGCAACGTGCGGGAATTGCGCAATGCCGCGGATCGTTTCGTGCTCGGTTTGGAAAGCGATGTGTCCGAGGTGTCGCTGGCGCTTGATGATGACGGCACCTCGACGCTGGCGCCGCGGGTTGCCGCTTATGAAAAAAGCCTGATCGCGCATGCCATTGCAGTGCATGGCGGAAATTTGAAATCCGTCTATGAAAGCCTCGGTATTTCACGCAAAACGCTATATGAAAAAATGCAGAAATACGGGCTGCATCGGCATATGACCGAGGTCTGATGGGTGGATTTCCACCCATGGATGAGGCTCTTTGGGTTGAAATCCACCCATTGCCATCCATTGATAGCGATAAAAGTGGATGGCGTGAAGAGAGCGCCGTTGCTGAACGGCGATCTCGGATCGCAAATACCGTCACCCCGGCCGCCATGGAGGAGCATGCGCGGCTGAAGTGGCGATCATTTTCATCCGGGAGGAATCGATGAAAATACTGAACACAGTTACCGGCCTTGCTGCCGCCGCTGCCGTTTCCCTTTTTGCGCTGTCCGCATCCGCTCAGAACTATCCCGAGCGTAATATCACCATGGTCGTGCCCTTTGCCGCCGGCGGTCCGACGGATACGGTCGCGCGCCTTGTCGCAGAATCCATGTCGAAGGATCTCGGCCAGCAGATCATCGTTGAAAATGTCGGCGGTGCAGGCGGTACGCTGGGTGCTGGCCGTGTGGCCGCAGCTGATCCGGACGGCTATACGGTGCTTCTGCACCACATCGGCATGGCGACCAGCGCCACGCTTTATCGCAAGCTCGCCTACGATACGACAAACGCCTTCGAATATGTCGGCCTTGTCACCGAAGTACCGATGACCATCCTGTCGCGCAAGAACCTCGAGACCAAGGACCTCAAGGGTCTGATCGACTACGCCAAGGCGAACAAGGATAAGGTCACCGTCGCCAATGCCGGCATCGGCGCGGCGTCCCACCTGTGCGGCATGCTGTTCATGAGCGCCATCGAGACGCCACTGGTCACAGTCCCTTACAAGGGCACCGGCCCTGCCATGACCGATCTGCTCGGCGGCCAGGTGGATATCATGTGTGACCAGACCACCAACACCACCAAGCAGATCCAGGGCGGGACCGTGAAAGCCTATGCCGTAACGACGGCCAAGCGGCTGGACGTGCTGCCGGATGTGCCGACGGTTGTCGAAGCGGGCCTCCCGAAGCTTGAGGTGGGTATCTGGCACGGTATCTACACGCCGAAGGGTACGCCTGCCGAAATCAACGAGAAGCTCTCCAAGTCGCTGCAAGTCGCGCTGAAGGATAAGAATGTCGCGGCCCGTTTTGCCGAACTCGGCACCACGCCCTCGTCGGAAAGCGATGCGACGCCGGCGGCGCTGAAGGCCAAGCTTGAGAGCGAAATCGCTCGCTGGAAGCCGGTCATCGAGTCCGCCGGCCAATATGCCGATTGATGAACGCGGAACGACCGGCGGTATCTCGCCGCCGGTCGACTGCGGTCGTTTCAACAGGCGGACCGGTGTGGCGCCGGCCGTGATGGAGGGGCATCTTTCATGAAGTCTTTATTTAATGACCCTGCCGAGGCAATCTGCGGGGCAATTTTCATGGGGCTCGGCGTCTTTTTCGCTTTGCAGTCCTATGGGCTGGAAATCGGAACCGCCTTTCGTATGGGTCCCGGCTATTTCCCGCTCGTTCTGGCAATCATCCTGATCCTGCTCGGCGGTATCATATTCCTGCGGTCGGCCCGCCCGGCCGGTGAGGGGATTGGAGCAATCGCCTGGCGCGGCATATTTTTCATTTTGCCCGCGCCGATCTTTTTCGGTTTCACTGTCCGGGGTCTTGGCTTTGTGCCGGCACTGTTTTTCAGCGCGCTCATCGCCTCCTTCGCCTCGCACAAGATGAGCCCGCTCATGGCGGTCATTCTTTCCGCAGCCATCACGGTCTTTTCCGTCGCTGTTTTCAATTATGGTCTCGGCCTGCCGTTCCAGCGCTTCGGCCCCTGGCTTAAATTTTGAGGTGCTGCGATGGATCTGCTCAATAATCTTGCTCTCGGTTTCGTCACCGCCTCATCGCTGGCAAACCTGTTCTTCTGCCTGATCGGCGTGCTGCTTGGCACCCTGATCGGCGTGCTGCCCGGTATCGGCGCGACGGCGACCATCGCCATGCTGCTGCCGATCACGTTCCAGCTCGAACCCGTCTCGTCGCTGATCATGCTCGCCGGCATTTATTACGGCGCGCAATATGGCGGTTCCACCACCGCCATCCTGATCAATATGCCCGGTGAATCGTCCTCAGCCGTCACCGCCATCGATGGCTATCAGATGGCACGTAAGGGCAAGGCCGGTGCCGCACTTGCCATTGCCGCTATCGGCTCGTTCTTCGCCGGCACGGTTTCCACCTTCCTCGTGGCGATCTTCGCGCCGCCCTTGACGGCGATTGCGCTGGAATTCGGCGCGGCGGAATATTTCTCGTTGATGGTTGTCGGCCTCGTGTCGTCGATCGCGCTTGCACATGGCTCCATCGTCAAGGCGCTGGCCATGGTCGTCCTTGGTCTGCTGCTCGGTCTTGTCGGCACCGATATTTACAGTGGCACGCCGCGCTTCACCCTCGGCATTCGCGAATATGCCGATGGCTTGAATTTCGTGGCTGTCGCCGTGGGGGTGTTCGGTATCGCCGAAATCCTGCGCAACCTCGAAAACGAGCGGACCCGCTCTGTGCTGATCGCCAAAGTCAGCAGCCTGATGCCGTCGAAGGAGGACTTCAAGGCCATGATCGGTCCGGTGCTGCGCGGCACCGCCATCGGTTCTGCACTGGGTATCCTGCCCGGAGGCGGAGCGATTCTCGCTGCCTTTGCATCCTATACCGTCGAAAAACGCGTCTCCAAGAACCCGGAAGAATTCGGGCATGGCGCGGTGGCCGGTGTTGCCGGTCCGGAATCGGCCAACAATGCCGGTGCCCAGACATCCTTCATTCCGCTGCTCACCCTCGGCATCCCCGCCAACCCGGTGATGGCGTTGATGATCGGTGCGATGATCATTCAGGGCATCGTGCCGGGTCCGAACGTCGCGACCGAACAGCCGGCGTTGTTCTGGGGCATCATCGCCTCCATGTGGATCGGCAACCTGATGCTCGTCATCCTCAACCTGCCCTTGATCGGGCTGTGGGTTAAGCTCTTGACGGTGCCTTATTACGTGCTGTTCCCCATCATCATGGCCTTCTGCGCCATCGGGGTCTACAGCGTCAATTCCAACGTCTTTGATCTCTACGCCGTCGCCTTCTTCGGTTTCATCGGTTACGTGCTGGTGAAATTGCGCTGCGAACCCGCCCCGCTGCTGCTCGGTTTCGTGCTCGGGCCGCTGCTGGAGGAGAACCTGAGGCGCGCGATGATCCTGTCGCGCGGAGATCCGACGACCTTCGTCACCCGGCCGATCAGCGCCACCCTGCTTTTCATCGCTCTGGCCGTTCTGATCATCGTCTTCCTGCCGAGCGTGAAGAAGAAACGCGAAGAGGTTTTCGTCGAAGAAGACTGAGCAGCATCAAAATGTGAGACGCCGGCGATGGAAACATCGCTGGCTTTTTTGTGTCTGGTCAGCCGTGACGATTCGCTTCGCGAAAGCGACATATGGTTGACTCACGCGCCTTTAAGCTCAAGGAAGGGCGGGAAAGAGAGGTCGATATGACGTCGGAAACCGAAAAACGGATCATTGCGCTCGAGGAAACGATCGCGCATCAGGCAAAGACCATTGAGGAACTGTCCGACCAGTTGGCGGAACAGTGGAAGGTGGTGGAGCAGACCCGCGCCAAACTCGACCGGTTGACGGAAAGGTTCCTGAGCCTTGAGGAGCAATCTCTGGACGCGCCTGCCATCACCAGGCCGCCGCATTATTGACAGGGAAGAGCAGATGAAAAACGACACAGCAGCACTTGCCGCCGATATCGTCGATTTCTGGAAGAAGGCCGGACCGGACAAATGGTTCGACAAGGATGCCGCCTTCGACAATCACTTTCACGATCGCTTCCGTGATGCCCATTTTGCTGCCGCAAGGCGTGAACTGGATGGCTGGCTGGAAGGCGCAGAAAGCAGCCTTGCTTTGATGCTTCTGCTGGATCAATTCCCGCGCAACTGTTTTCGCGGCACAGCACATATGTATGCCACGGACCCGCTGGCGCGGTTCTTTGCCGACGAGGCCATCCGCCGTGGTCATGATCAGGCGGTGAGCGAGGATTTACGCGTTTTCTTCTATCTACCGTTCTCGCATGCGGAGGATATCGCGGCCCAGCAACGCGCCTGTGACCTGAACCAGCCGCTTGGCGGGCTTTATCTCCACCACGCCGAAGAACATCGCGATATTGTCGAGCGTTTCGGCCGCTTTCCGCATCGCAACGGGATATTGCTGCGGGAAACGACGCCGGAGGAACGGCAATATCTGGAAGAGGGCGGCTTTTCCGGCTGAATCCGAAACAAAAAACGCCGCCAATCCCGAAGGATGGCGGCGTTTCTGATGTTTAAGACCGGCGGCGATCAGCCGTCGAAGAATTCCTTCATCCGGGCAAAGAAGCCCGTCGATTCCGGATTGTTCTCCTTGGAGGATAGCTGCTCGAACTCCTGCAACAGCTCACGCTGGCGCTTGCTGAGCTTCTGTGGTGTCTCGATCTGAATCTGGATGTAGAGATCACCCGTCTGCGCTGAACGCAGCACCGGCATGCCCTTGCCCTTCAGACGGAACTGCTTACCCGGCTGGGTGCCTTCCGGAACCGTGACGCGCGATTTCGTGCCATCAAGTGTCGTGACATCGAAAGTGCCGCCAAGCGCTGCCGTGGTCATCGAGATCGGCACGGTGCAATAAAGATCGGCGCCGTCGCGCTGGAAGAACTCATGCGGACGCACGGACAGGAAGATATAGAGATCGCCCGCCGGCCCGCCACGCATACCGGCTTCGCCTTCGCCCTGCAGGCGAATGCGCGTGCCATCCTCGATGCCCGAGGGAATGTTGACGGACAGCGAACGCTCTTCCGTCACACGGCCCTGACCATGGCACTTACCGCAGGGGTCGGAGATCGTCTGCCCGCGGCCGTGGCAGGTCGGGCAGGTGCGTTCCACCGAGAAGAAGCCCTGCGCGGCGCGCACGCGGCCGGAGCCCTGGCAGGTTGCGCATGTCTTGGGCTGCGTGCCAGGCTTGGCGCCGGAGCCGGAACAGACGTCGCAGGTGATCGAGGTCGGAACCCTGATCTGTGCGGTCTTGCCGGCAAAGGCTTCTTCCAGCGTGATTTCCATATTGTAGCGAAGGTCGGCGCCGCGTTCGCGTCCGCCGGAGGACCGGCGCGCACGGCCGCCGCCCATCATCTCGCCGAAGATGTCTTCGAAAATATCGGAAAAACCGCCATTGGCGAAACCGCCGCCGCCCATGCCACCGCCACCCATGCCGCCATTTTCAAAGGCGGCGTGGCCGAAACGGTCATAGGCCGCGCGCTTCTGCGGGTCCTTCAGCGTTTCGTAGGCTTCGTTGATTTCTTTGAATTTCCGTTCGGAATCGGCATCATCAGGGTTTTTGTCCGGATGGAACTTCATCGCGAGTTTGCGGAAGGCGCTTTTCAGCTCTTTTTCGTCCGCGGTCTTGCTGACGCCAAGTGTTTCGTAAAAGTCTGCTTTCGCCATTAAGATAACAAGCCCCGCAAATGGATTTCCGGCTGCACGTCGGCAGCCGGATGTCTTGCATATGGTGTGAGGAGTAGGGAAGCCACGCGATTATGCGGACTTCTTGTCGTCCTTGATTTCTTCATAGTCGGCATCGACGACGTCATCCTTGCCTTCTGCGGAAGCATCACCGGCCTCGGCCTGCTGTGCTTCGTAGATGGCCTGACCAAGCTTCATGGAGACTTCCATGAGGGTCTGGGTCTTGGCCTGAATGTCGTCTGCGTCAGGCTCGGCGGCTTCGACAGCGGTCTTCAGGCTGGCAATGGCGTCTTCGATCGCCTTGCGGTCGGTCTCGGAAACCTTGTCGCCATATTCCTTCACCGACTTTTCGGTGGAGTGAATGAGGCTTTCGGCCTGGTTCTTGGCTTCGACACCGGCGCGACGCTTCTTGTCGGCCTCGGCATTGGCTTCGGCGTCCTTCACCATCTTTTCGATGTCGGCGTCGGAGAGACCACCGGAGGCCTGGATGCGGATCTGCTGCTCCTTGCCGGTGCCCTTGTCCTTGGCGGATACCTGCACGATGCCGTTGGCGTCGATATCGAAGGTCACTTCGATCTGCGGAACGCCGCGTGGCGACGGCGGCAGACCGACGAGGTCGAACTGGCCGAGCAGCTTGTTGTCCTGTGCCATTTCGCGCTCACCCTGCGAAACGCGGATGGTCACGGCCGACTGGTTGTCTTCGGCAGTCGAGAAGGTCTGGCTCTTCTTCGTCGGGATCGTGGTGTTGCGATCGATCAGACGCGTGAAGACGCCACCCAGCGTTTCGATGCCGAGCGACAGCGGGGTCACGTCGAGCAGCAGAACGTCCTTGACGTCGCCCTGCAGAACGCCGGCCTGAATAGCGGCGCCCATGGCAACCACTTCATCCGGGTTCACGCCCTTGTGCGGCTCCTTGCCGAACAGCTGCTTGACGACTTCCTGAACCTTAGGCATGCGGCTCATGCCGCCGACGAGAACGACTTCGTCGATCTCGGCCGCGGTAACGCCGGCATCCTTCAGTGCTGCCTTGCAAGGGGCGACAGTGCGTTGCACCAGATCGTCAACCAGGCTTTCGAACTTGGCGCGGGTCAGCTTCAGCGTCAGGTGCTTCGGACCGGAAGCATCAGCCGTGATGAACGGCAGGTTGATTTCGGTCTGCTGCGAGGACGAAAGTTCGATCTTCGCCTTTTCGGCAGCTTCCTTGAGGCGCTGCAGAGCGAGCTTGTCGTTCTTCAGGTCGATGCCCTGATCCTTCTTGAACTCGCCGGCCAGATATTCGACCAGACGCATGTCGAAGTCTTCACCACCGAGGAAGGTATCACCGTTGGTCGACTTCACTTCAAAGACGCCGTCGCCGATTTCCAGAACGGAAATATCGAACGTGCCGCCGCCAAGGTCGTAAACGGCAATGGTCTTGCCTTCCTTCTTGTCGAGGCCGTAAGCGAGGGCTGCTGCCGTCGGCTCGTTGATGATACGCAGAACATCGAGACCGGCGATGCGGCCGGCATCCTTGGTGGCCTGACGCTGGGCGTCGTTAAAGTAGGCCGGAACGGTGATGACGGCCTTCTCGACCTTTTCGCCGAGATAGGATTCAGCCGTTTCCTTCATCTTTTGAAGGATCATCGCGGAAATCTGCGAAGGGGAATAATTCTTGTCCTGAGCCTTCACCCAGGCGTCGCCATTGTCGCCCTTGACGATTTCGAAGGGGACGAGTGCCTTGTCCTTCTCGACGGTCGGGTCTTCATAACGGCGGCCGATAAGGCGCTTGACCGCAAACAGGGTGTTGGTCGGGTTGGTGACTGCCTGGCGCTTGGCCGGCTGGCCGACAAGGCGTTCGCCATCGTCGGAAAATGCCACCATCGACGGCGTGGTCCGCGCGCCTTCTGCGTTTTCAATTACTTTCGTGTCCTTGCCATCCATCACTGCGACGCAGGAGTTGGTCGTGCCAAGGTCGATACCGATTACTTTTGCCATGCTCTTCTCTCCTTGAAGCGAGCTGTCTGAACCCCGTGAGGCATTCCTGTGACAGCACCTTGACTTGGATTTGCAGCCTTCGCTGCTGTTATGCGGCGTATATAAGGAGCGATTTTTCCTGCTGCAAGGCGCAAGAGAGGGGGAAGCGCAGCAAAAAGCGCAGGAAACTGTTGTCTGTGCAGAAGCATAGCCATCAAGGCCTATAGAAACGGGAAAACGCGGCTTGATGCGGCGTTAAGTGAGGACCCTTGCCGCAATACTTGGCAGGGACTTGCAATGGTCAGACTCGGTAATGGCAAGGGGAAATGGCGGACAGGGTGGGATTCGAACCCACGGTACGCTTTCACGCACACACGCGTTCCAGGCGTGCGCCTTAAACCACTCGGCCACCTGTCCTTTTTTCAAATCTGCATGTTTGAAGAAATGCAAATCACTGGAACGGCGCGATATATACCGATGAATTCGCAGGGATCAACACGAATCTGACAGTTTTTTGAAATGTCGGCAATTTCCTGCCTTTCAACGCGGTTGCAAACCGGTTTTCCCGGCTTTATCGATGCAATATATGTTCTAAAACGTGGCTGTCGAAACGATGGGCCGTAGCCGAGGTGTACCTGATGAAAGCTTTTTTGCGGTTTTTGAGCTTTCTTCTCCTTATTGCGGCAATTTTTCTTGGTGTGCTCGACTCGATCCGCTCGGTTTCCACATCCTCGGTCAACATCACCGGCATCCTATCGGTCTGGAACTATCTTCTTCCTGCCTCGCGCACCATGGTGGAAGCGGCCTTGGCTCACTATATTCACCCTGAAGCGTGGCGCTTTTTTGAAAATGCCCTGTCGGGAGTTCCTGCATTTGCCCTTTTCCTGGCGTTATCCTTGCTCTGCTGGATGGCCGGTTACAGGAAGCGCAAAGTGATGAGACGCTCGTCAGTCTGACAAGGTGAAAAGCCAGCGCCTCGCAGATGTGAACCCTTGAGACGCGGCGGAACCGGCCGCACGGAGGACCGAATGTTCCTGTTCGATACGCTTTCAAAAAAGACGACGATGCCGACCGAGGAAACGGCTCTGCCCGGCCGTGAAGAGGCACTTGCAGTGCCGGAAACCCATTTCGTGAATGGCCGGCCTTTGAAGGGGCCTTATCCCGATGGTTTGGAAATCATCTATCTCGGCATGGGCTGCTTCTGGGGCGCAGAGCGGCTGTTCTGGAAAACGCCGGGCGTATGGGTGACGGCGGTTGGATATGCCGGCGGCTTTACCCGCAACCCGACCTACCACGAAACAACGACCGGCCAGACGGGCCACGCCGAAGTGGTGAAGGTGGTCTACGATCCGGCCGTGATCTCACTGTCGGGCCTGCTCAAGATATTCTTCGAGGAGCACGATCCGACTCAAGGCATGCGACAGGGCAACGATGTCGGTACGACCTATCGTTCCGCCATTTATGCGACGACGGAAGGCCAACTGCAGCAGGCGCAGAAGGCGCGGGATGCTTTCCAGCAGGCTCTGGATGAGGCCGGCCACGGCCACGCCATCACCACCGAAATCGGCCCGCTTGAAACATTTTATTATGCCGAGGACTATCATCAGCAATATCTTGCCAAGAACCCGGGCGGCTACTGCGGGCTGCGGGGAACCGGCGTAAGCTGTAATATAGGCTAGATTTTTTGCAGCTAGCCCGGTGGAAAGGCTAAAAAAGCGCCAGATCAAAGTTTTTCCACCGGGTCAAAAAAACCGGATGAATTTTTCATTGAGCCATGCAAGGATATCAGGCAAGCACAGCCGGGATAACGGCTGGCGGTTCCGCAGACATTCCCGGTTAACGGGATTGCGGGAGGACCCTTAAAATATCAATTGCAACAACAGGGCTGCACAATGAAAAAATCCCTTCTGACGCTTTTTGCGCTTGCCGCAATGTCGGCTTCCGCGCTCGCCGCGGATATCAAGCCGGCGCTGGTTTATGGCACGGGCGGCAAGTTCGACAAGTCGTTCAACGAGGCCGCTGCGGCCGGCGCTGAAAAGTTCAAGGCGGAAACGGGCATCGATTTCCGTGACTTCGAACCGACCAGCGACACGCAGGGCGAACAGGCCATCCGCAACTTTGCCAGCAAGGGCTTCAACCCGGTCGTTGCCGTGTCCTTCGCCTGGACCTCGGCCATGGAAAAGGTCGCAGCCGAATTCCCCGATACCAAGTTCGTGATCGTTGATTCCGTCGTCGAGCTGCCGAATGTCCGCTCCGTCGTCTACAAGGAGCATGAAGGTTCCTACCTCGTTGGTCTTCTGGCAGGCATGGCTTCCAAGACCGGCAAGGTCGGCTTCATCGGCGGTATGGATATTCCGCTGATCCGCAAGTTCGCCTGTGGTTATGCGCAGGGCGCCAAGGCGGCCAATGACAAGATCGAAGTCTTCCAGAACATGACCGGCACCACCGGTGCTGCGTGGAACGATCCGGTGCGGGGCGGTGAACTCACCAAGAACCAGATCGACCAGGGCGCGGACGTGATTTACGCGGCAGCCGGCGCGACCGGTATCGGCGTGTTGCAGACCGCTGCCGACAACAAGAAGTTCTCGATCGGCGTCGATTCCAACCAGAACCATCTGCATCCGGGTTCCGTTCTGACCTCGATGGTCAAGCGCGTCGATCTGGCCGTCTACAACGCCTACAAGGACGCCAAGGACGACAAGTTCACCCCCGGCATCGTTGCGCTGGGCGTCAAGGAAGACGGCGTGGCTTACGCGCTTGATGACAACAACAAGGCCCTTATCACGCCGGAAATGACCGCCGCCGTGGACAAGGCCAAGGCCGACATCATCGCCGGCACCGTCAAGGTTCATGACTATATGGCGGACAATTCCTGCCCGAAATGATATGATATGTGTCTGGGGCGCATGATGAATTTTCATCTTGCGCCCTTTTCATATCCAGCCTTCGGAGAGGTTAGGTTTGAGTATGGACCCTGCAATCGAGCTTATGGGCATCGACAAGAAATTCGGTGCCGTTCACGCCAATAAAAATATCAATCTGAGCGTTGCCAAGGGTACGATCCACGGCATCATCGGGGAAAACGGTGCCGGAAAATCGACCCTGATGTCGATCCTCTACGGTTTTTACCAGGCGGATGCCGGTGAAATCCGCGTGAATGGCAAGCCTGTTACGATCCGTGACAGTCAGGCCGCGATTAGTGCCGGCATCGGCATGGTGCACCAGCATTTCATGCTCGTGGAAAATTTCACCGTGCTGGAAAATGTCATGCTGGGTGCAGAAGGCGGCGCATTGCTGGCCAGGGGCCGGGCAGGAGCGCGCAGGGAACTGAAGCGTCTTGAAGACGATTACGGGCTGGAAGTCGATCCCGATGCGGTGATCGAGGAACTGCCTGTTGGTCTGCAGCAGCGCGTCGAAATCCTCAAAGCCATGTATCGTGGCGCCGAAATCCTGATCCTTGATGAGCCGACCGGTGTCCTGACCCCGGCTGAGGCGGATCACCTGTTCAAGATCCTTGGCGTTCTGCGCGAGCAGGGCAAGACCATCATTCTCATCACCCACAAGCTGCGTGAAATCATGGCGATCACGGATTCCGTCTCCGTCATGCGCCGCGGCGAAATGGTGGCGACCCGCAAGACATCCGAAACGAGTGTCGAGGAACTGGCCGAACTGATGGTCGGCCGCCGCGTGCTGCTGCGGGTAGAAAAGGGCGAGACGACGCCGGGCGATGTGTTGCTGTCCATTCGCAATCTCACCGTCAAGGACAGCCGTGGTGTCACCATGGTGGATGATGTCTCGCTCGATGTCCGCGCCGGTGAAATCGTCGGCATTGCCGGTGTTGCCGGCAATGGTCAGTCAGAGCTGCTGGAAGCTATCGCCGGCATCCGCAAGCCCTATTCCGGCGAAATCTGGGTGGACGGACAGAAGGTGGACCGCCCGGATCCGGCGATCCTGCGCAAGCTTGGCCTCGCCCATATCCCGGAAGACCGCCACCATATGGGGCTGGTGCTGAAATTCGAGGAATATGAAAACTCCATCCTCGGTTATCACCATGACGAGCGTTACGGCAAAGGACCCTTCCTGAACCCCGAGGCCATTCGTAAGGATGCGGTCGAGAAGATCGAGAAATACGATATCCGCCCGCCGAACCCGCAGCTGAAGACAGCCAATTTTTCCGGCGGCAACCAGCAGAAGATCGTCGTCGCCCGCGAAATCGAACGCGACCCGAAGATGCTGATCATCGGCCAGCCCACCCGCGGTGTCGATATCGGCGCGATCGAATTCATCCATCGCCGCATCATCGAGATGCGCGATGCCGGAAAGGCGATCTTGCTGGTTTCGGTCGAACTCGATGAAATTCGTTCCCTTTCGGACCGGATCATGGTCATGTTCGCGGGCCGTGTCGTTGGAGAAAAAACGGCGGAAGCCGAAGAACAGACGCTGGGCCTGATGATGGCCGGTATCGCCGCATGAGGCATGAATGAGCACCGCTTCCACCCCCCTGCCAAACTGGATCAGCTACGGCCTGTTGCCGCTGCTGAATGTCGTCACCGCCTTCCTGATTTCCGGCCTCGTCGTCTGGTCGATTGGGGAAAACCCGCTGGCGGCGCTTCGCCTGCTGATCGAAGGCGCGCTCGGCCGAGGTGACGCCATTGGCTTCACGCTGTTTTACACGACGAGCTTCATCTTCACCGGCCTCTCCGTTGCCGTTGCCTTCCATGCCGGTCTGTTCAACATCGGCTCCGAAGGTCAGGCCTATGTTGGTGGTCTGGGTGCGGCGCTGGTGGCGCTGGCGCTTGACCGTTACGTGCCCTGGTATGTGACGATGCCCTTCGCCGTCATCGGTGCTGCGGTTTTTGGTGCCGCCTGGGCCTTTATTCCGGCCTGGCTTCAAGCCAAACGCGGTAGCCATGTCGTCATCACCACCATCATGTTCAACTTCATCGCTGCGGCCTTGATGGTTTATCTTTTGGTGAATGTGCTGATCGTGCCGGGCAAGATGGCGCCGGAAACGCGCACCTTCTTGCCCGGTGGCCAACTGCCGAAGCTGGACTGGCTGATGGCGTGGTTCGGCCTCAAGCTCGGACCGGCACCGTTCAACGTGTCCTTCCTCATCGCTCTGGTCATGTGTTTTCTCGTCTGGGTGCTGATCTGGCGCACCAAGCTCGGTTATGAAATGCGCACGCTGGGCGTCAGCCCGTCGGCAGCCATCTATGCCGGCATTCCCTATTCACGCACCGTCATCATCGCCATGCTCATTTCCGGCGGTCTGGCGGGCATGATGGCGCTGAACCCGGTCATGGGCGCGTCCGCCCGCCTGCAGGTGGAATTTGTCGGGGGTGCGGGCTTTGTCGGCATTGCTGTTTCGCTGATGGGGCGGAGTCATCCGCTCGGCATCATCTTCTCGGCATTGCTGTTCGGCATTCTCTATCAGGGCGGCGCAGACCTTTCCTTCGAGATGCCCAACATTACCCGCGAGATGATCGTGGTCATCCAGGGTCTGGTAATCCTGTTCGCCGGCGCGCTGGAATATATGTACCGGCCCGCGATCGTCCACATCTACCAGCGTCTGGCAAAGGGGTGAGCTGACATGGATTTTTTCGATATGCTGGTCAGCATTCTCGGCTCGACCGTCCGCCTCACCATCCCGCTGCTCTTCACCGCACTTGCCGGGCTGTTTTCCGAGCGCGCCGGCGTGTTCGATATCGGCCTTGAAGGCAAGATGCTGGCGGCGGCCTTTGCTTCCGCCTGCGTCGCCTATCTTACCGCAAACCCGTGGGCTGGCCTTCTGGCCGGCATTGGGGTCTCCATACTGTTTTCTCTGATCCATGGCTTTGCCGTCATCACCAATCGCGGCAACCAGATCGTGTCAGGCGTGGCGCTCAACTTCATCGCCGCCGGACTGACGGTGGTTCTGGGGCAGGCCTGGTTCGGACAGGGCGGGCGCACGCCGCAATTACCGGGGGAAGGGCGTTTTGCGCCGATCATCCTGCCCGGTGCGGATGCGATGCGCGAGGTGCCCTTCATCGGCCCGCTTTATGCCAATGTCATTTCCGGCAACAATATCCTGACCTATCTCGCATTCCTCGCGGTGCCGCTCTCCTGGTGGGTGCTGTACCGCACCCGTTTTGGCCTGCGCCTGCGCGCCGTCGGTGAAAATCCGGGTGCTGTCGATACGGCCGGCATTTCGGTGACATGGATGCGTTACCGCGCTGTCATCGTCGCCGGTTTCCTCTGCGGTTTCTCAGGTGCCTATCTCGCCGTTGCACAATCGGCTGCCTTCATCGCCAACATGTCGGCCGGCAAGGGTTATATTGCGCTTGCCGCGCTGATCTTCGCGAAATGGAAGCCGGTGCCAGTCATGTTTGCCTGCCTGCTGTTCGGTTTTCTGGATGCTTTCGCCAATTTCATGCAGGGCAAATCCGTGCCTGGCATCGGCGAGGTGCCGGTGCAGATTTTCCAGGCCATGCCCTATATCCTGACCTGCATCCTGCTTGCCGGTTTCATCGGCGTTGCCAAGCCCCCCAAGGCCGGTGGCGTTGCCTATGCGAAGGAGCGTTAAACCCATGTCCTCCGACCCAAAATCCCATGCCCTGTTCGAGGCGGCGGTGGAGGCCATGGCCTTCGCTTATGCGCCCTATTCGAAATTTCCGGTCGGCGCAGCGATCCGCGCTGAAGATGGAAAAATCTATACGGGCGCCAATATCGAGAATATCTCCTTCCCTCAAGGCTGGTGCGCGGAGCCATCAGCCATCAGCGCCATGATCATGGGCGGAGCGAAAAAGATCAGCGAAGTGGCCGTCATCGCTGAAAAGCTGCCGCTCTGCTCTCCCTGCGGCGGTTGCCGGCAGAAGATTGCGGAATTCGCCACGCCGGAGACGAAGATTTATCTTTGCGACGAAACTGGCGTCCAGAAAGTCATGACCATGGAAGAGCTTTTGCCCTCCGTCTTCAAGACCGAGCTGCCCTGATGACGGACGGTCTGATCGATATTCTGGTGGAGCGCCTGAACGGCCTCATGCCGCGCGTCGCCATAGTTCTGGGGTCTGGCCTTGGTTCGCTGGTGGAAGAGGTAAGCGATCCGATCCGCGTGCCCTATGCCAATCTTCCCGGCTTCCCCACAAGCGGCGTTTCCGGCCATGCGGGCGAGCTGGTGGCTGGTTATCTGGGTGGTGAGCCTGTCATGATGCTCTCCGGCCGGGTGCATTATTACGAAAAGGGTGATCCGGCCGCCATGCGCGCGGTCATCGAAGCGCTTGCCGGTCTCGGCGTACAATCGCTCATCCTCACCAATTCGGCGGGTTCAGTCAGGCAGGACATGCCGCCCGGCTCGGTCATGCAGATCACTGACCATATCAATTATTCCGGCATGAACCCGCTGATCGGTGAAGAAAGCGACCGCCGCTTCGTTGGCATGACTACGGCTTATGATCCGGATCTCATGCTCGCCATGCGCAATGCCGCCATCCGCGCGACAGTTCCGCTGTTCGGCGGCGTCTATATGTGGTTTTCGGGACCGAGCTTCGAAACGCCGGCAGAAATCCGCATGGCGCGGGTGCTGGGTGCAGATGCCGTCGGCATGTCCACGGTGCCGGAAGTCATCCTTGCGCGCTTTTTCGGGATGCGCGTTGCTGCCGCATCGGTTATTACCAACTACGGTGCCGGCATGACCGGCGCGGAACTGAGCCATGAAGAAACCAAGGATATGGCTCCCGTGGGCGGCAAAAGACTTGCCGCCATCCTAAAGGAAATGATCGCAGGAGGAGCGTGACCATGGAACTCCAGCGTCCGCGCGAAGCGGCTGCCCTCACTTTGTCCTTGCTGGACCTGACCAATCTTAGGGAAGACTGCACGCCGCAGCAGATCGCAACCCTCTGCCAGCGGGCGCATACGGAGTTTGGCAACACCGCTGCCATTTGCATCTGGCCGCGTTTCGTCGCGCAGGCCCGAGCGGCGTTCGGAAAAGACCACACGATTCGCATCGCAACGGTCGTGAATTTCCCCTCCGGCGATCTCGATGTCGCGACCGTGGTTGCGGAAACGGAAGCTGCAATCGGCGATGGCGCCGACGAAATCGATCTGGTCATTCCCTATCGTAAATTCATGGCAGGCGATGAATCGGCGGTGGCCGAAATGATCGCGGCCGTGCGTAAGGCTTGCGCGGCACCTGTGTTGCTCAAGGTCATTCTTGAGACCGGTGAGCTGAAGGACAAGGCCCTGATCCGCCGTGCCTCGGAAATCGCCATTGCCGAAGGGGCGGATTTCATCAAGACCTCGACCGGCAAGGTCGCCGTCAATGCCACGCTGGAAGCGGCCGATATCATGCTGCAGGCGATCCGGGACAGCAAAAAGAAGGTGGGCTTCAAGCCGGCCGGCGGCATCGGCACGGTGGAGGACGCGACACTATACCTGCGGCTGGCGGAAACCATCATGGCGCCCAACTGGGCCATGCCGTCGACCTTCCGTTTCGGTGCCTCGGGCGTCCTCGATGATGTGCTGAACGTGCTGGCCGGCGGCGAACCGGCCAAGGCCGCCAGCGGGTATTGAGCTTGATCCCGCAGGAAATCATCCGCCGCAAACGCGATGGCCTGTCGCTCGCGCCACAGGAGATTGCCGCTTTCATCGAAGCGCTGTCGAAAGACGGCATATCGGAAGGGCAGGCGGCCGCTTTTGCCATGGCGGTGTTTTTCCGTGGCATGAACCGCGACGAAATGGTGGCGCTGACGCTTGCCATGCGCGACAGCGGCGATGTCCTCTCCTGGCGCGATATTGGCAGGCCGGTGGCGGACAAGCATTCCACCGGCGGTGTCGGTGACAATGTCTCCCTGATGCTGGCTCCCATCGTTGCCGCCTGCGGTCTTGCGGTGCCGATGATATCAGGCAGGGGCCTTGGCCACACCGGTGGCACGCTCGACAAGCTGGAAGCCATCCCCGGTTATGATGTCATGCCGGATGAGGCTCTGTTTCGCCGGACGGTGCAGTCGGTGGGCTGCGCCATCATCGGCCAGACGGGCGATCTCGCCCCCGCCGACAAACGCCTCTACGCTATCAGGGACGTGACGGCGACCGTCGATTCCATTCCGCTGATTACCGCTTCCATTCTTTCGAAGAAGCTCGCGGCCGGGCTTGAGACGCTGGTTCTCGACGTGAAGGTCGGCAACGGCGCCTTCATGCAAAGCCTGGAGGATGCCCGCATTCTCGCCCGCGCGCTGGTCGATGTGGCGAATGGCGCCGGCCTGCCGACGACGGCGCTGATCACCGACATGAACCAGCCGCTCTGCGATGCAGCCGGCAATGCCGTCGAAATTGTCAACTGCCTGGAGTTTCTGGCCGGTGGAAAGGCCGGCACCCGTCTGGAGAAGGTGGTCCTATCCTTCGCCGCAGAAATGCTGGTGCAGGCTCGCAAAGCCGCGACATTGGAGGAAGGCGAGGCGCTGGCGTCGGCGGCTCTCTCCTCCGGCCGCGCCATGGAGATCTTCGCGCGGATGGTTTCGGTACTGGGCGGCCCGTCGGATTTTATCGAGAATCCATCCCGTTACTTGGCCTGTGCACCGATCATCCTCCCGGTTCCCGCTGCACGAAGCGGCTGGCTCGCATCCTGTGCAACGCGCGATCTCGGCATGGTTGTCGTCGAACTCGGCGGCGGCAGAACAAAACCCTCGGACACCATCAATCCGGCAGTCGGTATTTCGGATATTCTGCCGCTTGGCGTAAGGGTGGAGAAGGGCGAGCCGATCGCCGTCGTTCACGCAGCCTCCAGCGAAGACGCGGAGCGTGCGGTCAAGAGAATAGAGGACTGTTTTGGGATTGCGGATAACGCTCCGGAAATCGCGGCATCTGTCCTCGAGCGGATCACCTGACCAGCCGCATTTCGCCGCCCGATACCTTAAAGGACGATAGTTGCTTCAAAAAGCTCATGCCGACCAGCATGTTGCTCAGTGCATTGTCCTTCAGCACCATGGTATCGACATTCTGAACGCGGATCGCGCCAATCTCCACCCGGTCGAGTTTCACATGGGCCGCCAGGGTCTGACCATTGGCTGTCGAAATCGCATATTTGAAATCGAGGCTGTTGACGCCGTAACCGAGCCGGCGCGCCATCGTCTCGTTGATCGCCACCATGGAGGCACCGGTATCGACAAGCCCGTCGAATGATTTGCCGTTGATGCGGAAGGTGGCATTGAAGTGACCGCGTTCATCCGCCTTCAGGCTGACGCTGCCCAGCGAAACCGGCTGCGGTCTGGAAGCTTCGGCGGTGGCGCCGGATTTTGCAGCGCCGGTTTCCGGGTGCGGCTGAAATTTTTCCATCAGCGCTGGAATCTGCGTGGCGCTGACTGAAAGACCGACAAGCAGAAAAATCGCACGCGCCAGCAAGTGATTGCTCCTCATGGGCAAGGGTTAACCCTCTGCAGCATAGGCGCAAAACATGCTGAAATCTTAAAAGAAAAAGCCATTCGCCGCTTATCGGGCGGCGAATGGCTCAAACGGTTAAGCAAGGATGAACGGCGTTATTTGGTGCCGTACATGCGGTCACCGGCATCGCCGAGGCCGGGAACGATATAGCCTTTTTCGTTCAGGTGCCGGTCGATTGCGGCCGTGTAAATCGGCACATCGGGATGCGCTTCACGGAAATTCTTGATGCCCTCTGGTGCCGCCAGCAGACACAGGAAACGGATGTTCTTCGCACCGCGCTCTTTGAGCTTTTCAACGGCGGCGATGGAGGAATTGCCGGTCGCCAGCATCGGATCGACAACGATGACCAGGCGGGCATCGAGGCTTTCGGGAGCCTTGAAATAATATTCGACGGCCTCAAGCGTATCGTGGTCACGATAGACGCCGACATGCGCCACGCGTGCGGACGGAACCAACTCCAGCATGCCTTCCAGAAGACCATTGCCAGCGCGCAGGATGGAAGCGAAAACCAGCTTCTTGCCTTCCAGAACCGGTGCCTGAATGGTCTCGAGCGGCGTATCGATGGTTTCCATCGTCATTTCAAGATCACGCGTCACTTCATAGCAGAGCAGCGTCGAAATTTCCCTGAGCAGACGGCGGAAGCCGGCCGTGGAAGTTTCCTTCTTGCGCATGATGGTGAGTTTGTGCCGCACCAGCGGATGTTCGATGACTGTGACGCCGTCCATGAAACTGGCCTTCCTTTTTATCTTATGCCCTGTAATTCACCGAAAGCACGTTTTTCGCAAGCCTTCTTCGCGGTTTTACCCTGCCAACAACCGTCTCAGGCGTCACCCAATCTAGCAAGCAGCCGCTCGCGCGTTGCCTCGTCCACAAAGGCGCATTCCAGTGCGGTGCGAGTCATGCGGTTGATCTCGGCATCGTTGAAACCGAAAGCGTCCGCAGCCAGCGCATATTCCCGCGCAAGCGAGGTGAAGAAGAACGGCGGGTCGTCGGAACTGATGCAGACGCGCACCCCGGCATCGCTCAGAGCTTTCAGCGGGTGGCTGGCAAAATCGGGATAGACGCTGAGCGCGATATTGGAGCCGGGGCAGACTTCGAGGACTGTTCCTGTCTCGACCAGCCGGGAGATGAGAGCGGCATCTTCGATAGCGCGCACGCCGTGGCCGATACGCGACGGTTTGACGAGATCGAGCGCGTCGGCAACGCTTTCCGGCCCGCAAACCTCACCGGCATGGATCGTCAACCCAAGTCCCGCATCACGGGCGATATCGAAGGCGCGGGCGTAATCGGCAACCCGGCCCATGCGTTCTTCGCCCGCCATGTTGAAGCCGGTTACCAGCGGATGCCTGATCCGCGCCGCATATTCGGCCGCCGCGATCACCCGCTCGGGGCCGAAATGCCGCTCGCCCGTGACGATGATGCGGGTTTCGATGCCGGTCTTTTCTTTCGCGATGCGGATACCCTCGGCAACGCCGGCGAGATAGGCGTCCGCGCCAAGCCCGATGCGATCGCCATGATCCGGCGAAATGATCAGTTCGCTATAGATCGTATTGGCCTCGGCCAGTTCCGTCAGATAGGTTTCCGTCAGGACCGCATAGTCCTCATCGGACTTGAATACCTGCGCCACCGCATCGTAGCACTGGATGAATTCCGCAAAATCCGACCAGACATATTGGCCGTCGCGCAGAAAGCCGCTGGTGTCTATGCCGTATTTCTCCGCCTGTTTCACAACGAGGGCGGGGGGTGCTGCACCTTCGAGGTGGCAGTGAATTTCCGCTTTCAGCAAATGCGATGTCAAATGAAGCTCCTGCCGTGTGAACCGGCCTCTATGCCAAGATGGTGGGCGATACTTTCGCCAATATCGGCGTAGCTTGAACGAATACCGACATCGCGGGAACGGATGCCTGGCCCGAATGCCATGATCGGCACCCTTTCGCGCGTATGGTCCGTGCCCCGCCAGGTGGGATCGCAACCATGGTCGGCGGTGAGAAGCGCTATATCGCCAGGTGCCATCTTGCGGTGGATTTCCGGAATACGCGCATCGAAGGCCTCAAGCGCCGCCGCATAACCGGCAACGTCTCGGCGGTGGCCGTAAAGCATGTCGAAATCGACGAAATTGGTGAAGACGAGATCGCCGTTTTCAGCCTCGTCAATGGCATGCAGCGTCGCATCCATCAAGGCGGCGTTGCCATTTGCCTTGATGACGCGCGTCACACCCTGATGGGCATAGATGTCGCCGATCTTGCCGATGGCATGCACCTTGCGGCCCGCCTCCACCAGCCGGTCGAGCAGGGTCGGCTCCGGCGGCGGGACGGAGAAGTCCCGGCGGTTGCCGGTGCGTTCGAAGGTGGCGACCGTCTCGCCGATGAAGGGGCGGGCGATCACACGACCGATATTCAGGGGATCGAGCAGTTTGCGCACCGTCTCGCAGAGCGCGATAAGCCGATCCAGACCAAAGTGGGTTTCATGCGCGGCAATCTGGAACACGGAATCGGAAGAGGTGTAGCAGATCGGCTTGCCGCTCCGGATATGTTCTTCACCGAGCGCAGCGATGATCTCGGTACCGGAAGCATGGCAATTGCCGAGGATGCCGGGAATATCGGCTTGCCTGCAGATCGCCTCAACCAGCTCCGGTGAAAAGGCGTCGCCCTCCGTCGGGAAATAACCCCAGTCGAAGGTCACCGGCGTTCCGGCGATCTCCCAATGGCCCGAAGGCGTGTCCTTGCCCTTGGAGATTTCGCTGGCTGAGCCATGCAGGCCAAAAATCCGCTCCGGCGGTTCCATGCCGGCGGGAATGTCGCCGCTTGCCTGCCTTGCGATCTCCAGGAGACCTAGCGAACACATGTTCGGCAGCTTCAGCGGACCGGCCCGAAGCCCGGCTCTATCCGCCGCCCCTGCCGCGCAGAATTCCGCGATATGACCGAGCGTATTTGCACCAAGATCGCCATAACGCTCTGCGTCAGGCGCACCGCCGACACCGAAGGAATCCAGAACGAGAAGAAATGCTCTTGCCATAGCTCACCGAAACAAAATTGCGCCGACGGGGCAATGTCAGGCCGAACTGTCGTTATAGATCAGCAAAACGTGAAGAAGGAAGCGCTTTTATGAACCATCCGGTAAAACCAGCGGTTCAATCAGCATCCCGTTTCGATTTCGGTGCGTTGAGGTTGCGTAGCACATACCAGCCGGCCGCCACCACCATCGCCGCCAGAATATACCATGTCACGGCGTAGGAGAGGTGGTTGTTGGGGAAAGTGAGCATGGTCTTGCCGCCAACCGGCAGGCCACCCGGATTGGGTGTCGCATCCGCATCGACATAAAAGGGCGCGACGTCTGAAAGCCCGGATGCCTGCGTGATCTGAGGGATATTGCGGGAATACCAGCGGCCATTTGCCGGGTCGTTGGTTCTAAGGAAAAGCCCACCGGTTTCCGGCGCGCGCATCAGCCCGACGATCTCGACGTTTCCGGTCGGTTCACCTCCCGTGCGCGAGGATGGATCGCGCCGGTCGGAGGGCACGAAACCGCGATTGACGATGATGCTTGAACCATCGTCGCGCCGAAGCGGGGTCATGACCCAGTAGCCGGGCCCGAGATCGGTGACCGTGTAGACCTGAACTTCCCTGTCGTTAAGGAGTGTGCCGGTCAGTTTCACGCGACGATATTCGTAATCCGAGGGATTGCCGAGGGCCGGCCAGTCGCTGGCGGCAGGGGCATCGACTGGCTCGGCATGGGCGCGGACGTCGACGCGCTCGATCAGGTCTAGTTTCCAGAAAAGGCGCTGAACCTGCCATGTTCCAAGCGCCAGCAGGCAGCCCGTCAGGGCAATGGTCAAAAACAGGACGACGATTGCCGCAGGGCGGATGCGCCGGTTTTGGGGTGCGATTTCGCTCATGTCACGGTCCTTGCGAAGCGCAACCGGCAGAGAGATCGTCTGCTTCGGCGGGCCTCGTTCCGCCCGCATGCGCTTCCTCCAGCAAATAACCCCATAAATCGCGCCAGGATTCATGGGGTTATGTGTTGGCGCGGAAAGCGGCCTGCCGGCTTCCGGCAGGCCGCTGATTTATCGCTGCTCAGGGCAGGTTCTTCACATCCTCGATGTGCAGCGGCATCATGTTCTTGTTCATGTTGTACATGACCCAAAGCGAGCCGGAGAGCGTGATCAGCAGCACCACAACGGTGAAGATCAGCGCCATGAAGGTCCAGCCGCCTTCGGACCTGGTGTCCATGTGCAGGAAGTAGATCATGTGCACGAAGATCTGGATGACGCCGAGACCCATGATGGCGATGACGAGCAGGGTCTTGTTTTCAAGAACGCCACCCATGACCAGCCAAAAGGGGATCGCCGTCAGAATGACCGACAGGACGAAGCCGATCATGTAGCTTTTGAACGTGCCGTGGCTTGCGCCATCATGGTGATGGTCGTCGCCATGCGCGTCGTGATGTGCGTGTGCTTCGGAACTCATCAAAGAACTCCCATGAGGTAAACGAAGGAGAAGACGCCGATCCAGATGACGTCAAGGAAGTGCCAGAACATTGAAAGGCACATCAGGCGGCGCTTGTTTGCGGCGATCAGGCCGTGTTTTGCTACCTGAACCATCAGCGTAACGAGCCAGATGGTGCCGAAGGTGACGTGCAGACCGTGGGTGCCGACCAGAGCGAAGAAAGCCGAAAGGAAGGCCGAACGTTGCGGGCCGGCACCTTCTTCGATCAGGTGGTGAAACTCGTAAAGTTCCACGGCAAGGAAGGCGAGGCCGAAGAGGCCGGTGATGCCGAGCCAGATCAGCGTCGACTTCACCTTCTGCTTTTCCATTTCCAGCATGGCGAAGCCATAGGTGATGGAGGAGAGAAGCAGGAAGCCGGTGTTGATAGCCACGAGCTTGAGATCGAAAAGATCCGCGCCTGAAGGACCGGCCGCATAGCTGCGGCCGAGAACGGCATAGGTGGCGAAGAGCACGGCAAAGATCAGGCAGTCGCTCATCAGATAGAGCCAGAAGCCGATCGAAGTGCCGTTTTCCGGGTGGTGGTCTTCCTTCAGGTAAAAGACCGGTGGTTCAGCGCCGTCGACGCTTTGTGCAGGTGTATGAGCCATGTTCCGTTACGCCTGTTTCGCGAGCAGCTTCGTACGCTCCGCCTCGACGGTCGAAACGTCGGACGCGGGAATGTAATAATCGCGATTGTAGTTGAAGGTGTGGGCGATGGAGACCGCGATGACGCCGATGAAGGACAGCGCGGCGAGCCACCAGATGTGCCACACCAGGGCGAAGCCGAGCACCACGCTGATGGCGCTGATGATGACGCCTGCACCGGTATTCTTCGGCATATGGATCGGAATGAAGCCGTCCAGCGGACGGCTGTAGCCGCGCTTCTTCATATCATGCCAGGCATCCACGTCGTGAATGACCGGCGTGAAGGCGAAGTTGTACTGCGGCGGTGGCGACGATGTCGACCATTCCAGCGTACGGGCGTTGTAGGGATCGCCGGTGACGTCACGCAGCTGGTCGCGCTTCAGGAAGCTGACGATGAGCTGGATGATGAAGGAGGCGATGCCGAGCGCGATCAGGAAGGCGCCGAAGGCGGCAATCACGAACCAGATCTGCAGTGAATTATCCTCGAACTGGCTGATACGGCGGGTGATGCCCATCAGGCCGAGAATATAGAGCGGCATGAAGGCGAAATAGAAGCCGATGAACCAGAACCAGAAGGACAGCTTGCCCCAGAACGGATCGAGACGGTAACCGAAGGCTTTCGGGAACCAGTAGACGATACCGGCCAGAACGCCGAAGACCACGCCGCCGATGATCGTGTTGTGGAAATGCGCGATCAGGAACAGCGAGTTGTGCAGCACGAAGTCCGCCGGCGGAACGGCGAGAAGAACGCCGGTCATGCCACCGATGACGAAGGTGATCATGAAGCCGATCGTCCACAGCATCGGCACGTCGAACTTGATGCGGCCCTTATACATGGTGAAGAGCCAGTTGAAAATCTTCGCACCCGTGGGGATCGAGATGATCATCGTGGTGATGCCGAAGAAGGCATTGACGTTGGCGCCCGAACCCATGGTGAAGAAGTGGTGCAGCCAGACGAGGTAGGAGAGGATGGTGATGACGGCGGTGGCGTAAACCATCGACGCGTAACCGAACAGACGCTTGCCCGAGAAGGTGGCAACGATTTCGGAGAAGATACCGAAAGCCGGCAGCACCAGAATGTAAACCTCGGGGTGGCCCCAGATCCAGATGAGGTTGACATACATCATCGGATTGCCGCCGAGATCGTTGGTGAAGAAATTCGTACCAGCGTAGCGGTCAAGGGTCAGAAGCGCGAGCGTCGCAGTCAGGATCGGGAAGGATGCGACGATCAGGATGTTAGAACACAGCGACGTCCAGACGAAGATCGGCATGCGCATCATGGTCATGCCAGGCGCGCGCATCTTGATGATGGTCACGATCAGGTTGATGCCCGATAGCGTCGTTCCCACACCGGCGATCTGCAGACCCCAAATGTAATAATCGACCCCGACCCCAGGGCTGCCATCGATGCCGGACAGCGGCGGATAGGCGAGCCAGCCGGTCTGCGCATATTCACCCACGAACAGCGAGATCATGGTGATGATGGCGCCAGCCGTGGTCATCCAGAAGGAGAAGTTGTTGAGGAAGGGGAACGAAACGTCGCGGGCGCCGATCTGCAGCGGCACGACGAAGTTCATGAGGCCGGTGATCATCGGCATGGCCATGAAAAAGATCATGATGACGCCATGGGCCGTGAAGATCTGGTCGTAGTGATGCGGCGGAAGGTAACCCTCCGATCCGCCGGACGCGATCGCCTGCTGGACACGCATCATGATGGCATCCGCAAAGCCGCGCAGCAGCATGACCAGCGCCAGAATGATGTACATGATACCGATCTTCTTGTGATCGATGCTCGTGAACCATTCATTCCAGAGGTAGCCCCACAGGCGGAAGTAGGTGAGGGCGCCGACGACGACGATGCCGCCCAGGGCCACAGCCGCGAAGGTGGCGACAAGAATGGGCTCGTGAAGCGGGATGGATTCCCATGTCAGCTTCCCGAACAGGAACGACGTTTGATCGGAATTGACGATCATTTTCAGCCTCTTGCGATTCTAAGACGTAAGATCGGCGCAGCCATTGGCCGCGCCGCAGAATGCCGGGACGTATCCGTCAGCCAGCGACTTGTTTCGTTTCCGGCAGCGCTGCGGGTTCAAAAGTCTGACCTTTGATCGCAGCCGGAGTGGATTGGGGTCCGCTGGCGACGCCGTAAGGCGCAAGCGGTGTGCAGACGACGGAGTTCAGCGCCTTGGCGATGTCGATACCTTCCTTGCCGCCGCCGCCATTGGCGTCGATATGCATCATGTCGCGCATGCAGAGCTTGTTGGGTTCCACGCAGCGGTTGAGGATGGCGCTGTACAGCTCCGGATCGACCGAAGCGAAATATTGCACCGGCTCACGCTCGGAAGGCTTGGCGAATTCCAGATATTCCTGCCGGCCGAAGCCCTTGCCGCCTTCTTTCACCTTGGCCACCCACTGGTCGAAGCCCTGCTGGCTGAGGCCATGGAACTTGAAGCGCATATGCGAGAAGCCGGGGCCGGAGAAGTTGGCCGAGATGCCGTCGTAGACACCTTCCTTGTTGATGACCGCGTGCAGCTTGGTCTGCATGCCGCCCATGGCGTAGATCTGGCCGGCAAGTGCGGGAACGAAGAAGGAGTTCATCGCGGTCGTGCCGGTGATCTTGAAATTGATCGGAACATCGACCGGCGCGGCAAATTCGTTGACGCTGCCGATGCCGAGTTCGGGATAGAAGAACAGCCACTTCCAGTCCATGGCCACCACTTCCACCGTGATCGGCTTGATATCGGCGGTAACCTGACGGTTCTCGTCGATGCGTTCAAGCGGGCGATAGGGGTCGAGACGGTGGGTGGAAATCCACGTCACGGTGCCGAGCATCAGGATGATGGCGACGGGAGCCGACCAGATCACCATTTCAAGGCGTGTAGAGTGATGCCACTCGGGATCGTAATCTTCGGCCTTGGCCGACTCGCGGTACTTCCAGGCGAAAAACAGCGTCAGGACGATGACCGGGACGATGATCAGCAGCATCAGGACTGTTGACGTGATGATAAGATCGCGCTGCTGGATAGCCACGTCGCCCGAAGGGTTCATGACGACCAGATTGCAGCCGCTGAGCAACAGCAGGGCCGGGATTGCCAGAAGGGCGGATGGGAGTTTTTTGATCATGCGCACGTTCTTTGAACTCGTACAGTTTGGATTACGCCGCGAATAATTGCCGAAGGTCATTTTTGAAATGAGGTATATTGTCGCGGTGCAGCGAAGCCTTCGCGATGCACCATATGCCAGGCAGTACTACGTTTAGAGGCGAGCGGCTGCATTATCGCACGGTCGGCGCGCTCGGCAACCCTTTATTGTCAAACTTCAATTGACGTTACGTAGGGTGCGTGTGACAATCCGTCGCATCGTAACGCAACGGAAGAGGAGCCCGAGCGTTACAGGGAATGGTTCGTCCATGACGCAGGAGGGATATTATGAGTTATACCAATGCTGCTCCATCCTTTGGGCAGGCACCGGAGGCAAACGGGGCTGGTCCCACGAGCGTCGATCCGGATCGCATCACGATTGCGGTCATTCTTGCGAGAATGACTGAATTCTTTGACTTTTTCATCTATGCCATCGCCTCTGCGCTTGTTTTTCCGCACGTCTTCTTTTCCTTCGTCGATCCTCTGACGGCCACGCTTTATTCCTTTGCGGTATTCTCGCTTGCCTTTATCGCAAGACCGATCGGCTCGCTGATCTTCCTCCAGATCGATCGCAAGTTCGGTCGAGCGGTCAAGCTGATGGCGGCGCTCTTCACGCTCTGTGGTTCCACCATGGCGATCAGCTTCCTTCCTTCTTATGACGAAGCGGGCATGCTTGCGCCCTGTCTTCTGGCCGCGTTCCGTATCGGTCAGGGCCTCGGCCTTGGCGGTGCCTGGGACGGTCTTGTCTCGCTGCTTGCCATGAATGCACCGCAGAAGCAGCGCGGCTGGTACGCCATGATGCCGCAGATCGGTGCGGCCATGGGCTTCGGTCTCGCCAGCGCTTTCTTCATCGTTTTCGTCACCCAGCTTTCCAATGCCGAGTTCCTCGCCTGGGGCTGGCGTTTCCCGTTCTTCGTGGCGCTGGCGCTCAATGTTCTGGCACTCTTTGCCCGCCTGCGCATGATCGTGACGCCGGAATTCCAGGCCATGCTGGAACAGCATGAGTTGGAACCGCGCCCGATGTTCAGGATGTTGCGTTCGCAGTTTCCGGTGGTTCTCACGGGCGCCTTCGTGCCGCTGGCAAGTTTTGCGCTGTTTCACCTCGTTACGGTCTTCCCGCTGAGCTGGGTTTCCCTTAATACCAGCCAGCGTGTTTCCGACTTCCTGTTCGTGCAATTCGTCAGCGCCATCATTTGCGGCGGCATGATCGTGGTATCCGGCATTCTGGCCGACAGGATCGGCCGGCGGAAGCTTCTGGCCATCGCCGCAGCTCTCATCGGTCTCTTCAGCCTCGTAGCACCCGTTCTCCTGAGTTCGGGCGATATCGGTCGTTATCTCTTCGTCCTGATCGGCTTTTCGTTGCTGGGTCTCTCCTTCGGCCAGGCGGGCGGTGCGCTCGCCTCCCGTTTCAGCCGTGAATACCGCTACACCGGCGCGTCGCTCACCTCGGATATTTCCTGGCTGATCGGTGCCGGTTTCGCACCGCTCGTGGCACTCGGATTTTCGTCCAAATTCGGATTGTTCGCGGTCGGAATTTACCTGATGTCGGGAGCTGTCTGTACGCTGGTTGCCCTTTGGTTCAGCCGGACGCTGGAAATGCCTTCGGAGTGATCCCGGCAATTTAACAATCCCTGCAGCCTTCGCGCCGCGGAATCCTGTCGGATTTCGCGGCGTTTTTGTTTTTTTATTGCGTGACCGCGATTTTAATCTTGACTCGCCACATCATGAAATATTATGTAAGTAATACTGACATAATTCAGTGTGTCTTATTGCCGGAATGCCGGTCACCAGGGAACGCGATGCGAACGACGACGATCATTATTTGCGAGAAAGCGGCCATTGCCGCCACGCCGCTTGACGGCCGCAAAACGACCGTTCGCGCCATTAAACGCCGATAGCCAAAAAAAGAGGAGCAGCCAGGTCGCCTGCGGCTCCGCCCGCAGAGTGCCGGCTGACGCGCCGGGTTTCGGGAAAGAGGGCGATGCCGCGCGAAATGCGCAACGAAGGGAGAGTGCCTTGAGTGTGACGGAGCAAAAATTCGGCCTTTACGATGCGGCTTTTGAAAAAAGCAGCTGTGGTGTCGGTTTCATCACCCGCAAGGACGGCGTGCAGACACATGATGTGCTCAAGCGCGGTCACGAGGCGCTCTGTGCCGTGCCGCATCGCGGTGGCATGTCGGCCGAAGGCGTGGGTGATGGTGCGGGCGTGTCGCTGGACCTCTCGCTCTCCTTTTTCCGAGAGCTGACAGGCGACGCTGCCCTACCGGCCGGGCGGTTCGGCGTCGGCAATTTTTTTCTGCCGCAGAACCCGGCTTTCCACGGTGAGGCCGTCGGCATCATCGGCAATGCTCTGAAAGAGCAGGGGTTCTCGGTCCTGCTGGTCCGTGATGTGCCCGTCAATGATACGGCCATCCGTCCCGCCGCAATCCCTTACCAGTTACCGATCCGCCAATGGGTCTTTTCAGCTCCGGTGGAATGCGCAACCCTTGCCGAATTCGACTGGCGTATCCACAAGGCTCTGCTCGCCATCGAAGCGCTTGCCTATACCGTGCCGGATCTTGCCGGTTTTTACCCGCTGTCGCTCAGCGCGCGCACGCAGGTCCTTAAGGGGCGTCTGAACTCTCAGGAGGTCATGCCCTACTTCTGCGACCTCACCGATCCGCGTCATAAAGTGCATACGATGTATTTCCACACGCGGTTTTCCACCAATACCGATCCGCACCCTTCCATGGCGCAGCCCTTCCGCCTGATGGCGCATAATGGCGAACTCAACACCGACAAGAAAAACCGTCTTTCGGAAGCGGCTGTGGCGCTGGCGAAGAATGCCAGCATCGTCAGGCCCAAAGGCCAGTCGGACAGCTGCCGTCTGGACCAGACATTGCAGGCGCGGGTGATGGAGGATGGCCTCGACCTCGTCACCGCCGTGGTCTCGATGATGCCGCCGGCCTGGGAAAACGACGACACCCTGTCGCCGGGCGTGAAGTCGATGCTGGAATATTTCTCGCTATATGAGGAAAAGAATGACGGCCCGGCCGCGCTGATTTTCGGCGACGGCACCATCATCGGCGCACGGCTTGATCGCCTCGGCCTGCGCCCGCTGCGGACCGTCGAGACAGACGATTATCTCTGCGTCATGTCGGAGGCGGGGCAGATCGCCTTTCCTGCCGAAAGCGTCATCCGCCGCGGCCGCATCGAGGCGGGTGGCATGCTGTATTACGACCACACTGAGCGTCGCGCCTTTTCCACGGTCGAGGCGCTGGAGCTTCTGGCCTCGCGACGGGACTACTCGTCGCTGCTGTCTGATGCGCGCGTGATGCTTGGTGATCTGCCGGAGGTGCCCGCTGACAAGCAAGGATCACCGCTTCGCTACAATGGCGATCTGGAACGGCACCAGCGTTATGTCGCCTATTCGCACAATCAGGAAAGCTTCAAATTCCTGATGGACCCGATGCTGGCCTCTGGTGCGGAAAAAATCTCGGCCATGGGTTATGGCAATGCCATCAATGCGCTTTCCGATCAGGAAGGCGGGGTGGCCAAATATTTCTCGCAGCGTTTCGCGCAGGTCACCAATCCGCCGCTCGACAGCATTCGCGAGGCTGATGGGATGACGCTGCGGGTGGCTCTCGGCGCAAAGCCGAACAGCGGCGCGAAGAAGGCCCGCCAGATCGTCGTGCGCTCCCCGATCCTGACCCACCTCGACATGCTGCGTATTCGCGAACAGCCCGAGACGCCCGTTCGTCGTTTCGAAATGCTTTATACGCCGGTCTTCGATGCGGAGGATGCCAATGAAGCGGCTCTCCGACAGGCCATCGACGGTCTCTGCGGTGAGGTCGTGGCTTTCGCGGCGGAGGAAGGCGGCATCGCCGTTGTCACCGACCGGCACGTTTCGGCCGGCCGCGCGGCCTTGCCGATGATCATGGTCGTTTCCGCCATCAATCAGCGGCTGATCGAGGAAGGCCTGCGGCTGCGTATCTCCCTGATCGTCGAAAGCGGGCAGTTTTCCTCCTCGCATCACATTGCAGCCGGCCTCGGCTTTGGAGCTTCAGCCGTCTATCCGCTCGGCGTGCAGTTCCGTGCTGAAGAGAAGTTTGGCGCCGATGCCGACAAGGCCTTCAAGCGCTTCGCCAAGGCGGCAGAAAAGTCGCTGATGAAGACCATGGGCAAGGTCGGGCTGTGTACCGCGGAAAGTTATATCGGCGGCGAATTCTTCGAGCCGAATTTCCTCGATACCAGCGATCCGGTGCTGAAGCGTTATTTCCCGAATGTGAAGACCCCGGTCGGTGGCGTCACCTTCGCCGTCATCGCACAGGCAGTCGCCGACTGGCACCGCAAGGCGCTGTCGGTGAAAGGCGAAAACGACATTCCGCTGCTCGGTCTCTTCAAAGAACGTGCCGAAGGTGCCGGCCACTCCTATGGCACGACGGCGGTTCGCGGCTTCGTTGATATGACGGAGGAAAAGATCGGTTTCGACAAGGGGACCGAGAACGAGGAGGCATTGCGCCTACTGCCGCTAAACCGGCTGGAGGATGCCTTCGGTCTCAACGATGCTGCCTATTATCACAACAGTTTCGACAGGCTGACCCCTGACGCAATCGACGCATTCGAGGTAACGCCCGGTTACCGCGCCTTTTCCCGCATGATGGCGGAAGAAAGAGCGCGCCGCCCTGCCGCCCTGCGTGATGTTCTGGAACTACCGGCCGACGTGACCTTCGCCGGTTCGGCCGAAGAGTTCCGCCGGGAAATGGGCCGTTTTTGCAGGCATGGAAATAACAGCTTCATGGTGCGCGGCTTGCGCTGTGACGAGGCGGCAGACGGCTCGTTCCGGCTACAGTTGATCGGCCCGCACGGTCATGAACTTGCCCGCCTCGCCGCACTCGGCCAGTCGCTGCTCGACCGTTTTGATGACGATATCGCCGGCCATTGGCTGGAAGGCGGCGCGCTCATGGTTCAGGCAAAGGGTGAGGCCTTCGCCTATATGTCGCTTATCCGCACCGCACCGAACAGCATTCCGCTTGAGACGGTGCAGAAGGCGAGCGAGATCACCAAGACGCTGGCATCGGGCGCCATGAGCCACGGCGCGCTTGTCGCCGCTGCCCATGAGGCGGTGGCGCATGGCACCAACATGGTTGGCGGCATGTCCAATTCGGGTGAGGGCGGCGAGCATATCTCCCGTTACGGCACCATCCGCGCCTCGCGCATCAAGCAGTTCGCCTCCGGCCGCTTCGGTGTCTGGGCCGGTTATCTTGCCGATCCAATGCTGGAGGAAATCGAGATCAAGATCGGCCAGGGCGCAAAGCCCGGAGAAGGCGGACAGTTGCCATCGCCGAAGGTGACGGTGGAAATCGCCGCCGCACGCGGTGGCACGCCCGGCGTCGAACTCGTTTCGCCGCCGCCGCATCACGATACCTATTCGATCGAAGATCTGGCCCAGCTCATCCACGATGCCAAGGCAGCGCGCGTGCGGGTCATCGTCAAGCTCGTCTCTTCGGAAGGCATCGGCACGATTGCGGTAGGCGTCGCCAAGGCGGGCGCAGATGTCATCAACGTCGCAGGCAATACCGGCGGCACGGGCGCGGCAGCCGTCACCAGCTTGAAATATACCGGCCGCGCGGCGGAAATCGGCATCGCCGAGGTGCATCAGGCGCTCTGCGCCACCGGCCTGCGCGCCAAGGTGCTGTTGCGCTGCTCCGGCGCCCACCAGACTGCGAGCGACGTGGTGAAGTCGGCCCTTCTAGGCGGCGACAGCTTTGAATTCGGCACCACGGCGCTGATGATGCTGAAATGCGTCATGGCGAAGAACTGCAACATCAAATGCCCGGCCGGCCTTACCACCAATCAGGAAGCCTTTAACGGCGACCCGAGGGCGCTGGCGCAATATCTCATGAACATCGCCCATGAGACGCGCGAGATTCTGGCAGGTCTAGGTCTGCGCTCCTTGCGGGAAGCCAGGGGCCGCTCCGATCTTCTTCACCTCCTCGATCATCCGGCGAGCGTCGGCCAGCTTGACCTCCGGGCAATGCTTGCCGTGGTCGAGGAGGTGAAGATCGACAACCCGGTCTATATGGAAAAGGACTTTGCGCTGGACGACGCCTTCATCGAACTTGTGCGTTCGGCTCTGGTCGACAGCAGGCGCGAAAACATCGAGCTTGGCGGCAACCGTT
Organism: Agrobacterium fabrum str. C58; assembly: GCF_000092025.1. Classification (NCBI taxonomy): domain Bacteria; kingdom Pseudomonadati; phylum Pseudomonadota; class Alphaproteobacteria; order Hyphomicrobiales; family Rhizobiaceae; genus Agrobacterium; species Agrobacterium fabrum. The sequence goes on from NC_003062.2 coordinate 152,925, forward strand.
TCCTCAACAATTGCAACAAGAGCGTCGGCGGCCAGCTTGCTGTCGATATCGAACGGATGTTGAACCACGAACTTTCCGATGAGCAGCTGGATGCGCTGCCGGCCGTCAAGCGGGATAGCCGTGGTCGCCGTTTTCTGGAAGCGGGTTCAGTGCGCATTGATACGTCAGGTTCCGCCGGTCAGTCGTTCGGCGCTTTCTGCAATGACGGCATGATCATGGTCCACACCGGCACCTGCAACGACGGCGTCGGCAAGAGCGCCTGCGGCGGCACGATTGTCGTGCGTTCCCCCGGCGGCGGATCGAAGGAGACTGGTGGCAATGTGCTGGTCGGCAATTTTGCACTGTTCGGCGCCACCGGCGGCCGTACCTTCGTGGAAGGGCAGGCGGGCGACCGGTTCGCCGTGCGTAACTCCGGCGCGACCGCCGTGGTCGAAGGCGTTGGCGATTTCGCCTGCGAATATATGACAAACGGCGCCGTTCTCAACCTTGGCAGTTTCGGCAAAGGGTTCGGTAACGGCATGAGCGGCGGCTTCGTTTATCAATACGATCCCTATGGCGATCTGCCGAAGAAGGTCAGCCATGATTCGATCCTGCTCGGCTCGATCACGGGTGAGGATGAACAGGCCGCCATCCACAATCAGGCCGTTCACCAGCTTCTGACCCTGCATGTCGCGGAAACCGGCTCTGCCAAGGCCGCATGGCTTCTGGAAAACTGGGAAAGCGAGCAGCATAATTTCGCCTATGGCATGCCGCGCGCCCTGCTGCTCTATCAGGACAGTGATGAAATTCTGAAAGCCAAGCCCCGCAAGGAGCTGCTGGAGGAACTGGCCTCTGCGCTTGCCGGCTATCAGCTACGCAAGTTCAAGCTTGCCTATCGTGACCGCAAGGCCGTGCTCAACGGAACGGTGCCGGGTTATGGTGAGACGGACACGGAGGACATGTACGCGCTCATCAACAATTATACCGTGTTGAGCATGGCGCAGGCCATCGCCCTGCAACGGTTGCCGATGGCATCGGGCCCTTCTGATCCCGCCATCGAAAAAGCCGTGCGCAATCTCATCCTCACGGAAGATTACGCACTCATGCAGCGCCTGCTGAAATATGCCCGTGAAGCGCTTTCCGACCATAGCGACCAGCAGCTTGCGGTGATGATCGCCGCCAAACGCCTCGACGACTACAAGCAGGCGCTGGCCCGCCGGAATATCTGGTCGGTGGACAGCCCCGGCACCTATGGCTGGATCATTCAGCAGAACCGGAAAAACATCGAGAAGATCGGCCGTCTGCCGGGCTTCGAGGAGCTTTTCGCCGCGCGCGCCATTCCGGACCTTGCCACCGCATCCAGTCATAGCAGGGCGGCATGATGAAGATACCTTACATTCCACAGGATGCGCCCTTCAACGGAGATCAGCGCGCCTGGCTCGCCGGCTTTCTGGCCGGGCTCCACTCCCGCACCGCCATCGGTCTGGAGACCTCCGTCGCCGCCGCTGCCCCCAAATCGGCGGCCAGCGTGTTGAACATCCTTGTCGGCACCCAGACGGGCAATGCCGAAGCGCTTGCCATGGATATCGCCGCTGCGGCGCGCACTCAGGGCATGCAGCCGGTGGTGACGGCTCTGGATGACGTCTCCATGGACAGCCTCGGCTCCATGAAGCGGGTCATCGTCGTCACTTCGACCTATGGCGAAGGCGAGATGCCTGACAATGCCCAGCTGTTCTGGGAGGCGCTTGCTGCTGACAGCGCGCCGCGGCTGGACGAGATGAATTTCGCCGTACTTGCCTTGGGTGATACCGGTTATGACGGGTTCTGCCAGGCGGGTAAGCTTATCGACACGCGTTTTGAACAGCTCGGCGGCAGGCGCATGAAAGCGCGTATCGACTGCGATATCGACTTTGAGGATGCAGCCGCTGCGTGGATCGGTGAGGCCCTGCCGCTTGCGCTGGCCGTCGATGGCGGCAAGGAAGCCGCTGTCACCATGCCCGACATCGCCGCGCAGCCAACGCGGGCAAAATCGGGCTGGAGCCGCAAGAACCCCTATCCAGCGACGGTAGGCGTTAATCGCCGCCTGTCCGGTTCCGGCTCGTCCAAGGAAATCCGCCACTACGAATTCGATCTCCGCGAAAGCGGGCTCGATTATGAGGCGGGTGACGCGCTTGGTGTTGTTCCGCTTAACAATCCGAAACTGGCCGGCGCGCTTCTCGGCCATTTCGGAGCGGTCGGAGACAGCCAAGTCGCCGGGCTGGACCGGCCGGTTGGCGATGCGCTTCTCAACATCTACGAGATTTCAACGCCCTCACGCGAACTGGTGGCTGAAATCGGCAAGCGCGCTGGGCATGAAGAACTTTCCCATATCCTTGCGAATGGCGACAAGGAGCAGCTGGCCGCCTTTCTCTGGAGCAAGGATATTCTCGACCTGCTCAATCTAGGCGGAAAGCCGCTCTTCGAGCTTGCCGAATTCGTCACCTTCCTGAAACCCTTGCAGCACCGCGCCTATTCCATCTCCTCAAGCCCTCTGCTTGCGAAAGACAGCGTGCATCTGACGATCGCCAGCGTGCGGTATCGCGCCGAGGGCCGGGAGCGTGGCGGCGTATGCTCCACCTATCTCGCAGATCGGGTGGAGGCTGGGCAGAGCGCCGGTATTTTCGTTTCGCCCAACAAGGCATTCCGTGTCCCGCAGGACGATAATGCGCCTGTTATCATGGTTGGACCGGGCACGGGTATTGCGCCGTTTCGGGCCTTTTTGCAGGAACGGCAGGCACGCGGCGCCAGGGGCAAGAACTGGCTGTTTTTCGGCGACCAGCACCGGCAATCGGACTTCATCTATGAAAACGAACTTGGCGACATGAGCCGCGACGGCGTGCTGACACGCCTCGACCTTGCTTTTTCACGGGATCAGGCGGAGAAAATCTATGTCCAGACCCGCATGCGGCAGAACGGTAAGGCGCTTTATCAATGGCTGGAGGAGGGCGGTTATTTCTACGTCTGCGGCGATGCGACCCGTATGGCCAAGGATGTCGATGACGCCCTGCACAGCATCATAAGCGATGAGGCCGGCATCTCCGCCGAGGCCGCAAGCGACTATGTCAACCGGCTAAAGCGTGAAAAACGCTATCTGCGCGACGTCTATTAGACCCAACCGTAAAAGGGGCCGCCGGAGCACCGATTGCCTCAGCAATTGGTGCAGGCGGTCTCGGCGTCACGCTGCTTGAAGAAATAATCCCTGCCGATCGTGATCGACTTTGTGCCGGATGAGGCGACATCAGGCATGAACATCAGCAATTCATGTGGGACGGAAAGTTCCACATGAATGAGGAAGCTGTCTTGCACCAGCAGGCGCGTCGGAACGGTGACCACTGATCCCACCGCATAGGGTCTCAGATTCTTCTCATCCCAGGACCAGGTGATTTTTGCCTGTTTTTGCGCGTCGATCTTGATGCCGCTGATCTTCAGTTTCAGGCCCTTGGTACTGTAGGGCGCAAAAACCGCGGCTGCGACATCCTGCATGCCTGTGAGGTAGGTTTTGTCGACGGAACCTGTTTTTGATATCAGGTCGTTGATGGTGGCGGCCGCACTGCTTGCCCGCTTGTAGGTATTGTAGCCGATCGTCAACTCGAAAGAGGTCAGATAAAGCGCGAGCAATATCGGGAAGACGATGGCGAATTCCACCGCGCCCACGCCCCGGCTATCTCCGGCAAAGCGTGAAACGAGCGCGATCAGACGCCGCCTGCCGCTTGCCGCAACCAAGACAAGCCTTTCCATCATGCCCCCCCGCCTGTGATGTATTTCTCGCTCATGAACGCACTCGTCGCGACGATGAGGAAATGGGAGGGCATCGATCCGTCGGCGGGGCGTATTTTGGTGAGATAGGGTCGGATGATATCGGCGACCACACGCCAGCGATAATAGACGCGCAACATGTTGATGGTTTCCGGTCCGCCTGGCTTGAAACCGAACTGGGCCGTATCGAGATCGTAATATTCGCCATAGGCTTTCAGGGGTATCGTGGTCGGAATATCCTTGAAGGCGGTAAAAGAGCGAAGGTCGACATACAGTTTCTCTTCTTTTTTGATCTCGTCTTCCGAGCAGGCGATCATCACAGAAACTTCGTTGCAGAAACTCCTGCGAAAATCCTCTTTCGTAATCGAGCTGCTGATCTGCCCGGTGCGCAGACGCCGCGACATGGTCTCGGTGGCGTTGGCGACGACCTGTTCCGCCATGAGGGCGATGAAGGTCTCGATGATCGCAAAAACGACGAGGAAATAAGGAATGGCCAGGATCGCGAATTCGATGGCTGCTGTCCCGTCACGGGAGAACCCGAATTTTTCCAGCAATGGCTTCAGTCTGGCCAGTCGCATGAGGTGGTGTCGATCTCTAAGAATATGCGGCAAGCGCAACCGTTGAATTTGTTGCGGACCATAACCACCCCATGTTTAAATTCAGTTACTTCGATAAACTATACTTTAGTGATTTCCAAAATTGATACGGCGCATAAAAAAGCCCGGCACATGGCCGGGCTTTTGTCGAATATCAGAAGACGACTTATTCCGCGTCTGCCTTGGACAGAACCTCAAGCGTGGGCGTCGAGGTGATATTGTAACCGCAATCCACGTAATGACATTCGCCGGTCACGCCGCGCGACAGGCTGGACAGCAGGTAAAGTGCGGAGCCGCCGATGTCGTCGATGTCAGCCGTTCGCCGCAACGGTGCGTTTTTCTGGTTCCACGCGTAAATTGCGCGCGCATCCGAAATGCCGGCACCCGCCAGCGTGCGGACCGGGCCGGCCGAGATGGCGTTGACGCGGATATCGCGCGGGCCGTAATCGGCGGCGAGATAACGCACGGATGCCTCGAGAGCCGCCTTGGCGACGCCCATGACGTTGTAGTTTGGAATGACGCGCTGCGAACCATTATAGGTCAGCGTCAGCATGGAGCCGCCATTGGTCATCAGTTCAGCGGCGCGCTTGGCGATTTCCGTGAAGGAGAAACAGGAAATGACCATGGTGCGGCTGAAATTCTCGCGCGTCGTGTTGGCGTAGAGACCCTTCAGCTCGTTCTTGTCGGAAAAGCCGATGGCGTGCACGACGAAATCCAGCGCGCCCCATTTTTCGCGGATCGTCGCAAAAAGCGCATCCACAGAAGCGATATCCTCGACATCGCAAGGTACGATGAAGTCCGAGCCCAGTTCCGCGGCGAGCGGTTTCACGCGCTTGCCAAGCGCTTCACCCTGATAGGTGAAGGCCAGTTCCGCGCCCTGTGCCGCAAGTGCCTTGGAAATACCCCAGGCGATCGAGTGATTGTTAGCGACGCCCATGATGAGGCCGCGCTTACCTTGCATGATGCCGTTCATGGGCAATTATCCGTTATGACGCTGGAAGACGAGCGTGGCGTTGGTGCCGCCGAAGCCGAAGGAATTGGAAAGGATGGTGTCGATCTTGGCGTCGTCGATGCGGCTGCGAACAATCGGAACGCCCGCAAATTCCGGATCGAGTTCGGAAATATGCGCGCTTTCGCCGATGAAACGTTCCTGCATCATCAACAGGCCGTAGATCGATTCCTGCACGCCAGCAGCACCAAGCGAATGGCCGGTGAGCGACTTGGTCGACTGGATATGCGGAATCTTGTCGCCGAAGACTTCGCGGATCGCGCCGATTTCCTTGCTGTCGCCAACCGGCGTGGAGGTGCCGTGGGTGTTGATGTAGTCAATGTCACCCTTGACGGTGGCAAGCGCCTGACGCATGCAGCGGATCGCGCCTTCGCCTGAAGGAGCCACCATGTCGTAACCATCAGAGGTTGCGCCATAACCGACGATCTCGGCGTAAATCTTGGCGCCGCGCGCCTTGGCATGTTCCAGTTCTTCGAGAACCAGCACGCCTGCACCGCCGGCGATCACGAAACCGTCGCGGTTGACGTCATAGGCGCGCGAGGCGACGCCGGGTGTTTCATTGTATTTGGACGACATTGCGCCCATGGCGTCGAAGAGGTTGGACATCGACCAGTCGAGATCCTCATGGCCGCCCGCAAACATCACGTCCTGTTTGCCCCACTGGATCATCTCGGCGGCGTTGCCGATGCAATGCGCCGAGGTGGAGCAGGCCGACGAGATCGAATAGTTGACGCCGTGGATCTTGAACCAGGTCGCGAGCGTGGCCGAGGCGGTCGATGACATGGCCTTCGGCACGGCGAAGGGGCCGATGCGCTTCGGGCTGTTGTTCTTGAGCGTAATATCGGCGGCTTCGACGATGGTGCGGGTGGAAGGGCCGCCCGAACCCATGATGATGCCAGTGCGCTCATTGCCGCTGATATCGCTCTCTTCGAGACCGGAATCGGCGATCGCCTGCTTCATGGCCACATGGTTCCACGCGCCACCCTGCGACAGGAAGCGCATGGCGCGGCGGTCGACCAGATCGGTCGGGTCGAGAGAGGGCTTGCCCCAGACCTGGCATTTGAAACCGTGCTCGGCAAAATCCGGCGAAAATGAAATGCCGGACTTGGCTTGGCGCAGCGACGCGGTGACCTCAGCGGCATCACCGCCGATGGAGGAAACAATACCGAGGCCGGTGACAACAACTCGTCTCATGAAAGGGACCTTTTCTTAAGATTTCGGCCGGACGACCGAAGCCGCCCGGCGTTTGTCTGAACTATTCCGTCTGCCTCAGGCAGCCTTTTCCTTGGACAGGCCGACCCGAAGGTCCGAAGCCTGATATATGGTTTCGCCATCCGCCTTCAGCCAGCCATCGGCAGTGCCAAGCACCAGCCGGCCACGCATCACGCGCTTGAAATCAATACCATACTGAAGCAGCTTGGTGTTAGGGCGTACCATGCCCTTGAACTTCACTTCGCCGGTGGAAAGCGCCATGCCGCGGCCTTCTTCGCCCAGCCAGCCGAGGAAGAAACCGGTCAGCTGCCACATGCCGTCAAGTCCGAGGCAACCCGGCATGATCGGGTTGCCCTGGAAGTGGCAGGGGAAATACCAGTCGTCGGGGCTGACATCGTATTCGGCGCGGATGAAACCCTTGTCGAAGGCGCCGCCGGTTTCGGAAATTTCGGTGATCCGGTGAACCATGAGCATGGGGGGCAATGGGAGCTGGGCATTTCCCGGGCCGAACAATTCGCCGCGACCGCAGGACAGGATCTCCTCGTAGTTGTAACTTGATTGCCTGGTTGCCATACCGCTTTCACTTCCCCAATCACTGGTGTTGAACGACTTCACTAGAGCAAGTTAGGTTCAAAATGAAGCGCTGCAAGGGCAGAGGCCGCTCCGGCCCCATTCTTTGTCTTCAGAACCTTCTTTGCAGAAGTCATTACCTCAATATGCCGTCCGCATACAGGAACCATCCGGCTGGAACCAGAGGAAATTTGCAGGAATAGCCGGTTTACAACCATTTGCGACACTCGGCGACGCTGAAACTATTGAAAGCATTCCCTGCAAAAGATATATGCTATTGCAATTGACGGGTTTCATATCTCTGTTTGGAACGGGATTGCATGGCATTTGACGCCACATTGGATATCGGAACGAGGCTGCGGCGCTCTGGGCTGCGGCCAACGCGCCAGCGCGTTGCTTTGGGTGATCTTCTTTTCGCAAAGGGCGATCGCCACCTGACGGTCGAGGAGCTGCATGACGAGGCGGTCACCGCCGGCGTGCCCGTTTCTCTCGCCACGGTCTACAACACGCTGCATCAGTTCACTGAAGCCGGCCTGATCCGCGTTCTTGCCGTGGAAGGTGCCCGCACCTACTTCGATACAAACGTTTCGGATCACCATCACTTCTTCGTGGAGGGTGAGAACGAGGTTCTCGATATTCCCATCAACAATCTCCAGATCGACAATCTGCCGGAAGCGCCAGAGGGCATGGAAATCGCCCACGTGGACGTGGTCATCCGCCTTCGTCGCAAGCGCGGTTGACGTTTTTGTCTGGTATAGAATGTGAAAATGGCGCCCCTGGGCGCCATCTCTGTTTTCAGCGGTCATTTCTATATATCACTTCATGACGTCTTCCGGCCGTCTGCCCGGTTTGCCCTTATAGGGCGGGAAGGTCCATCCGAAGATCAGCGCGCCGGATCGGACGCAGAAGGCCGTCAGGAAACCCGCCGCTGATGCGGCATAGAGCGGTGCGCCGAAGAAATAGACGACAATGAAGATGGAAGAGCCCAAAAGCGCGCAGGTGATGTAGATTTCCGGGCGCAGCAGAACCGACGGCTCTCCGGCCATAATATCGCGCAAAACACCACCGAACGTCGCCGTCAGAACACCTGTGACGATGGCGACGGTTGCCGAGCCGCTTGCAGCGAGACCTTTGGCTGCTCCCATGACGCAATAGGCGGAAAGGCCGAGCGCATCAAGCCAGATCAATACCCGATAACGGGATTCGAAAAGATGCGCGGTAAAGAACAGCAGAACCGCGACCGAGACACAGACGAGAATATAGGTGGGGTTTATCACCCAGAACACCGGCGTTCTGCCCAGCACGAGATCGCGAACCGTGCCGCCGCCAATGCCGGTCGCCGCCGCGAAGAACAGGAAGCCGATCAGGTCGAGCTGCTTGCGTGAGGCGGCCAAGGCGCCGGTTGCGGCAAAGACGGCGACACCGGCATAATCGAGAAAACCCAGCAGCGTCATGAAAAGGTTCCCCCCAGAAAGACGGCCCGCAAACACGTCAGTGTCGCGCAAGCACTAAACTCTAGGCTGACCGCCCGGATGATCGCAACATCCATAACCGAAACGGATGCAAAGGAAAATGCCGTGCGAATCGCTCTCGTTGCCGCTCTTCAGGCGCTGGTCCTCTTGATGTTTCCGGTAGCGCTCTCGGCGCAGCAGCAGCTGGTGAGCGACCCGGAGATTTACGAGAAGGATCATTTCCGCAATGAGTGCAAGGTGGCGGCCTTTGGCGATGATTTCGTCACGCGGCTGGATATCAACAATGACGGCCTGATGGATGCCGTCGTCAATCACGGCGTTCTGGATTGCGACGGAGAAAAGGGCCGTAGCTGCGACGACGAAGGATGCCCCTATAATTTCTACGTCCAGGTCAAAGAGGGTGGTTATCTGATGATCGCCACCGCCCGGATCTACAGCTATGATTTCATCAAGCGGTTCGGAAACATGGTTTTTGTGCTGAAGATGCATCCGCGTTATTGCGAGCGCACCGATAAGGAACCCTGCCTGATGACGGTGCGGGTCCGCGGCACGAAATTCGTGACGATTTCGCGAAAGTGACGGTGCGGTCCGTCAAGGCGCGATGCGCCTGATCCGGACCCTTTGATTATAGCGGTGGCGCAGCGAACGCGGAATGACCAAGGTGGCGACGGCGACCGCAAAAACGGTTGCCGCAACCACCCACAGGGCGCCGGACTGTAGCGTGACGCCCAATACGGCCCCGCAGATTGCCCCGCTGATCATGCCGAGCCAGGGCACGATCTGAATGCCCCAATCGAGACTTCGCTCCCCCAGAAGAAAGCGGCCGATGCCACGCCCGAAACGGGAAAGGGCGCCGGTAACATAAGTGAGGCCGATTGGCAGGCCCTCAATATGCTCAACGGCCGCGTTGACCATGCCCATGGCGAAAACCACAAGATAAAACTGTGTCAGGGCGAAAGCGTCGCCGCGCAGCAAGGCGGCAATCGCCACCAGCAACCCCACGCCCACAAGAACGGCAAGGATGCTCCGGTCGAATTTATGCGCAACCACGATGCCCCCGGCATTGCCCGCCACAAAAGCGACGATCGCGAAAAGCAGTTTCGCGGCATGGGAATAAACGCCCGCTTCCAGTGAGATGGCCGCACGGGTGGTGTTGCCAGTCATGAAGGAAACGAAATCGCCGGACAGATGAAGACCCACCGCATCCGTCATTCCGGCGATGAATGAAATGGCGGCGACAAGCGCAATACCGGTGCCGGTGCGCCTTGCCCTGATGATGTTACGGCGTCTCTGTCTGGTCATGGAAAGACTCGATATAGAAAACAGCGGGCCGATGCGCCTGGCTGTGTTATCCTATGTCTAGAATGCCGGGCGGTCCGTTTGCAATCTTTCTGGAAGCGTTTCAGTACCTCTATTTTGTCTAGACAAATGTAAAATCCCTGCCTAGCATGCCTCAAATAAAGCGAAAAAAATATCGCACAAAAATAAATCAAAAAGGGGTTCCGATCATGAAAAGAACATGGGTTATCGCCGCAATCGCGACGCTTGTTTCGTCTGCTTCCGCCTATGCCGAAACGGCCGTGACCATCGGCATGTCCGGCTGGACCGGCTTTGCACCGCTGACGCTTGCCAAGCAGGCCGGCATTTTCGAAAAGAACGGCCTGAAGGTCGATATCAAGAAGATACCCCAGGCCAGCCGCCATCTCGCCCTTGCTTCCGGTGACATTCAGTGCGCGGCCACGACGGTGGAAACATGGATCGCTTGGAACGCCAATGGCGTGAAATCCACCCAGATTTTCCAGATGGACAAATCGCACGGTGCCGATGGCATCGCGGTGCGCAGCGATGTCTCTAAGGTCGCGGACCTCAAGGGCAAGACCGTCGCCGCTTCCGCGCCGGGTACCTCCCCTTATTTCTTCCTTGCCTGGATTCTCAAGGAAAACGGCCTGACGCTGAAGGATGTGAAGGTCGTCAACCTTGAGCCGGGACCGGCAGCACAGGCTTTCGTCGCCGGCCAGAATGATGCGGCCATGACCTATGAGCCTTATCTGTCCACCGTGCGTGCCGCACCGGACAAGGGCAAGATTCTCGCCACGACGCTGGATTATCCTGCGGTCATGGATACTTTCGGTTGCACACCGGACTTCCTGAAGGCCAATCCGCAGGCGGCCAAGGCGCTGGCGGACAGTTATTTCCAGGCATTGGAACTCATCAAGGCCGACCCGGAAAAATCCTATGCGACGATGGGCGCGGATGTGAAACAGGCGGGCGAGGCTTTCGCCGCTTCGGCAAAATTCCTCGAATGGCAGGACAAGGCCGCCAACCAGAAATTCTTCGAGGGTGAATTCAAGACGTTCTCCGAAAAGTCGGCGGATCTGCTGCTTGAAATTGGCGTGATAAAGTCGAAACCCGATCTTTCGACACTCGCGGATACGTCTTTCATCAAGTGAGAGAAAAGGCGGCGACAGCCCTGCGGGGAATGCGCAGCCAGTGATAATTTGAGAGCGCCGATTGTGTGCCCTGAAAGGCATGCGGTGCTCTGATGGCGCGGCGAAAGTGCCGCGCCGGTTTTCCGGACAGGCGGTAGAATGCAACCTCTTCAACCCATCAAGAACAGCACGAGGATCATCCTCGGCATCCTGTTCTTCGTGCTGTTTTTCTCGGCCTGGGGCTTTGCCACGCTCGGCGGTTTCGTGTCGCCGACCTTTCTGGCCGATCCGATCACCATGCTCAAGGACGGCATCTATCTGCTGACCGATCAAGGTTTCGCCGGCGATATCGGCATGACCATCTGGCGCGTGGTGGGCGGTTTCGTGCTGGCGTCGCTGATTGCCGTGCCTGTTGGTATCGCCATGGGGGCTTACAAGCCGATCGAGGCGCTGCTTGAGCCCTTCGTGTCCTTTGCGCGCTATCTTCCGGCTTCCGCTTTCGTGCCGCTGCTCATTCTCTGGGCCGGCATCGGCGAAATGCAGAAGCTGCTGGTGATCTTCATCGGTGCCGTCTTCCAGATCATCCTGATGGTGGCCGTGGCGGTTGCCGGCACAAGGCGTGATCTGGTGGAGGCCGCCTATACGCTGGGCGCGAAGGACCGTGGTGTGGTGCGCCGCGTCCTCATTCCCGCAAATGCGCCTGACATTGCCGAAATTCTCCGCCTCGTCCTTGGCTGGGCCTGGACCTATGTCATCGTAGCGGAACTGATCGGCGCTTCCTCGGGCATCGGTTATATGATCATCAACAGCCAGGCGCTGATGGCGACCGGGCAGATCATCTTCGGCATCATCGTCATCGGTGTCATCGGCCTTATCTCGGATTTCGCGTTCAAATCGCTGAACCGGAAGCTTTTCGCATGGAGGCTTGCCTGATGAGCGAACTCGTTATCAAGGGCGTCAGCCGCACTTTTCCGGGCGTGCAGGGCGGTCAGCCGACGCTGGCTCTGCAGCCGACCAATCTGGAAATCCCACGCAATGATTTCGTCACCATCCTCGGGCCATCGGGATGCGGAAAATCGACCTTGCTGCGCATCATCGCCGGCCTCGATCGCCCGACGACTGGCGAGGTGCTGCTGTCCGGCAAGGCGGTGACCGGTCCGGGTGCGGATCGCGGCATGGTGTTCCAGTCCTACACGCTGTTTCCCTGGCTGACGATCCGTGAAAACGTAGCCTTCGGCCTGCGCGAGCGCGGCGTTGCCGAGAAGGAAAAATGGGAGATCGTTGACAGCTATATCGACAAGGTCGGCCTGCGAGGTTTCGAAAACCATTGGCCGAAACAACTGTCCGGCGGCATGCAGCAGAGAACGGCGATTGCCCGTGCCTTGGCGAATGGCCCGAAAATCCTGTTGCTGGACGAGCCTTTCGGCGCCCTCGACAACCAAACGCGCGGCCTGATGCAGGAATTGCTGCTCGGTATATGGGAACGTGAGCAGAAGACGGTCATTTTCGTCACCCATGATATCGAGGAAGCAGTCTTCATGGCCTCGCGTGTCGTGACCATGTCCGCAAGGCCGGGCCGCATCAAGTCGATCACACCGGTCGACCTGCCGCATCCGCGGCACTACACCATCAAGGCCAGTCCGGAGTTTTCCGAGCTGCGGGCGAAACTCACGGAGGAAATACGCAGCGAGGCGATCGCCGCCGCTGCCCATGGATAGCTGATCCGGCAAAGGGGAGGAGAGACGTATCGGGATGAGGAGCACAGGCGCCGATCTTGAGGAAAAATCGCTGCACCAGCGCATCCGTAACGATGTCGAGCGCCACATCATGTCTGGCGAATGGCCGCCGGGATATCGTATTCCCTTCGAACACGAGATGACCCGGCAATATGGCTGTTCGCGTATGACGGTGAACAAGGCGCTTGGTGAACTGGTGCAGCGTGGCCTGATTGAAAGACGCCGGCGTCTCGGCACCTTCGTTCGCCAGCCCCATGCGCAATCCGCCGTGTTGGAAATCCACGATATCGAGCGGGAGGTGCAGGCGATCGGTCTCGTTTACGGCTACCGTCTTGATAAACGACGGCTGCGCCCTGCAGGCAAGGAAGATGGCGCGGCCATGGCGCTTGCCGCCGATGCCCCGGTTCTGGAACTCACCTGCACGCATTTTGCCGGTGGCGTTCCCTTTTGCCTTGAGGAACGCATTGTTAATATCGCCGCCGTTCCCGAGGCGGAGGGTACTGATTTTTCGCAGGTTGGGCCGGGAACCTGGCTGCTGAAGATGGTACCCTGGAGCGCCGCCGAACATCGCATCAGCGCCGTTTCCGCAGATCGCAAAAACGCCGTGGCACTGGGTATTGCCTCCGGGGCGGCCTGTCTGGTCATCGATCGCCGCACCTGGCACGGGGCGGATTACATCACCCGCGTCCGGGTTACCTATCCCGGAGACCGGCATGCGCTGGTTGCGCAGTTTTCACCTTCCCAAAACAGCTGAAACTGCTTGGGGCGATCAATTTTTTGCAAAGAAGAGTTTACGGGTCGTCTTTTGACAATATAATAGTTGTCAAAAGAACTCAGGTTTATTATCGGAACGTCAAGCTTACACGACGGCGTCCGTTGATGGCCCCGGTTTTCAGGACCGGTCAATCTGCGGATGAGTTCATCGACGGAAATCCGGGATAAAAATTATGTCAGCTGAGACCTTCACTTCTTCCGCGTCCTTCACCAAGGCAAACACAAGACGGCATGCCTCCCTTGCCATGGCTGTCACCTTGCTGACGGGCCTGAGTGCCGGTGCGGTGTTTGCTCAGCAGGCCCCTGAAACCCAGATTCAATCCGCGCCACCGACGGAAACGGTTCAGCCTTCACAGGCGCCGGTAGCTCCCGCAACGCCGAGCGCACCAACCGCCGAGCCTTCCCCAACCGCGCAGCCCTCATCGCCCCAGCCTGCGCAGTTCGAGCAACCCGCCCAGACGAACCAGACGCCCGCGCCGAGTGAAACCTCCACCCCGGTAGAAACCGTTAACGCCGAGCCGGCCAGCGCCGAACGTCGCACGGACATTCCGCACAACCTGTCGCCTTGGGGCATGTTCATGGCGGCGGACTGGGTCGTCAAGGGCGTGATGATCGGCCTCGCCTTCGCCTCGCTCGTCACCTGGACGGTCTGGGTGGCGAAATCGATAGAGCTCGCAGGTGCGCGTGTGCGTGCCGGCTCGACGCTCAAGGTCATTCGCCGGGCAAAAACACTTGCTGAGGCCACCGATGCTGTCGAAAACAAGGGTGGGCCCGCCGCGCTGATGCTGCGCATGGCAACCCACGAAATGCAGCTTTCCGATGCGGTGGTGGAGCACACCGATGGCGGCGGCATCAAGGAGCGCGTTTCCTCGGCGCTGTCGCGGATCGAGACCCATGCGGGTCGCCGTATGTCACGCGGAACGGGTGCTCTGGCGACCATCGGTTCCACCGCGCCCTTCGTCGGCCTCTTTGGCACGGTCTGGGGCATCATGAATTCCTTCATCAGCATTTCGGAATCGCAGACCACCAATCTCGCCGTCGTCGCACCCGGTATCGCAGAAGCGCTTCTCGCCACCGCCATCGGTCTTGTCGCAGCCATTCCGGCCGTGGTGATCTACAACGTCTTCGCCCGCTCGATTACCGGATACCGTCATCTGCTGGCGGATGCCGCAGCCGGCGTGGAGCGCCTCGTCAGCCGCGACCTCGATTTTCGCCGCATTCCGCCCGGCAGCACCAGCAAGCCTGCCGTGTCGCTGGTTGGACGGTGATCGGTCATGGCTGGCGGTATTCGCGAAAATAGCGGAGACGATCTCTCCGAGAACCACGAAATCAACGTCACGCCCTTTATCGACGTGATGCTGGTTCTGCTCATCATCTTCATGGTGGCCGCACCGCTGGCGACCGTCGACGTGAATGTGGATCTGCCCGCATCTACTGCGAAGCCGGCGGAGCGCCCGGAGGAGCCGCTTTATCTGACGGTCAAGGACGATCTCTCGCTCAATCTCGGCAATGATGCGGTTGCCCGCGAGGCTCTTGCGGCAGCGATAGACCGCCAGACGGGTGGCAAGAAGGATACGCGCATCTTCCTGCGGGCCGACAAGGCCGTTGATTACGGTCACTTCATGGAAATCATGAACCTCCTGCGGGATGCCGGTTATCTGAAAATCGCCCTTGTCGGGTTGGAAAACGCAGCGGCGGTGTCTCAGCCTGCTGGTTCCACGACGGCACAACCCTCCGGTCAGCCCGCCGCGCCGGCGGGGCAGGGAACAGCACCATGACTGAAAACGGCTTCCCGCAGGCCCGCCATTCCCGTCTTGGGGAAGTGACGCTGTGGTCTGCCGCGGCGCTGCTCATGCTGAGTGTTCATGCCGGTTTTGCCTATTATCTGATGCAGGAGCCCGAGGAACAGGATGCCGGCGGGCAGCCGCCTGCCGCGATCATGATTGAAATGGCGGCGATACCGGAAGCCGTCAAAACCGAGGAAACGACACAGGCGCAAGATGTCGAAGACACCCGGGAGGTGAAGAGCGAAAGCAGCGAACCTGTGGAGGAAGCTGCTCCGGAAGAGCCACCCCCGCCGGAACCGGTTGCGGAAACGCCGCCGCCCGAGCCCGTGCAGCCACCCGAACCGCCGGTCGAGGAGATCGTTGAACCGCAGGAAATTCCCGAGCCGGTGGAGCCGATCGATCCCGTGCAGGAACAGATGATGGCGGAACTCGAAAATGTCGAGGTTCCCTTGCCCGTCATGCGGCCGCCGCCACCACGCGTCGAAAAGAAGGTGGAAAAGAAAGAGCCGGAAGAGAAAAAGAAGGTCGAGCGCCAGCGTCCCAAACCGCAGCAGGCATCGGAATTCCGCGAAACAGCAAAGGCAGAGGCCCAGCAGTCGAACCGGACAGCGGCGTCGCGCAGCAATGCCGGCTTCTTCTCGTCGTCGTCCGTGTCCAAGGCCGATTGGGACGCAAAAGTACGTTCGGCCATCAAACGGCGACTGGCCCGTGCGGCTGGAAAATCCGGAATGGCAATTACGGTGTCATTTAAGATAGATAGCGGTGGATCCGTGGGCGGCGTGAGTATCCTTTCGTCGACTGGTAACTCCGCGATGGATCAGAAGTTGCTGGCCGTCATACAAAAAACATCCGTCTCGCCGCCGCCACCGGGCGTAAACCCGAGTTTTACCTTACCGGTTCTCTTCGAGTAGGGTTGGAATTGCATGAGACCATCCCGACTCTGAAGAGGACGGGTGGCCGGTTCATTTTCCATGTTGATTTGCAGCGACCCTATGCCGCAAAGTGGGGCTCATACATCCCATCGCATGCGAGCCAACAGGAATCACGAAAATCATGAAATTCTCAATCGCAGAGGCGGAGGATCTCGTATCCTCTATCTTTGAGCGCAATGGCGTTCTGCCGCAAAATGCCCGTTCTGTGGCAAAGGCGCTGGTCGCCTCCGAGGCGGCTGGCCAGGGCGGCCATGGTTTTCGCCGTATTCCCGTTTATGTCCGTCAGGCGCGGGTTGGAAAGGTGGACGGTCAGGCGCGTCCCGTGGTGAGGCGCGTGAAGCCGGGCGTGCTCTCGATCGACGCCAATCATGGTTATGCCTATCCGGCGATCGACTGCGCTCTTGAAGAATTGCCTGAAATGGCCCGACAGCAGGGCATTGCGCTGGCAGCGATCCATCGCTCCCACCATGCAGGCGTCATGGCTCTGACGGTCGAGCGTTTTGCGGAAATGGGCCTTGTCGCGCTCATGTTCGCCAATGCACCAGCCTCCATGGCTCCCTGGGGCGGCCACACGCCGCTTTATGGCACCAACCCCATCGCCTTTGCGGCCCCCATTGGCGGCGCCGATCCGCTCGTCATCGATCTGGCCCTGTCAAAGGTCGCGCGCGGCAAGATCATGGCGGCACGACAGAAGGGTGAAACCATTCCCGGCGACTGGGCGCTCGATAGAAACGGCCGGCCGACGACCGATCCAGAGGAGGCCATTGCCGGAACCATGGTCCCCGCGGGTGAAGCCAAGGGCGCTGCTCTGGCGCTGATGGTGGAGATCATGGCAGCTGCGGTGACTGGTGGAAATTTCGCATTCCAGGCATCGTCCCTTCTGGATGATAAGGGTGCGCCGCCCTCCCTCGGCCATACGATCATCGCCATCGACCCGGTATCCTCTGGCGGCGCAGCCTTTACCGAGCGGCTGGCCCTCATCGCGGGTGAGATCGAAAAGCAGGAAAATGTGCGGTTGCCCGGTCGCCGCAGCCAGGGCATCCGCAAGCAGGCGCTCGAAAGCGGCATTGCGATCGAAAGCGACATTCTGGCCGAAATCCAATCGCTTTGAACCGACAAGAAAAACCCGGCGGATCGAATATGATCCGCCGGGCAAACCGGATATGGCTGCTTCGCATTTGCGTCGATTGGGCCGGACATCATGTCCAGCCCGCTTTTGGTCCGCCATCCCGCCATTGACATGGAAGGATTTGACGCAGAAAGCCGCTCATTCGGTTTTTAGCTTACGCAAGGGGACGTTTCGCGTAAGCCTGGATAAAGCAGAGGGTTGATCATGCGTCCTGTTCGATCAGGCCGCGCAGCAGGGCAATGCTGACGGCGTTCAGCAGATTGGCAGCACCTAGCCTGTTTCGCACCCGTTCCAGAGTATCCTTCACTTCCGTTTCGTCCGCGCCGGTTATCAGGGCGACGTGGGACGGATGTTTACCCCGTGCAACGAGCCCCAGATATTGTCGCTCACGATCCGAAAGGACGATATCGCGCGTCTGACGATGTTCATGCGGCGTTTTTGAAGACATTTCTTTCAGCCTCAAAAGAGATGGACCTGTCCCGGGTGCGCGACCATCTGTTGATCTCGCCTCCGACACTGGCGCGTTAACCGCTCTGCCTACACGCGAACAGAAACGTGAATTTCGCCGAGAGGTTTCATCTCGCATCAGGAATTATGCAGTAAAAAGCCGCTTTCGCAGCAGCCGATCCCGATGGGGACGTTATTCCGGGGCTTTGGAGGAACTGCCACGCCAATTGCCGAGATCACAATCACGGGTCTTGCGCAGAATGCAGTTTCAAAGCTCTGGAATGTTTCCGTCATATCCCCGGGATATGCGGCGCTCTCATAAGCGATGTGCCGCGCCAATAAAATAACATCGGGCGCCAAGTTTTGCATTTCTATTGTTACGTTTCGGCACATCTTCCAAAAAACGCCGACATATTTCTCAAGTTTTATGCGTATTTTCGAAATATTGATGCCGGTGATATCTGTCAGCCGGCGGAATGATGCGCGTGTTTCCTGCGAATATCCGTCGGTGTTGCCCCGAACCAGCGCGAAACGGAGCGCGAAAAGGCGCCGGGTGTGGAGTAACCCAGCCTGTAACTGATGTCGGATACCGGAAGATCGCTTTCGACAAGGAGTTTGAAACCGGCATTTTTGCGAATGGCGTCCTTTATCTCGTTGAGATTTGTGCCAAGCTCGGCGAGCCGCCTTTGGAAACTCCGTTCCGACAGGTTGAAATAGGGCGCGATCTCTCCGAGTGAAAGTTCTGCGTCCGACAGCCGCATCTGCATGTAGCGTTTCACCTGATCGATGAAATGGGTCGGGTCCGCCGATGTTTCAGGCCGCAACATCCGGCATTGCAAGTTCATCAATTCGAACAGGCGCTCATCCGCATTCGGATTGGCCACATCCAGAAGCGATGCCGGAAGTCGCATCGTGTGGATGGCCTGGGAAAAACTGACCCGTCTGGTCAGTCTCTCTTTAAATAGCTGAATATTAATGGGTTTTTGTCGCTCCAGACCGATTTCGATCTGGTTTACGCGCTCTCCGAGAATATCGCGTAGCCGCTGAACCAGAACGGCAAGTGACAAATCTACATATTGATCGCGTTTGGCGATCCCAGGCGCGAAGGACCATGAGAGGGTCACCTGCGTAGCATCCGCTACCATGGTAAAATTGCTGTTGTTGGTGGCGTAATAAACATGGTCCTGAAGAAAACGCAGGAACGACCGAACCGTGGGAGCGCTGATCAGCCCATAACCGAACGCGCCGGATGCACCGGCTGGAAAGGTAGCGGCGCATTGCAGGCCGAAGGCGTCATCGCCGGAAATCAAGGCGCAGGTTTCGAGCAGACGGGAAAATCTGTCGAGGCTGATGCGTTCCGTCAGGCTGCTGAATGTGGCGGGATCAATATCCAGCGCCTTGCAAATGGGAACGATATCGATGCCCCGTGAGCGGGCATAATTACTGACGCCAGCGGCCAGACCGGCGACCACAGATATCTCGTCACTGACCCTTTTTTCGGGCATCCCTCGCCTTGGCGTACCATGTTTGGAAATTGTCGCCTGATGGTAAGCCTTGAAAGCGCGTTTGTCGAGCAGACCGACTGCGGCATTTTAAGGTTGGCTGGAACCGGCGCTTTGCTGCAGCACCTGCATGATGGTTTTGCCAGCATCTTCGATTGCGCCGCTATTATCGACTGTCGTGACATCGAAATCCCCGGCGACAGCCAGCGAGCTGCGTTCCAGCCGGCGCAGGATATCGTCCCGGCTTTCCCGTCCGCGCTGTTCCAGCCGCCTCGCCAGCACATCTGGCCGTGCAACGATGTTCACGACCTTCAGACGGGAAAAGGCCGTGCCGAAATGCGGGAGGGCAGAGCGCGACCCATTGGCGATGACAACATCTCCCGCTTCGAGATGGCGATAGACGGCGGCCGGAATGCCGTATTTCAGACCGTGCGCCTGCCAGGAGACCGCGAAGGCACCTGCGTCTTCCAGCTGGTTGAACTCGTGCATCGAAACGGCATCGTGATTTTCCCCGCCCGCATCACAGCTGCGGGTAATGACACGGCGCGTGAAATGGAAACCCGGGCGGCCGGACAGCTGTGCCGCCGCATAGTCCATCAGCGTGTCCTTGCCGGCCCCGCTCGGGCCGACAATCACGATCATCGTGCCGGGCGACAATGTGCGCCGGCTATCTTCTCCACCGGTGGTCATGCCACGCGCTTGCCCTGGCGCCAGACCGAACGAGCAACCGGCACACCATCCTCGCGATGAACCCGCACCAGATCGGCCCGCAACCCGGTCGCGATACGGCCACGGTCGACAAGGCCGACCGTGCGTGCCGGCGTGGCGGTGACCATGCGCAGTGCTTCCGACAGGCTGATAGCTTCCACCTGATCGGCGAGCAGGAACGGCGCGAAGAGCAGGCTGAACGGCACGTAATCGGAAGAAAGAACATCCAGCACGCCGATCTCGGCCAGATCGCGGGCGGCGATATTGCCGGAATGGGACTTGCCGCGAACGATGTTCGGCGCACCCATCAGGACGCTCATGCCGGCGCTGTGCGAAGCTTTCGCAGCCTCGACGCTGGTGGGAAATTCCGCCAGTTTAACGCCGTGACCGATGGCTTCGCCCACATGCGCTTCGGTCGCGTCGTCATGGCTTGCGACCGTGATGCCGCGCTTGGCGCAGCTGGCCGCCAGATAATCGCGGTGCTTGGCGGAATATTCGGCCGATGCGGCCTGTCGGCGGCGCACGAATTCGGCAAAAGCCTCGTCGCTCAATCCGCGCTTCTTCTGATAATAGAAGATATACTGGTCCATCGACTGGAACTGGCGCTGGCCCGGGGAGTGATCCATCAGCGAAATCAGCCGCACGCGCGGATCGGTTTCGAAGTCTTCGAAATGCTCAAGCACATCGGCGGAAGCGACCTCACAGCGCAGATGCAGCAGGTGGTCCGCACGCAGGCGGTTCTGATCCGCTGCCGCCTCGATGGCGTCAGCCATTTCGCGCATTTCGCCCTTTTTGAAACCGCCATCCTCGTCCGAGCCGAGCCGCAGGCAATCGAACACGGTGGTGATGCCGGACGACGCAACCTGTGCATCATGGGCCTGAATGGCGGCGATCTTGTCCCAGATCACGCCCGGACGTGGTGAGTAGTGCTGTTCCAGATGGTCGGTATGCAGTTCCACCAGACCGGGGATAAGGAAATCGCCTTCGAGGTCTTCTCCGGTTTTGGAAGCACCTTCGCTGATATCGGCAATCTTGCCGTCACGGATCAGAACGGATCCCAAAATAATATCGTCTTCCAAAACGATACGGGCATTGGACAGGGCGTGCTCGGTCATGGGTTCGCATCTTTCTTTGGCTGCTGGCCAAGCGGGTGCCAGCGATGAACGGTAAATGGCGCGCCGCGCGTTTCTTCAATGAATAAAGCGAGGCCGGAAATGGCGAGAGGCTGATCGACGAATTCGGCAAACCGGGTCGAGAGAATCTCTTGCATGGCGGGCTGCTCTTCCTCGTCGATACGGCCGGTCAGCGTCATGTGAAAACGGAAGTCATCCATGACATGCGGATAACCCCAGAGAGAGAGATTTTGTCGCTGGCTTTCCGTCAGCATTTGCGGCCGCCGGCGGGCAATATCGGTCTCGGACAGGGGCGCGCGGAACCGATCGAAGTGATCAACGACCTCTGCGGCAAAATCCTGCAGCGGCTGGTAAACGCGATCCGGGACCAGCGCGAAAAACGGCCCAAGCGCGCCGACGACGACGCGTGGGATCTCGAAGGCGGACTGATTGGCCGCGAAATCTTCGACCGCTGCGAGCAGCTCGGCCTCGCTGTATTTTTCGGCGAGCTCGAAAGGTGCTTTCAGGGTCGCGTGGAAACCGTAACGGCGCGGTTCCTCCGTCAAATCGGCATAGTCGTCGTGGTCGTCATGCAACGTGCCGGAAAACGCATTGCGGCCCAGCCAGCGCGACGCTGCTTCAGTCAGCGGATGATCTTTAGCCGGAGAAAAATAGATGGCGTAGCGCACGGCAAGCACTCTTCGGTGTCATGAAAACCAGGGATGAGAAGCTATTTGGCGTGACTCGCCCGCTTCCCGCAAGGTCAGGAGTGCGAGGTAATCGCTTTCCGTGACAGAATGATGATGCAGATGGAAAAAAGCGCATTCAAAACGCGGCAAATCTTCCGAACGCGCTGAAGTCGTAGAGGGAGATGGTGAGGAGATATGGCCAGCGCAAACCAGGACTGCGTGAGCGTGCGCGGTGCGGGATAACGAACGTCATCGCGACTTTCGTTATCCCGCCCGCTTGGGCCTAGTGCTGTGTTTTACCGATCAGGCGCGAACGCAGCGAATTGGAAATATGGTCGAACAGGAAGACGACGAAGAGGATGAGCAGGACCATATAGGCGACCTTGTCCCAGTCGGCATTGGTACCCATCGCTTCCAGCAGTTTCAGGCCGATGCCGCCGGCACCCACCGCACCGATGATCGTGGCGGAGCGGGTATTGCTTTCCCAGAAATACAGCGATTGGGAAATGAAGACCGGCAACACCTGCGGCAACACGCCGAAGCGGTTGACCGCAATCGGGGATGCGCCGACCGACTTGACGCCCTCGCGCTGCTTGTCGTCGACATTTTCCAGCGCCTCGGCATAGACCTTGCCGAGCGCGCCGGTATCGGTGAAGAAGATCGCGGCAATTCCCGGGATCGGTCCCGGGCCGAAACTGCGGGTGAAGAACAGCGCCCAGATCAGCATGTCGATGGAACGCAGGAAATCGAACAGGCGCTTCATGCCCCAGTTTGCCGCCCTGTTGGCGGTGATGTTGCGCGCTGCGATGAAGGCGAGCGGCAGGGCGACAAGCGTGCCGAACAGCGTGCCGACAAATGCCATGACCAGCGTCTGCATCAGCTTGGACAGGATATCGGCATGTTGCCAGACGCTGTTGTCGAGGAAATCATCGACCATATGGCCGATATTGGAGCGCGCGGGATCGAGCCGCTCTCCCCAGAGCGCGAGAGCCGCAAGCTCGCCATAACCCTTGCCCCAGAATTCAGATTTGGTGTCGAACAGGAAGTTCGCCCATCCAAGGAAGCGGCGCTGTACATAGACCTGGCTGGTGCGGATTTCCGCCTGGCCGGCAAAACCGTAATGCACGAGAACCTTCTTGCCGTCCTGCTGGATTTCGTCGGGCAGGCCCTGCGGCGCGACAACAGCATCGTCGTTGATGATGACGGGGTAGTTCTTGCCGTCGACATAAACATCCACCCGGGTCGGCGTTATATCGAGGCGGTTTTGTGTGCCCGCATAAACGACGCTGTAACCGCCGTCCGGCAGGGGCTGCAGCCAGTCGATCTTCGCATCGGCCGGATATTGCCCGCGGCTCGACCATTGCGGCGCGACCTTGCCGTCTTCGAAACGCAGGCGCGGCTGGGCACGCCAGGAATACCAGTCCTGAATATAGCTGGAAGCGCGATCCCACCGGCCCTGCATGAAAGCCGGGCCGACATTGAAGAAGAAAAAGCAGCCGATGAGATAGGCGGTGGCGACGAGAAGGCCGACGAGCAGACCATATCGTTGCATGAAACTGCGGTTGAACACATGGCGATGTGCAGCCGTCAGCCTCTCGCGCTCGGCGGTGTTGAGAATGAAGCTGGACGACATCAGGCCGCTCCCCGTCCGAATTCGAAGGATTGTTGGCCGATCAGTCTGCGGCGCAGCCAGCTGGAGAACTGGTCGACGGCGATGATGGTGATCAGCAGAAGGATGATGATGGCATAGGTCTTCGAGGCGTGATCGTTTCCGATCGACAGACGGAAGACCTCGCCGATGCCGCCGCCGCCGACGGCGCCGATGATCGTGGAAGCGCGCACATTGATTTCGGCGCGCAGCAGTGCGTAGGAGACGAAATTGGGCAGGACCTGCGGCACGATGGCGAAGCGTACCCGCTCCAGCCAGTTGGCACCGGCGGCACGCAGGCCTTCATCCGGCTTCATATCGGCATTTTCCACGACTTCGAAGAACAGCTTGCCCAGCGCACCAATCGTATGGACCGAAATCGCGATGATGGCGGCGATCGGACCGATCGAGAGGATAGCGGTCAGCAGCCCGGCGACGACGATTTCCGGAAAGGCGCGCAGCACTTCCATCACCCGGCGCACCACCCAGCGCACAAGACCGGCGCCGACGAGATTGGTGGAGGCAAAGAAGCAGAGCACGAAGGCGAAACTCGTGCCGATGATTGTCGAGACAAGGGCGATATTGAGCGTGATGATCAGCTGGTAGATGAAGTGCGGGATGTAGAAACCGTCGGTGATGTAAACGCGATCGGCGACATAATTATATTTCAGCGAACCGTCCGCATAAGGCGACGGCAGGTCGAACATCGCCCGGAAGATTTCCAGCGGACTGTCAGGCACGAAGGTCTTCATGAAATCGAAGAAATAGGGCAGGCGCTCGAAGAACTTGCCTGAATTGGCCGCATTGGCGAAATTCAGGGAGGCGGCGAGGATGACGAGAAAGATCACGAGCGAAATGACGGTATAGATCCGTCGTGTCGCAAGCTGCTGTTGATAATGGCGCATGACCGTCCGGGACGATGCGCTCAACCCCTCGGGTGATAGGGTACCATTGTGCAGTGTGGTCGCCATGCCGCTTTTCCTTTATTGGCAAAAGCGGCGACGCCGCAAGGCACCGCCGCTTCCGAATATGATCTGAGGATCAGCCGCCGATAACGGACTTACGGGCGTCGATGATCGTCTGGTAGAAGGACGGATCGACCTTGATGTAGGCGGTGTTCTTGCCCTGGGTGAAGCCCTGGAAGCATGCGAGGTCCTTCTTTGGCAGTTCCATGAAGAAGTCTTCGACTTTCTGCTTCATCGCGTCGCCGAGCTTGTTGGTGACCATCAGCGGACCGTTCGGGATCAGCGGCGACTTCCAGACCTGAACGATATCGTCCATGTCCAGATTGCCCTTCTTGACCATCTGGTAGAGGTTGCCGGCGGTGTAGCCTTCTTCCCACTTGCCAACGCCCGAACCGAAGGTGGTGCCGACGTCGAACTTCTTGTCGAGAACGGCGAGAACGAGGTTCTCATGGCCGCCGCCGAAACCGGTTTCGGAGAAGTATTCCTTGACCGGAACGCCGGTTTCCTTCGGGATAGCCACGTTCGGAACGAGGAAGCCGGAGGTGGAGTCGGGGTCGGCGAAGCCGATCTTCTTGCCCTTGGCATCAGCCAGCGTCTTGATGCCGCTGTCCTTGCGGGCAACCATGATCGTGTAATAACCGGTCGAACCATCGGCGCCGGCCGTGGTCAGGATCGGGTCGACAGCCTTCGGGTCGGCCAGAGCGATCTTGGCGTAGGAGGATGCGCCCATGGAGGCGATGTCGATGGTGCCGCCGAGCAGGCCCTGGATGACGCCGTTATAATCCGGCGACGGGAAAACCTGAACTTCGGAAACGCCGGTTGCAGCCTTGAGGCCATCGGCAACGCACTTGGTGTTGCGGATCTGGTCGGCTTCGTTTTCGGAACCGTCGAGACCGATGCGCAGAACCTTGACGTCCTGAGCCATGGCGGAACCGGCCAGAACGCCAAGGGCGACTGCCGAAAGAAGGACTTTCTTCAACATGGACTTTCTCCTGTTTCCCGGCGAGCCGGAGTTTGTTGTGAAATGTCGGCCCTTGACGCGGGCGCAAACGATGCTGAGCGGTTCCTCAGAGCCCGGCGAGAGCGAGCGGTTCGGGGCCGGCAGATTGCTGAACCGGACGCGCGGCAAGCTGCGCGCCGGGAATATTGATGCTGGTCGAGGTCATGGTCTCGTCGATGCCGGAGCCTTGAGAATCGGTTCCGTAAATCTCGGTAACGGCGGCAGCCGTCAACTCGGCGGGGGTTCCATCAAAGACGACACGACCCTGAGACATGCCGATGATGCGTTCGCAATAATTGCGCGCCGTATCCAGCGTGTGCAGGTTGGTGATGACGGTGATGCCTTCGCGTTCGTTGATGTCGCGCAGCGCGTCCATCACGATCTTGGCATTGAGGGGATCGAGCGAGGCGATCGGCTCATCGGCCAGCACCATCTTCGGAGACTGCATCAGTGCGCGGGCAATGGCGACGCGCTGCTGCTGGCCCCCGGAAAGCGTACCCGCCGCCTGCATGGCCACATGCTCGATGCCGAGGCGCTCCAGCGCGGCGATCGCCATCAGCCGTTCTTCATGGCTGAAGATGTTGAACAGGCTCAGAGCCGTCGAACGGTGGTTGAGGCGGCCGAGCATGACGTTGGTGAGCACGTCGAGGCGCGGCACCAGATTGAACTGCTGGAAGATCATGGCGCAGTCGCGCTGCCAGGCGCGCAGCGCCGCACCCTTCAGCGACGAGACTTCCGTATCGTTGAAATGAATGGAACCCGAAGACGGATCGACGAGGCGGTTGATCATGCGCAACAGCGTCGATTTGCCGGCGCCCGAGCGTCCGATCACACCGACCATCTGACCCTGCGGTATCTCGACATCAACGGAATCGACCGCAGTGTGCTTGCCGAAACGGCGCGTGACTTGCTTCAGGTGAAAGCTCATTTCCCCGTCCAATCTTCTTTTGACGGGGTTCGACGTAACAGCGGTGCGTGAAGCGGGAGTGTCAGTTTGATGAAGAAAATATTACATAATTCACAGATACGACACCCGGGGGGTTCGCCGACAAACCTTCGTCAGGCTTGTCATGCGGTGGGAGCCGACAAACAGAAATCCCGGGACATGGCCCCGGGAATGCAATTGCTTCGGGATAAGCGGAGTTCATCCGCCATATTTCGCCACGAAATCCTCGGCGTCGAGTGCGCGGAAATCCTCCAGCGCGCTGCGCAGCCTCGCATGGTCCCAATCCCACCAATTCAGATCATCCATGCGCTTGCCAAGCTCCGCGGGAAAACGCTCGCGGATCAGCCGGGCGGGCACGCCGCCGACGATGGTGTAGGGCGCAACATCTTTGGAAACGACCGCCCCGGCCCCGATGACTGCACCGTTCCCCACCGTGATGCCGGGCAGGATGGTCGCACCATGGCCGATCCAGACATCGTGGCCGATCACCACCCGTTTGGCGCGGCGGGCGGCGAAGAAGTCAGTTTCATCTTCGGCGTCGTCCCAGTAGCTGCGGGCGCGATAGGTGAAATGGTGCAATGTGGCCCGCTGCATCGGATGATTGGTGGCATTGATGCGGACGGAAGCGGCGATGTTGACGAATTTGCCGATGGTGGCACACCAGATTGCGCCATCCTGCATGACGTAGGAGTAGTCGCCCATCTCGACCTCCTCGAGGCGGCAGCGCTCCGAAATTTCGGTATAGCGGCCGATCGAAGAATTGGTGACGCGGGCACTTTCATGGATGACGGGTTCGAGACCGACCTTGACACTCATGCCGCTGCCTTCCGCGGAGAGAATTGCGAAACGTCGAGAATGCGGTCAGCCACGGCTTCGCGCACCTCCTCGTCGTGGAAGATGCCGAGCAGCGCGGTGCCCTTTTCTTTTTTCTCCCTGATCATGTCGACCACCACACGCCGGTTGGTGGCGTCGAGCGAGGCGGTCGGCTCGTCGAGAAGCAGGATCGCATGATCGGTGATGAAACCGCGGGCGATATTGACCCGCTGCTGCTCACCGCCCGAAAAGGTTGCTGGTGGTAGCGACCACAATTCCCGTGGCAGGTTGAGTTTCGAAAGCAGCATGGCCGCCTGCTCACGCGCATCTTCAGCGGCAACCTTGCGCGCCAGAAGCGGCTCGGCAACGACGTCGATGGCCGCGACACGCGGCACCGTGCGCAGGAACTGGCTGACATAACCGATGGTGCGGTGGCGGATATCGAGGATCGTTCGCGGCGAGGCATTGCCCATATCGATGACCTCACCCTGATGGCGGATGAGAATCTGTCCACTGTCGATGGCGTAGTTGCCATAGAGCATTTTCAGGATCGAGCTTTTGCCGATGCCCGAAGGGCCGCCGAGCACGACGCATTCGCCGCCCGAAACGGAAAAACTGACATCGCGGACGACAGGCAATTCGATGCCGTCACGAAGATGCATGGTGAAGCTTTTGAAGACTTCTGAAACGATAAGGGGCGTCGTCATGGTGGGTTCTTTCTTCCTGCGCGTGATTTTATCCGAAAACCGGGGACCACTTTTCGGAACGACGCGGCTAGACCTGCAAAATGGAGGAAACAAGCAATTGCGTGTAGGGCTCACGCGGATCATCCAGCACCCGGTCGGTGAGGCCATGTTCGATGACGTCGCCGCCCTTCATCACCATCATGCGATGGGATAACAGCCGCGCAACCGCGAGATCATGGGTGACGACGACGACCGCAAGGCCGAGATCGTTGACGAGACCGCGCACGAGATCGAGCAGGCGTGCCTGCACCGAAACATCGAGGCCGCCGGTCGGTTCATCCATGAAGACAAGGCGCGGCGAGGTGACGAGGTTGCGGGCAATCTGCAGGCGCTGGCGCATGCCGCCGGAAAAGGCGCGCGGCTGGTCGTCGATACGGTCGGTGCCGATTTCCACCCGCTCCAGCCATTCGCTCGCCGATTGCCTGATATTACCGTAATGCCGGTTACCCACGGCCATCAGCCGCTCGCCGACATTGGCGCCGGCAGACACCGCCATGCGCAGTCCATCCGCCGGGTTCTGGTGTACGAAACCCCAGTCGGTGCGCATCAGAAAACGCCGTTCGGCCTCACCCATATGATAGAGGTCGCGCACCGAGCCATCGCGCATGCGATATTCCACGCTGCCCGCCGTTGGCATCAGCCGGGTGGAAATGCAGTTGAGCAACGTGGTTTTGCCGGAACCGGATTCACCGACGATCGCCAGCACCTCGCCCGGATAAAGCTCGAAGGAGACGTTGCGGCAACCGGCGCGGTCGCCGTAATATTTGGAAACGTCCCGGACTTTCAGAAGCGGTGCGTCGCTCATTCTGCGGCCTCCTTCACATCCGCCAGCAGATGGCCCTTGTGGCCATGAGCACGGCGGTCTTCGCAATGGTCGGTATCGGAGCAGACGAACATGCGCCCGCCCTTGTCATCCAGTACCACTTCGTCGAGATAGACATTCTCCCCGCCGCACAGGGCGCAGGGCTTGTCGAAGCGCTGGATTTCGAAGGGGTGATCTTCGAAGTCGAGGCTGACGACATCGGTATAGGGCGGCACGGCGTAAATTCGCTTTTCGCGCCCGGCGCCGAACAGTTGCAGGGCGTCCGACATATTCATTTTCGGATTGTCG
Organism: Agrobacterium fabrum str. C58; assembly: GCF_000092025.1. Classification (NCBI taxonomy): domain Bacteria; kingdom Pseudomonadati; phylum Pseudomonadota; class Alphaproteobacteria; order Hyphomicrobiales; family Rhizobiaceae; genus Agrobacterium; species Agrobacterium fabrum. The sequence continues at coordinate 182,032 of NC_003062.2, forward strand.
AATTTCGGTGTCGGCGACGGGTCCATCACGTAGCGCCCGGCCACCTTCACCGGATAGGCATAGGTGGTGGAGATGCGGCCGTTGCGGGCGATGTCCTCGTAAAGCTTGACGTGCATCAGGCCATACTCCTCCAGTGCGTGCATGACACGGGTTTCGGTCTCGCGCGGCTCGAGGAAGCGTAGGGGCTCGGGGATGGGAACCTGATAGACCAGTACCTGACCCGAATGCAGTTCCTCTTCGGGAATGCGGTGCCGCGTCTGGATGATCGTCGCGTCCTTCGTACGGGTGGTGACGGCCACATCGGCCACCTTCTGGAAAAAGGCACGGATGGAAACCGCATTGGTCGTGTCGTCGGCGCCCTGGTCGATGACCTTCAGCACATCATCAGGGCCGAGGATGGAGGCGGTCAACTGCACGCCACCGGTGCCCCAGCCATAGGGCATGGGCATTTCACGGGAAGCGAAGGGAACCTGGTAACCGGGAATGGCGATGGCTTTCAGGATCGCCCGGCGGATCATCCGCTTGGTCTGTTCGTCCAGATAGGCGAAGTTGTAGGCAGCCAGCCCGTCGTCAAATGAAACTTCTTTAAGCATTGCGCGTTAGCCTTGTGAAAAAAGGAGTACAAGCTCATGGAGATTGGAATTCTTGCAGCCGTGTTCTTTGCTGTCTTTGCAGCATCGACCGTCTTTTGCGCCTTCTGGTTTGGCGAGCAGCACAGCCGCTGAGCTATTCGGCCGCATCGCTCATCCATTCCGCGCCATTGGCGTTGATTGCCTCGAAATCGGCGCGCATCTTGCGCACCAGACCGAGTTCGGCCTGAAAATCCACGTAATGCGGCAGTTTCAGATGCTCGACGAAACCTGTCGCCTGCACATTGTCGGCATGTGAGATGACGAATTCCTCGTCCTGCGCAGGGGCGACGACATCTTCGCCGAATTCGCCGGCGCGCAACGCCCGATCGACGAGCGACATCGCCATCGCCTTGCGTTCGCTCTGGCCGAAGACCAGGCCGTAACCACGCGTAAATTGCGGCGGTGCCTTGGCTGAACCCTTGAACTGGTTGACCATCTGGCATTCGGTGACCTTGATATCGCCGAGCGAGACGGAAAAGCCGAGTTCCGGCACATCAAGCTCGACTTCCACCTCACCGATGCGGATTTCGCCGACGAAGGGGTGGGTGCGGCCGTAACCGCGCTGCGTCGAATAGGCGAGCGCCAGAAGGAAACCTTCGTCGCCGCGCGCCAGTGATTGCAGGCGCAGATCACGCGGCATGGGAAACTCCATCGGTTCCCGTGTCAGGTCGCCGGCAATATGATCGTCCGGCATGTCGCCGTCGCTTTCGATCAGCCCCTCCTGGGCGAGGATATCGGAAACGCGCACGACGTATTCCGGCTCACCTTCCCGCTGGGTAGCGGTTTCGACGCCCTCGTCTTCGAGGAGGGAGGGATCGAGCAGCCGGTGGGTGTAGTCGAAGGTCGGACCCAGCAATTGCCCGCCGGGCAGATCCTTATAGGTTGCGGAAACACGCCGCTGTACCACCATGTCAGCGGTATCCACCGGAACCGAATAGCCGAAGCGCGGCAGCGTGGTGCGATAGGCGCGCAGCAGGAAGATGGCTTCGATCATGTCGCCGCGCGCCTGCTTGACGGCAAGGGCCGCAAGCGACTGGTCGTAGAGCGAGGCTTCCGCCATCACGCGGTCGACGGCGAGCGACAGCTGCGAAACGATCTGCGCCACGGTCATGGCGGGCAGGTCGCGGTCTCCGCGCCGCTGGTCGGCCAGCAGCCGGTGAGCATTGGCGATGGCGGTCTCCCCGCCTTTGACTGCAACATACATCTTATGCCTCCACGGGTTTGATGCGCGTCGTACGCGGCAGGCAGACGAATTTATCGCCAGCGGTCAGGATGACATCGACGCCGCGCGGGAAGATGGCGTTGTTCTCAGCCCAAAGCATTGGGAATATATCCGGAAGGCCGGAAGGGCTGATGATGTTGACGTGGCGGATGCCGGGGCCGGAGAGCAGCAATTCCCGCCCGCCGTCCAGATCGGACAATTCGATGATGAGTGTCGTCGAGCGGTCGGGATATTCCTGGCTGCCCTGGGCGAAAAGGCCGAAGGACGCGATGGCGCTGCCCGCCTCGATGACGGCGAAATGCGCAGCCCCTTTTTCTTCCGTCGCGGGTGCGCCGGTGTGAAATCCGATCCAGCCCGGCACCGCGGTCTTGCGCAATGCGCCGTTCAGCCAGACCGGTGTGTCGTGGTCGCATAGCGCCAGCAGAACCGCACCGGTGGCGGCGGCAAGCGGCAGCGGCGGGGCGACCGCCGTTTCGATTGTCTGCGGCGTGCCCGGACGGGCCATGCCGTCCATCAGCTTCTTGAAAATACGCTGGGAATCGAAGACGGCGCTGGAAAAGCCGCCCGTCAATGCTTCGGCTTTCACACCCATCAATCCTCTCCTCGAACCATGGTGAAGAAATCGACCCGCGTGGCTGCGGTTTCTTTGGTTTTCCGTTGCTTCTCTTCGCTCAGTCTCTTTTCGACCGGTGAAAGGAGCTCGGCCTCGATGAAGCCCCGGGTCTGGCTTTCCTGCCACAGCGCGTCGAAAACGGCGGCATACCAGGCCTTCTTGCGGCCGGTGCCGAGAACATGCGCATGGCCGACGGTTCCCGAGGCCAGCTTGACGGTCGCGCGTGTGACGGTGGTTTCGCCGAGATTAAAGGGCGCACCGCCGCCGCCGATACGGCCCTTCACCATGACGAGACCGGTTTCCGGCCCCCGCACGTTTTCCGTCTGCGGGCTGGCATCCTGACGGCTCCAGACCGTTTCCAGTTCCTGAACGGTGGCGCGGGCAAGAAGCGCCGCCACCCGTTTCCTTTCACTGTCTATATTCGCAGCTTCGTTATTCATCGCTTGACCTCAAATGTCTATTGATATAGACAACTATACAATATAAGTTACAATTAACGTCGATGAATGACAAGCGTGTGACATGAGCCCTGTAGCAGCGATGAAAAGAAAGAACGGCGTGGCGCTCTGGCGGCAGATCGCCGACCGGATCAGAGGCGAGATCGCGGCCGGTGATCACGACGAAACCGGCATGTTGCCGCCGGAGATGACGCTGGCCGAAAAATTCGGCGTCAACCGCCATACCGTCCGGAGTGCGATCGCCGCACTGGCGAGCGAAGGCATTCTTGAGCCGATGCAGGGACGGGGCACGATGATCGCCCGCAAGGAGCGTTTGAGCTTTCCGATTTCGCTGCGCACGCGCTTCACGGCTGGCATCGGCGATCAGGTGAAGGAAATGGAGGCGCTGCTTCTTTCCCACACGACCGAACCGGCAAGTGCCGATCTCGCAGCCCGGCTGCAATTGCCATCAGGTGCGCCGCTCGTTCGTCTGGAAACCTTGCGCAAGGCGGACACCCGCCCCGTGTCGCGTTCGACCACATGGTTCCCGGCGGATCGTTTCGCCGGAATAGGCGAGGCCTATCGGAAAAGCGGCTCGATTACGGCCGCTTTCAAAGCGCTTGGCGTGGCGGACTACGTGCGCATTTCCACCGTCATTTCTGCTATCCACGCGGATACGCAGGATTTGGCCGATCTCGAACTATCGCCCGGGGCCATTCTGCTTGTCACGCAGGCATTGAATGCCGATATGGATGGCGTGCCGGTGCAATATGCCGTCAGCCGATTTTCTGCCGATACGGTCGAATTCACGGTGGAGAATTAGGGTACGGTTTTATTCCGCCTGCGAAAGGCCGAGCACATCCAGCATGGAATAGAAACCGGGCTTCTTGTCGAAGGCCCAGACTGCTGCCGTGATCGCGCCGCGTGCGAAGATGGAGCGGTCGCCGGCATAATGGGAAAGCTCGACGCGCTCGCCTTCGCCGGCGAAGATCACCGAATGTTCACCGATGACCGAGCCGCCACGCAGCGTGGCAAAACCGATGGTACCGGCCTCACGTGCGCCCGTGTGTCCGTCACGCACGCGCACGGAGGCGGCGGTGAGATCGACCTTGCGGCCGGCGGCGGCGGCTTCGCCCAGCAGCAGCGCGGTGCCCGAGGGCGCATCGACCTTGTGCTTGTGGTGCATTTCCAGAATTTCGATATCCCAGTTCTGCGCATCCAGCGCCTGCGCCGCCTGCTGGGTGAGAACGCTGAGCAGGTTGACGCCGAGGCTCATATTGCCTGACTTGACGATGCGGGCATGGCGCGACGCCGCCTTGAACTTTTCCTCGTCTTGCGGCGAGCAACCAGTCGTGCCGACGACGTGCACGATACGGGCCTGCGCGGCAAGGCCGGCAAAGGTGATGCTGGTTGCCGGTGAGGTGAAATCGATCACCCCTTCGGCATGCAGAAATGCCTGTAAGGGATCGCTGGTGATTTCGATGCCGATGGGGCCAAGACCGGCGATCTCGCCGGCATCGCGGCCAACAAAAGCCGAACCTTCACGCGCCACTGCGGCATGCAGCTGAACGCCGGGTGTCTGGTGAATGAGACGGATCAGTGCCTGTCCCATACGGCCCGCTGCGCCGACCACCACCAGTTTCATGCCGCTGCTGCCCATGTTTTCACTCACTTTTCATGTCAGGCGGATCGGAACCCGCCGGTATCGGTCGATTGATGTTTGCAGCAGCGACGTTAAAGATCGCCCGCCCGCTTCGCAAGCATCACATAGGAAGGATAGCCCCCTTTGAGAGGAGAGCGATCAAGCCCTCCAGCGCCGCCCGTCCAGCGCAAGACCGAAATCGGCAGGCGTTCTCGCATAGGTGGCGAGGCCGGAAAGGGCCGCCTGAGGATGGGTGACGACGAATGTCGGAATGGTCCGCATCAGAGCGCTGTGCGGCGCCTTGTCTTCGAACGCCGCCCGGAATTCCGGGCTCTTCAGCGCAGGGATGATCTTCTGCGAAATACCGCCGGCCAGATAAACGCCGCCCTTGGCCATGAAGATCAGCGCAAGGTCGCCCGCCACGCGGCCGAGATAGGTGCTGAACAGCGACAGCGTTTCTTTTGCCTGCGCGTTCTGGCCCGAAAGCCCCTGCGAGGTGATGTCGGCCGGATCGGAAAAGACAGGCTCGATGCCGTCGGCTTTGCAGATGGCCCGATAAAGATTGACCAGCCCGCGTCCGCACAGGATCTGTTCGCCGGCGACGCGGCCCTCGATGGTTTCGATATGGGGGAAAACCACATAGTCGCGCGCGCTTCTCGGGCCGATATCGATATGCCCGCCTTCGCCAGGCACCGGAAACCACATATGGCGGGCATAGACCAGCCCGGCGACGCCAAGCCCCGTGCCCGGTCCAAGAACGACGCGCGACGCCAGCATGTCCTTTTTACCGGAGCCGATAGGCTCCCGGTTGTCGTCGTCAAGAGCCGCAATCGCCAGAGCCTGCGCCTCAAAGTCGTTGATGACGATGACGTCCTTCAGGCCGAGCTTGGCCAGCATGTCCTTCGGCTTGACGACCCAGTGGCAGTTGGTCAACGGAATCTCGTCGCCTTCGATCGGGCCGGCAATTGCAAGAATGGTCGAGACCGGCTGAAGAGAGGTCTTGTCCAGAACCGCCTGCTGGATCGCGTCATCGATACCAGGATATTCCGCCGTCTTCACCGTGGTGAGGTGCACCGGTTCAGCAAAGGAATCGATCAGGATGGAAAAGCGGGCATTGGTGCCGCCGATGTCGCCAAGAAGGATCGGAAAGGACAGATATTCGGTATCGGACGTCTTCGGCATTGCCTGTTCCATTGTGGTGGGTTCGGGTCAGTCGGCGGAATTGAAGTCGATGAGGTTTTCTGCGGTGGCGCGGTTGAGCGCCATGGGAATGTCGTAGACCGTGGCAAGACGCGTCAGCGCCTTCACATCGACATCATGCGGCATGGCAGTCAGCGGATCGGTAAAGAAGATCAGCATGTCCACTTCGCCAGTGGCGATCATCGCGCCGATCTGCTGGTCGCCGCCAAGAGGACCGCTTTTGAGGCGGATGACCTCAAGCCCCGGGCAGGCTTCCTGCACACGCCCGCCGGTGGTGCCGGTGGCGACGATCCTGAAACTGGCAAGCACCTTCTGATGGTGACGGGCGAAATCCGCCATATCGTCCTTTTTCTCGTCGTGAGCGATGAGCGCGATACAGCGTTGCCCTTCCATGGTCCCAGCCTGTCCTCAAAGAATTAAATCGATTTGAAGCCTTCTATAACAGCTTGCCGCCATTTGAAAAGGGAAGCTGTTCAATGCCTCATTTCTGTTTCAGTTCAATGTCGGACGTTGGGTCGGAAGCGGAATATCGGACGGTGGCTGGATCGCCGGGGCGTTTTGAATGACCTGTTCCACATTCTGCTGACGCACGGCCTGGGCAGGGGAGGAGGAATAGGCCTGAGCCGCAATCCCCTCGGGATTGGCGGAAGGAGCTGCCGCAACAGCAGCGCAGGCCGCCGGCAAATCCGAGACCATGACCTGGCGCGGTTTCACCGGCTTGGCATTGGGGTCCTTTTTCGGCGGCGCCCATGGTTCCTTGGTGAACCACCAGGCAAGCGACTTGTCGCAGCCGTCGCCTTTGCCGACCTCCGCCTGCGGTTTGCAGTTGGGCGCGCCGGGCGGGCATTCGAGACGGATGTGGAAATGTTCGTCATGGCCGTAGATCGGCCTGATCTTGCCCATGAAGGTGCGGTCGCCGGTCCATGTCTGGCAGAGCTTCTGCTTGATGGCCGGGTTGACGAAGACACGCTCCACCTGCGGGTAACTTGCCGCCATCATCACCAGACGGGCATTGAGCGGTGACCATTTGCGGTCGTCGACCGTCAGGAACTTGCTCTTGTCCAGCATCGAGATGAAAGGCACCGTTTCGCGCTGCTCCACGGTCAGCCGGGGGGAGGGCATCGGCCGCCACCAGACGTCGACATCGAGGCCGATCTGGTGCGAGGCGTGGCCGGTCAGCATCGGGCCGCCGCGCGGCTGGGAAATATCGCCGAGCAGCAATCCCGGCCAGCCGATCTTCTGCGCATCCTGCGAAAATCGCTCCAAGAAGGAAATCAGCTGCGGCTGGCCCCAACGCCGGTTGCGCGAAAGCCGCATGGCCTGCCAGCCGGGACCATCGGTCGGCATGGCGATGGCGCCGGACTGGCAGCCCTTGGCATAGGAGCCAATCGGTTGAGAGGCCGCCGCAGAAGGCAGGGCCATGTGGCCAAACACCTCTTTCGCGGGCCTGTCTTCGGCCGATGCGGTCTCGATCTGCAACTGCAGCGCCGAGACGACCGACATCGCCAGCAGGGCTGCCTTCAAAACTCTTGGTGATCCCGCCGTCATATAACCGTGCCCGTCCGATCAGGTGATTCTCTTGCCCCGAGAATAAACTGGAACTGGATTTTGTTGAAACCATGTTTCGCCTGGCCCTCGCAAAGCGGGGATAAAGACGCCGATAAAGAGCTTGTGAGTCAGTGCATCTGTTTTTTGCCAATCTTTCTTTTATGCTCTCTCCACCAAGAACAAAAACAGGGACATTCCCCCGATGATATTGGCACCACTGAAATCCCGTATCCTTATCGCTCTCGCTGCATCCGCCCTGCTGATACCCGCGGTGGCTTCCGCCCAGTCGACGGATGTCTGGCGAAAGGGGATTTCGACGGTCGGGGAGCTGAAACATCCTGATGGTTTCGACCATTTCGACTATGTGAATACAAAGGCCCCGAAGGGCGGCACCTTGCGCCTGTCGACATCAGGCACGTTCGATACGCTCAACCCGCTGCTTGCCAAGGGCGAGAGGGCAACGGGCCTGTCGCTGGTTTACGATACGCTGATGAAATCAACGGAAGAGGAGCTGTCGGCCTCCTACGGTTTGCTGGCCGAGGGCGTGAGTTATCCCGACGATATTGAAAAGGCGACATTCCGGCTGCGGCAGGACGCCAAATGGGCTGATGGCAAACCGGTAACGCCTGAGGATGTCGTCTTCAGCTTCGAAAAAGCGAAGGATCTGAGCCCGCAACTCGCGACCTATTACACCCACGTCACCAAGGCAGAGGTGAGCGGCGAAAGGGACATTACCTTCACCTTCGATGAAAAGAACAATCGCGAATTGCCGCAGATCGTCGGGCAATTGCTGATCGTTCCCAAGCACTGGTGGGAAGGCACAGGTCCCGACGGCAAGCCGCGTGACATATCGCGCGGGACGCTGGAGCCGGTCATGGGCTCCGGCCCTTACAAGATCGCGGCCGTTTCTCCCGGCTCGTCCGTCACCTATGAGCGCCGGGACGATTATTGGGGCAAGGACGTCAATGTGAATGTGGGGATGAACAATTTCAAAACCATCGCCTACACCTTCTTTGCCGATCAGGACGTGGAGTTCCAGGCTTTCAAGTCCGGCACCGTCGATTTCCGGCAGGAAGCGTCCTCCAGCCGCTGGGTCACGGGTTATGATTTTCCTGCCGTGAAGGAAGGCCGCGTTAAAAAAGAGGAACTGCCGAATATCTATCGCTCCGTCGGTATCATGCAGGCCTTCGTGCCGAACATGCGGCGCGAGAAGTTCCAGAACCCGAAACTACGCAAGGCACTGAACTACGCCTTCGATTTCGAGGAACTGAACCGCACGCTGGCTTACGGTCAGTTCCAGCGCATCACCAGCTTCTTCATGGGCAGCGAACTGGCTTCCTCCGGCCTGCCGACAGGCCGCGAACTGGAAATTCTTCAGGAGCTGAAGGATCAGGTTCCGCCGGAAGTCTTCACGACGGAATATCGCAACCCGGTAGCAGGCGATCCCGCCAAACAGCGCGACAATCTGCGCGAAGCGGTGAAGCTGATGAAGGAGGCCGGTTACGAATTGCGTGGCAACCGCATGGTCAATGCGGCAACCGGGCAGCAGCTTGATATGGAGTTTCTGATCGATTCCTCCGGTATGGAAAGAACTATTCTTCCCTATGTCCAGAACCTGAAGAAGATCGGCATCAACGCCACCATTCGCACCGTCGATGCCTCACAATATACCAACCGTACCCGCAGCTTCGATTTTGACGTCACGATCAAGCTCTGGGCGACATCAGCCAATCCCGGCAACGAACAGGCGGATTTCTGGGGATCGGCCGCCGCGGACCGGCAGGGGTCCAACAATCTCGCCGGCATCAAGAACCCCGCCGTCGATGCCTTGGTCCGGAAGGTCATATTTGCGCCCAACCGGGATGAACAGGTGGCCGCCGCCCGCGCGCTCGACCGGGTGCTTCTGGCGAACAGCTATGTCATTCCGCAATTTTACCGTGGCGAGATGTTCATCGCTTACTGGAACACCCTCATCCGCCCTGAAAACCTGCCCGAATATGGCGTCGGTTTTCCGGATGCGTGGTGGTCCGGCAAGGCCGGGAACTGAGGCCGGCCTTGCTTTCGCGGCGAAGGCTTGATTCACATAGGGCGAGACGAATCGCTTGGAGCGCACGCAAGGCGCTTTCACGAAAGGACCGGGTTTGACTGAAACGAAAACCGCTGGCGTAACGGCCGGGAGCAGAGGCTGATGGGCGCCTATATTCTCAGACGTCTGGCACTGATGATCCCGACGATCGTCGGCATCATGGGCATTTCGTTTCTCGTCATCCAGTTCGCGCCGGGCGGGCCGGTGGAACAGGTCGTGGCGCAGCTGACCGGGCAGGGCGACAGCGCCTCCGACCGGCTCTCGGGCGGCGGCGATCTCATGGGCCAGTCCGGTGGTTTCGATGAAAGCGGCTCGAAATATCGCGGCGCGCAGGGTCTTGATCCAGAGCTGATCAAGAAGCTCGAAAAACAGTTCGGCTTCGACAAGCCACCGCTCACCCGTTTTCTTGAAATGATGTGGAATTACATCCGCTTCGATTTCGGTGACAGCTTCTTCCGCAATTCCTCGGTCATCGATCTCATCATCGATAAGCTGCCGGTCTCGGCCTCCCTCGGCTTCTGGATCCTGATCATTTCCTATGTGATTTCCATTCCGCTCGGCATCAAGAAGGCCGTCTCCGATGGCTCGACCTTCGATGTCTGGACATCGGGCATCATCATCATCGGATATGCGGTGCCGAGCTTCCTGTTCGGTATCCTGCTAATCGTGCTTTTCGCCGGCGGATCATTCTTCGACTGGTTTCCGCTGCGCGGTCTGGTCTCGGATAATTTCGACCAGCTGAACTGGTGGCAGAAGATCATCGACTATTTCTGGCACCTGACCCTGCCGTTGATCGCGCTTTCGCTTTCGGCCTTCGCGACGACGACGCTACTCACCAAGAATTCCTTCATCGATGAGATCAAGAAGCAATATGTCGTCACCGCCCGCGCCAAGGGTCTCTCCGAACGCAAGGTTCTCTACGGCCATGTCTTCCGCAACGCGATGCTGATCGTGATCGCCGGTTTTCCGGGCGCCTTCATCTCGGCCTTCTTCACCGGTTCGCTGCTGATCGAAAATATCTTCTCGCTGGATGGTCTCGGTCGTCTCGGTTATCTCTCGGTGGTCAACCGGGATTATCCAATCGTCTTTGGCACGCTCTTCATCTTCTCGCTGATGGGCCTCGTGGTCGGACTACTATCCGACCTGATCTACACATGGATCGATCCGCGCATCGATTTCGAGCGGAGGGACGTGTGATGTCGCTTGCCCAGCCCGCCGGAACCGAAACGCTGGTAAAGCCGAAGCGCCCATGGTTTTCACCGACGACCAAGCGCCGCTGGCAGAATTTCAAGGCCAACCGCCGCGGTTATTGGTCCTTCTGGCTGTTCCTGATCCTGTTTTTCCTGAGCCTGATCGCTGAATTCATCGCCAATGACAAACCGATCCTCGCCTCCTACAAGGGCGAGATTCTCGTGCCGGTCATGGTCGATTATCCGGAAGAAAAATTTGGCGGTTTTCTTGCCCAGACCGATTACAAATCCTCCTTCATTCAGGATGAGATCAACGCCAATGGCTGGATGATCTGGCCGCCGATCCGTTATTCCTACCAGACTGTCAATTCCAATATTCCGCATTCGGCGCCCACGGCACCCTTCTGGCTGATGGATGAAAAGGAGCGCTGCTCGGCTTACCCGCAAGGCAATGCCGATCCCGGCTGTACGCTTGGCAATCTCAACTGGCTTGGAACGGACAATCAGGCGCGCGATGTCACGGCACGCATGATCTACGGTTTCCGCATCTCCGTGCTGTTCGGCCTGACACTGACTATCGCATCGGCCCTCGTCGGCGTCACGGCCGGCGCCATTCAGGGGTATTTCGGTGGCTGGACGGACCTGCTTTTGCAGCGTTTCATCGAAATCTGGTCGTCCATGCCGGTGCTTTATATCCTGCTGATTATCGCGGCCATTCTGCCGCCGGGCTTCTTCGTGCTGCTCGGCATCATGCTGTTGTTTTCATGGGTCGGCTTCGTCGGCATTGTCCGCGCCGAATTCCTGCGTGCCAGAAATTTCGAATATGTCCGTGCCGCCCGTGCGCTTGGCGTCGGCAATTGGACGATCATGTTCCGGCATCTTCTGCCCAATGCCATGGTGGCAACGCTGACATTTCTGCCGTTTATCCTCTCCGGTTCGATCACGACGCTCACCTCGCTCGATTTCCTCGGCTTCGGCATGCCGCCGGGATCGCCGTCTCTGGGTGAGATGATCGCGCAGGGCAAGAACAACCTTCAGGCCCCCTGGCTTGGCCTCACCGCCTTCTTCACCATGTCCATCATGCTCTCGCTATTGATCTTCGTGGGTGAAGCGGTGCGCGACGCCTTCGATCCACGCAAGACGTTCCGGTGATCGCCATGAAGGAAACAAATACCCAGCCGCTTCTTTCTGTCCGTGATCTCTCCGTCGCCTTCCATCAGGGTGGTGCAACCAGCGTCGCTGTCGATCACGTCTCCTTCGACCTGATGCCGGGCGAAGTCGTCGCACTCGTCGGCGAATCCGGTTCCGGCAAGTCGGTGACGGCGAATTCCATTCTCAAATTGCTGCCCTATCCGGCAGCGAGCCATCCCTCGGGTAAAATCCTGTTCGACGGCAAGGACATGTTGACCCTGCCGGAACGGGCGTTGCGTGCCGTGCGCGGCAACGACATCACCATGATCTTCCAGGAGCCGATGACCTCGCTCAACCCGCTCCACACCATCGAGCGGCAGATCGGCGAGATACTGGAGCTGCATCAGGCAATCACTGGTGCAGAGGCGCGCCAACGCACATTGGAACTGCTGTTGCAGGTCGGCATCCGCGAGCCGGAAAAGCGCCTGAAGGCCTATCCGCACGAATTGTCCGGTGGCCAGCGGCAGCGCGTGATGATCGCCATGGCGCTCGCCAACCGGCCGAAACTGCTGATCGCCGACGAGCCGACCACCGCGCTCGATGTGACGGTGCAGGCGCAGATCCTGGAACTGCTCGGTGATCTGAAAACGCAGCACGGCATGTCCATGCTGTTCATCACCCATGATCTCGGCATCGTCCGCAAATTTGCCGATCGCGTCTGCGTCATGACCAAGGGCAAGATCGTTGAAACCGGCACGGTGGAGCAGGTATTTACCGATCCGCAGCACGCCTATACCCGCCATTTGCTGGCAGCCGAACCGAAGGGTGAGCCGCCGCATTCCGATGCCAGCAAACCGGTGGTTATGCAGGGTGACGACATCAAGGTCTGGTTCCCCATCAAGGCGGGACTGATGCGCCGGGTGATCGACCATGTGAAGGCGGTTGATGGTATCGACATTACCCTGCGCGCCGGCCAGACCGTGGGCGTAGTGGGCGAATCCGGCTCCGGCAAGACGACGCTTGGTCTCGCTCTCTCGCGGCTGATTGCCTCGAAGGGTCGCATCAGCTTCATCGGCCAGTCGATCGACAGCTATTCCTATGAGATGATGAAGCCGCTCAGGAACCGGCTGCAGGTGGTTTTTCAGGATCCCTATGGTTCGCTCAGCCCGCGCATGTCGGTCGGCGAAATCATCGCCGAAGGCCTGAAGGTCCATGAGCGGTCTCTCTCCGCCGACGAGCGCGATACGCGGGTTGCCACGGCACTGGAAGAGGTGGGCCTCGATCCTGCCACCCGCTGGCGGTATCCGCATGAGTTTTCCGGCGGCCAGCGCCAGCGCATCGCGATTGCCCGCGCCATGGTGCTTAAACCCCGTTTCGTCATGCTGGACGAGCCTACATCCGCTCTCGATATGAGCGTGCAGGCGCAGGTGGTCGATCTGCTGCGCGATCTTCAGGCAAAGCATGAACTGGCCTACCTCTTCATCAGCCATGATCTGAGGGTGGTGAAGGCGCTCGCCAACGACCTGATCGTCATGCGCCACGGCAAGGTGGTGGAGAGCGGTCCGGCGGCTGAGATTTTCGCCAATCCGCAGCAGGATTACACCAAGGCACTGCTGGCAGCGGCCTTCAATATAGAGGCGGTGGAAACAAAGGCGGTCAGCCAGTAAGACACATCATCTTTCCATTAAGGCAATGATTTTTTGTTGCTTTGCGGAAAACGCCGACCCATGTTGTGGTCAGCGTGACATGGAAACGGATTGATTGCGATGGCAGCGGATGTGGTCGTTTTGGGAGCGGGGATCATCGGGGTCTCTGTCGCTTTGCAACTGGCCCGCAGGGGCAAATCGGTGGTGCTGTTGGACCGGCGCGGACCGGGCGAAGAGACCTCTTTCGGCAATGCCGGTCTGATCCAGAGAGAGGGCGTGGTGCCCTATGGCTTCCCGCAGGACCTTGCGCTGTTGCTGCGCTATTCACTGAACAACAGGATCGATGTCCGTTATCGCCTCTCGGCCCTGCCGAAGATTGCGCCTTTCCTTGGTCGCTACTGGTATAATTCCGCAGCCATCAGGCATGCCGCGATTGCCCGCGCCTATTCGCCGCTGATCGAGCACTCCGTGTCCGAGCACAATATCCTCATCGATGAGGCGAAAGCCGCCGATCTGATCGTCAAAAATGGCTGGATGGAGGCCTATAGAACCGCCGAGAGGCGGGACGCTGACTATGCTTTTGCTGAGCGTCTTTCGCGCGAGCACGGCATTTCCCATACGAAACTAGACGCTGAAGAGCTGGCAACGGCAGAACCGCATCTCAGTCGTAATTTCGCCGGCGGCCTGAAATGGAATGATCCCTGGTCAGTACGAGATCCGCACGCGCTGACGCTTGCTTATGTCAAACTGTTCGAAAGCCTCGGTGGAACCCTTTGTCCGGGGCGATGCCTCCACCCTCAGCCAGACGACAAGCGGCTGGACAGTGCGTACCGAGACGGGGGCGGTGGAGGCCGAGCAGGCCGTTGTGGCACTTGGCCCCTGGGCGGACGCGGTGACGGAAAGGCTGGGCTATCGCTTCCCGCTTGGCGTCAAGCGCGGCTATCATATGCATTATGCGCCGCAGGAAGGCACAAAGCTTAACAACTGGCTGATCGATGCCGAGCGGGGATATTTCCTGGCGCCGATGCGCAAGGGCATCCGCCTGACAACCGGTGCCGAATTTGCCGAACGCGATGCACCGAAATCCCCCGTGCAGATCGAGCGGGCGGAACGGGTTGCCCGCACAGTCTTTCCCCTTGGCGGCCGGCTGGATGCGGAACCTTGGATGGGTGCCAGGCCCTGCACGCCGGATATGATGCCGATCATCGGCAAGGCGCCGCGCCACAGAACGTTGTGGTTCGCCTTCGGGCACGCCCATCACGGACTGACGCTTGGGCCGATCACCGGCCGTGTTCTGGCGGAAACCATGCTGGGAGAAGCGCCTGTTATCGCTATCGATGCCTATCGTCCGGAAAGGTTCAATCCCTGATAGCCGAATCCGCTGGCCTTCCTGTGACAGCCCACGTAACATGATCATATACAAAGGGGAAAAGGGGCAAACGTCATCATGGTGGCGAGGTTTCTCATCTATCAGCAGCAGGACGACTTTCGTTAGCGAAACTCGCTGCGCATGAAACGAGATGGAAACGGCTTGCTGGTGCATAATGTATGATATTGAAAACGCAAAGAAATTTTTCGCTGATAATCCCGATATCGAAATTCTCGAAGCTTTCGTCATAGATGCGAACGGCGTTCCGCGCGGTAAATGGATTCCGCGTGAGAGAGCAATTGACGTGCTTGAAAAGGGAATGGCGATCCCGCGATCCGTTTATGCGCTGGATATCTGGGGCCGGGATGTGCACGCCGCAGGTCTCGCCGAAGGCACGGGTGATCCTGATGGTTTTTGTTTCCCCGTTCCCGGTACGCTGTCACGGGTAACATGGCTTGGCCGGCCGACGGCGCAGGTTCTGCTGGCGATGAAAAACGCGGATGGGACCGGATTTTATGGTGATCCGCGCCATGTTCTGTCGCAGGTTCTGAACGCCTATAAAAAGGCTGGCCTCACGCCGGTCGTGGCGACCGAACTGGAATTCTACCTCATCGATCCCGTCCGCTCGGCGCTTGACCCGGTGCGCCCGCCGCACAGCCGCGAAGGTCGCTGGCACACCGGCCAGACGCAGGTTCTATCGATTTCCGAATTGCAGGATTTCGAGGATGTCTTCCATGATATCGCGACAGCCTGCCGCGCCCAGGGTGTGCTTGCAGATACGACGCTGCGGGAAAATGGCCCCGGGCAATATGAGATCAACCTCAACCACGTGCCGGATGCCCTGCAGGCCGCCGATTTTGCCGTCTTCCTGAAACGCATCGTCAAAGGTGTGGCGCGACGGCACGAACTCGACGCCACCTTCATGGCCAAGCCCTATGGGCTGCAGGCCGGCAACGGCATGCATGTGCATTTTTCCGTTCTCGACAGGGACGGCAGGAATATCTACGCCGGGGAAAACGGTCCGTCGGATGCGCTGATGCACTCGGTCGGCGGCCTGTTGGAAAACATGGGGGAGAGCATGGCGATCTTCGCTCCCCATGCCAATTCCTATCGCCGCCTCACCCCAAGCGAACACGCGCCGACCTACGCTTCGTGGGGTATCGACAACCGCTCGGCGGCGGTCCGCGTCATCGTGGCCAGCAAGGCGGCAACCCGCATCGAACACCGCGTCGCCGGCGCCGACACCAATCCCTACCTGGTCCTCGCGATGATCCTCAGCGCCGCTATCGCCGGCATGAAGGAGAAGCGCCAGCCCGGCGGCGCGATTGCCGGTGACAGCCACGCGATCAATCACGAACCGCTTCCCACCAACTGGGACTATGCATTGCAGCGCTTCACGCGTTCGAGCTTTGCCTATGCGACGCTCGGCCAGAAGTACCGCACGCTGTTTTCCGCCTGCAAGCAGCAGGAGCTTTCCGAATTTTCCCTGCGTGTAACCGACGTCGAATATGACGCCTATATCAGGACGGTGTGAGATGGCTGAGGTAACGAACATTCCCAATCCCGGCCACACATCGTCGTGGTATGCGGCCTCCGCCAATGTCAAATCCGTGCGACCGACGCTTGAGGGCGCGCTGGAGGCCGATGTCTGCATCATCGGCGGCGGTTTCACCGGCATTTCAGCCGCGCTGGAACTCAGTGAACGCGGTTATGCCGTCATCGTTCTGGAAGGCGTTAGGGTCGGCTTCGGCGCTTCCGGCCGCAATGGCGGCCAGATCGTCAACGGCTATAGCCGTGATCTCGAAACCATCGCCCGACGTTACGGCCACGAAAAGGCGGTGAAGCTCGGAGAAATGTCGCTGGAGGGCGGGACGATCATCCGCAGCCGTGTCGCCAAATACGGCATCGACTGCGATCTGGTCGACGGCGGCTTCTTCGCCGCCTTTACGCCGAAGCAGATCCGCGAAATGGAAGCGCACAAAGCCCATTGGGAAAAACACGGCCATGGCGGTCTGGAAATGGTCTCCGAGGCGGATGTCGGCCAATATGTGAAGACGAACCGTTATGCCGGCGGCATGATCGACCGCTTCGGTGGTCACATCCACCCGCTTAATCTGGTGCAGGGCGAAGCGGCGGCGGCTGAAAGCCTGGGAGCCCGCATATTCGAGAATTCGCGCGTCATCGCGGTGGAGCAGGGCGCCAATCCCATCGTGCGCACGGCAATGGGCAGCGTGAAGGCGAAATACGTTCTCGTCTGCGGTAATGCCTATCTCGGCACTTTGCTGCCGGAAATCGGCGAGCGGATGATGCCGGTCTCAAGCCAGGTCATGGCGACGGAGCCGCTCGATGCCGACCTTATCGAGGCCCTTCTGCCCGCCAATTATTGCGTCGAGGATGCGAATTACATTCTTGATTATTACCGCCGCACCTCGGATAACCGCCTGCTTTATGGCGGCGGTATAGGGTACGGCGGCAGTGACCCGGCCGATCTGACGGGTGTGATCCGGCCGAACATGCTGAAGACCTTTCCGCAGCTGGAAAAGACCAAGATCGAATTCGCCTGGAGTGGCAACTTCGCACTGACGCTCACGCGCATCCCGCATATGGGCAGGCTCTCGGATAATATCTATTTCTCACACGGCGACAGCGGCCATGGGGTCACGACCACCCATCTGCTCGGCAAGATATTGGGCGAGGCCGTTGCCGGCCACGCCGAACGTTTCGATATCTGGAGCTCGCTGCCGAACTACCCGTTCCCCGGCGGCAAGACGTTCCGCGTGCCGCTGACCATGCTTGGTGCATGGTGGTACGGTTTGAGGGACAAGCTCGGACTCTAGAGCATTTCCAGTAAAACTGCGTAGCGGTTTACGTCCGGACAATAAGATAAAACAAAGAGATAGAGCGCGTCTCCCGCTTCCGTTTAGACCGGACGTGCTCTAGAATTTTAGCGTCTTCAGGCCAGCCAGCGCATTCGCTACGATCTCCTCAGGTGTGGAATCGATGCTGACCGTGACGACACCCGGTTCCCCGGTCGGCACTTCCAGCGTGGCAAGCTGGGTCTGAAGCAGCGAGAGCGGCATGAAATGACCCTTGCGTTCACCCATGCGCCGGCTGAGAAGCTCCAGGCTGCCATCAAGATAAACGAAGGCGAGTGGGCCACCGGTCGCCTCACGAAGGCGGTCGCGATAGATTTTCTTGAGGGCGGAGCAGGAAACCAAAACGCCCTTGCCTTCACTGCCATTGCGCAGTTCCGCGCCGATCAGATCGAGCCATGGCCAGCGGTCGTCGTCGGTCAGCGGAATGCCTTCCGACATCTTGTCGACATTGGATTTCGGGTGCAGCTTGTCGCCTTCAATGAAGGCGATACCCAGCTTCTCCGCCAGTCCCTCTGCGACCGTGGACTTGCCGGAGCCGCTCACTCCCATCACGACGATTGCCTGTGTCACCCGAACCTCTGATGTTTCTGTTTCGACGGTCAGCCCCTACCATGTGCGGCGGGTGCCGGGAACCTTAAATTTGGACGGCTCCGCATGTCAGTGTCCGGTTTTGCGGGCTGCGGATCTTTCCAGTGCGGAAAAGCCAGCGTGGATCAGGATCGCCAGTGCAGCAACGATCAAACCGCCCTGGAGAATGAAGGCGAGATTGTTGGATTGCAGGCCGGCGATGATCACTTCGCCGAGCGTGCGGGCGGCAACCGTGGACCCAATGGTCGCGGTGGAAAGGCTGATGACCGCCGACAGCCTGACGCCGGCGAGAATGGCCGGAAGGGCAAGCGGCAGCTCCACTTTGGTGAGCCGTTGCCAGCCGGTCATACCGCTGCCTCTGGCGGCATCCATCACCGTGGCGGGCAGGGTTGTCAGCCCGGTCAGCGTATTTTCGAACACCGGCAGAAGTGCATAGAGAAACAGGGCGATGAGCGTGGGTTTCTCGCCAAAGCCGATCATCGGCACGGCCAGCGCCAACACCGCCACCGGCGGAAAGGTCTGGCCGATATTGACGATGCTGCGCGACAGCGGCAGGAAATCCGCCCCGAAAGGCCGGGTGACGAGAACCGCAAGCGCCCCTGCCGTGAGCGTGGCGAGGCCGGTCGCGATCGCAACGATGGTCAGATGCGACAGCGTCAGGGAAAAGAGATTGGCCTGCGTGTAGATGGCCGGCGCATTGGCCTGCACGAGAGGGCGGAAGATCGGTGCGAAGATTTGCGGCGCGGCAAGAAAAATGATCAGCGCCAGCACCAGAAGCCCGAGAGAGAGAAAAGAGAAGGCGTTTTTCATGGGGCGCCAGTGGCACGCTGAAGGAGAACATCACGCCGCACCCGGCCAATGGGTTGCCCATCGTCCTTTATGACAGGCAAGACATCGCGACCCGCCCATAACATGGCCGACAGGGCATCGCGCTGGCTGGTGCCTTCGGTGAGCGGCGCACCTTCTGCACTTCCCGGCTCCACGATGTCGGCGACGGTCAGAACCGAAAGCAGTTTCAACGCGCGTTCGTTTTCGCCAATCATGGTGCGGACGAAATCCGTCGCCGGTTTCAGCACCAGCTCGGCCGGCGGGCAATCCTGCACGATGCGGCCCTTGTCCATCACGGCAATGCGATCCGCCAGATGGAAAGCCTCGTCCATGTCGTGCGTGACGAGGACGATGGTAACACCGAGTTTCTTCTGGATATCGAGAAGGTCGTTCTGGGCCTTGGCGCGGATCACCGGGTCCAGCGCGCCGAAGGGTTCGTCCATCAGGAGAATGTTTGGTTCCGCGGCCAGTGCACGGGCCACGCCGACACGCTGCTGCTGGCCGCCGGAAAGCTCATGCGGAAAACGATCCGCATAAAGCGCGGGATCAAGCTGGAACAGATGCATGAGCGCATCGATCTTGGCCTTGATGCGCTGGCGATCCCAACCGATCAGCTGCGGCACGGTCGCGATATTTTCCGCCACGGTTCGATGCGGAAACAGCCCATGCCCCTGGATGGCGTAGCCGATCTGGCGGCGCAGTTTGAAACCAGGAATGGCGCTGATGTCTTCGCCGTCGATGCGGATCGTGCCGGAGGTCGGTTCCACAAGCCGGTTGATCATGCGCAGCAGGGTGGTTTTCCCCGATCCTGATGTGCCGACGATGACGGTGACGGTACGCGGCGCGACGGTCAGCGAGACCTGGTCCACAACGGTCGTATCGCCATATCGTTTCGTGATGGTGTCGATTTCGATCATGGCTTCTGCCTTCCGCCTGCGCTGAAGAGATTGCTGTCTATGAGGGCGTCGAGTGTGATCGCGGCGGCAAAGCCGAGGAGAACGGTCGGCACGGTGCCGAGCAGCACGAGGTCCATGGCCGTCTGCCCGATGCCCTGAAACACGAAAACGCCAAAACCGCCGCCGCCGATCAGGGCGGCGATTGTCGCGAGCCCGATATTCTGCACCAGCACGATGCGGATGCCGGTGAGGATGACCGGCATGGCGAGCGGAAATTCCACCCGCAGCAAACGCTGGACCGGTGTCATGCCAAGCCCACGCGCCGCTTCCCGGATCGCGTGGGAAACGCCGGCAAGACCGACCACCGTGTTGGAAACGACCGGCAGCAGCGAATAGAGAAACAGCGCCACGAAAGCCGGCGCCATGCCGATGCCGGCAATGCCGATCCTCGCCGCGCCCGGAACGGTGGCCGCAATCCATCCG
Source organism: Agrobacterium fabrum str. C58 (assembly GCF_000092025.1). Classification (NCBI taxonomy): domain Bacteria; kingdom Pseudomonadati; phylum Pseudomonadota; class Alphaproteobacteria; order Hyphomicrobiales; family Rhizobiaceae; genus Agrobacterium; species Agrobacterium fabrum. The sequence goes on from NC_003062.2 coordinate 202,419, forward strand.
AGCGGCGCGATCAGAAGCCCGAACAGCGCGATGGAGGGAATGGTCTGGACGATGTTGAGACTGTTCAGGACGCCTGCCCGCAGCCGCTCGACCTTGTAACAGAGGATGCCCAGCGGAATGCCCGCGACGGTCGCGGCGATCAGCGACCCGATGGCGAGCTCCACATGCCGCACCGCCTCGATCCAGAATATGTCGGCTCGGCCGGTATATTCCTTGATGATGGAGAGATCGTTCCAGAGGCCGCTTGCCAATATCGCGGAAAGCGCCGCTATCGCCAGGAGCAACAGCAAGATCCGGATGGCGGGTTTGGGCTCCAGACGCGCGATACAATCCGTGGCGAGCAAAGCGAGCCCAACAAAGAGGAACCAGAAACCGCTGGACGGCGAAACCCGGGCAAAACTATTCCCGTCCGGCGTGAGAAAGGAGGCCGCCTGTCCGACGAAAACTGCGAGCGCCGCGAGACCGGCCAGCGCCGCTGCGAGTTTCAACCACGCGGGAAAGCGGAAAAAGGCGAAGAAGACCGCAAGAAGAATGATGGCTGCAAGGAGCGTCGCGGCCGCTGATGGAAGGGCCTCAAAGATCGTTCGTGTTTCCCCCTGAACGATCCTGTTGGCGCGAAACGTCATGAATGGCGACGCAAAAAGTGCATAAAGAAGCAGGCACGAAATCAGCACGCCCACCTTGTCAGGCCATTTCGTCAAATCCTGCTCCCCTGTCTCCTGGGTTGGGATCGGATGATGAGAGCGCTTCCGTTCTCATGATCCTCTTCCCGCGCCATGAGCCCCTACTTGGCGAAACCGTTCTTTGTCAGGAAGTCCATCGCCACCGTCTTCGCCTGCTCGCCGCCCACCTGCACGCGGGCATTCAGATCCTGCAGGGTTGCGAGATCAAGCTTTTCGAACACGGGCTTCAGCAGCTCCTCGATATTGGGGTGCTTTTTCAAAACCTCTTCGCGAATGATCGGCGCGGGCTGATAGACCGGCTGCACATGCTTGTCGTCTTCCAGAACCACAAGGCCGGAAGGGGCAATGCCGCCATCCGTGCCATAGACCATGGCGGCATTGGCATTGTTCGTCTGGTTCGCGGCGGCGGCGATCGTCGCCGCGGTGTCACCACCGGAAAGCGTGATCAGCTGATCCGGCTTCATGGTGAAACCATAGGTCGTCTGAAAGGCGGGCAGAGCAGCGGCGGAATTGACGAATTCGGAGGAAGCAGCGAGAACGACCGTGCCGCCACCGGCGACATATTTGCCGAAGTCGGAAAGCGTCTTGAGATTGTTCTTGTCGGCGACATCCTTGCGCAGCGCGATCGCCCAGGTGTTGTTGGCAGGCGAGGGCGCAAGCCAGACAATCTTGTTGGCGTCATAGTCGAGTGTTTTTGCCTCTTCATAGCCTTTGGCGGCATCCTTCCAGAGCGGGTCATCCGCCTTGGAGAAAAAGAAGGCGGCATTGCCGGTATATTCCGGATAGATGTCGATCTCGCCCGCGGTGATCGCTTTTCTTACGACCGGGGTAGCGCCGAGCTGGATGCGATCCGTCGTCTCGATCTTGTTCTGGTTGAGAACGGCGAGAATGATGTTGCCGAGAACGCCGCCCTCGGTGTCGATCTTCGATGACACCACCACCTGCGCCTGAGCGATGGAAACAGAAAAGGCAAGCGCAAGTCCGGCGCCCGTCAACGTCATCAAGCGGTTCATGAATAGTCCTCCGGTGGGTCAGCCTGCCGAACAGGCGAAAAATCGCCGCCGCAATTGCGGCGAAGTATCAACGGCCGGAAGAAAAAAAGGTTGCACGCCATCCGCATTTTTGCGTCGATGGCTCCTGTCGGCACGGATGGCCAGTGTTCGTCAGGTGTCGCCGTCCCGTTTGCGCGCATCTTTGCCCATGACGAGGGGCATCAGCACGGACAAGAAGAGAAGCCGGATGACATGATGCGAACCGACATAGGCGGTATCGGCATGCATCATCACCGCCATGGCCGCCATGGTTTCGAGACCGCCCGGCGCATAGGCGATCATGACGGCATTGAGCGGAACACCTGTCACGCGTGAAATCAGCCAGGCAATGGTGCCTGCAATCACCATCACGGCAATGGTGACCACGAAGCCGGCCAGAAAGCCCTTGCGCACTTCCATCAGCGAGACATTCGAAAAGCGCGTGCCGATGAGGCAGCCGATCAGCACATAGACCGGCAGGCTGAGCCAGCTGGGCACGCCACCTTCGGTGAGGCCGGTAATATGTGTGCCGATGGAGATCGCAACGCCACCAAGCAACAGGGCGGCGGGAAATTTCCAGCGCAGGAAAAGCCATCCAGTCAGAAGCGAGGCGGCGATGGTGAGCGCCAGCGTAAAAAAGCCCATTGGCGGGTTTGTGATCAAGGGTTCCGTGCTGACCAGATCGAAATATTCGACGATCAGCGGCACGGAAAGCGTTAGCGCCAGCACGCGCACGCTCTGCACAATGCTGACGGTCGCAAGGTCGCTTTTCGTCTCGGCACCGAGGCTGATGATGTAGCTGAGATGGCCGGGGGAAGCGCCGAGCATCGCCGTTGTCCGGTCGTAACCGAAACCGTAATGCAGGATCCAGTAAGCGACGTAGAGCATGATCACGACGGCGACGAGCACGACGATGAAACTCAATGGCCATGTCTTTGCGGCATCGATAACCGAAGGCGTGACACTCGTTCCCATGGAAATGCCGACGACGACGAAACAGGCGTTGCGGATGAAGGCGGGAATTCCGAGCTTGACACCCGCCAGTCCGGTGATGGTTACCGCGAGCGCCGGTCCCGAAAGAAAGGGGGCGGGAATATGCAGCAGGCTGGCAAGCAGTGCGCCCATGCTGCCGACAAGGGCGGTAAGCGCAAATGTATGGAACTCAGGCTTGATGATCATTGCGACGCTGGTTGGTTGCTTGAAAAAGCTCGCGACCAAATGCGCCGCTTCCTTCCGCGACGTCAACACGCGGGACTAAAAATATTATATTTCCTGCACATTCGATAAAAGAAAAGCCCGTGACTTGTGGCCACGGGCTTGGCAATTGCCGGATAAATTATGGAACGATCAGGCTGCCGGAAGTGCGGCAATCTTCGGCATTTCCGTATCGATCCCGAGCAGGAAGTTGATCTGCGGGCGCGCCTTGACGAGATCATCGATCGAATATTCCGCCAGTACATCAAAGAAGGCATTCAGCGCCTTGCGCAGCGCCGAGTTCAGGCCGCAGCTGTCCACGAGCGGACATTCCACGGCGCCGTCCTCAAAGCACTCAGCCATGGCGAAGCTGTCTTCGGTTACACGAACGACGTCAAACAGGCTGATTTTTTCGGCAGGTTTGCCAAGGCGCACGCCGCCATTGCGGCCACGCACGGTTTCCACGAGGCCCGCCTTGTTGAGCGGCTGCAGGATCTTGAAAAGGAACAGCTCAGATACGCCGTAAGCCCTGGCGATCTCCGGAATGCGGCTCAACTTGCCTTCATTCGCAGCGCAATACATCAACATGCGAACGGCATAGTTGGTCTGTTTGGTCAAACGCATGCTGGTCTCCTAACTCTCAATGTGGAGTTATATAGTCTCTTTTTCAGTTTAGAACAATTCCAGAAACTGAAAAAACTGGCATCCATCCGATATTTCTCGAACAGCCTTGTTGACCGCCCTCATGATTCATGAACAAACAAGTCAAGAATCGGAATGTAATGGAGGCATTCATAATGGCAAGCTTGAAATCACGCTTTTCCGCTGCCGTTTTTTCAGGGCTGACGATCCTTTCCCTCGCGCCCGCCGCTCTGGCAGAGGGGGAGGTTAACGTCTATTCCTATCGCCAACCTGAACTGATCCAGCCGCTGCTCGATGCCTTCACCAAGGAAACCGGGATCGAGACGAACGTCCTCTTTCTCGACAAGGGGCTGGTGGAACGCATCCAGGCAGAGGGCGTCAACTCACCTGCGGATGTGCTGCTGACGGTCGATATCGCCCGTCTCGTCGAGGCGAAAGAGGGCAAGGTCACGCAGCCGGTTCTGGCTGATCCTGTCATCGAAAAGGATATTCCCGCCAATCTGCGTGATCCGGAGGGCGAATGGTTTGGCCTCACGACCCGCGGCCGGGTTGTCTATGCTTCGAAGGAGCGGGTGACCCAGAAGGATATTACCTATGAAGAGCTTGCCGACCCGAAATGGAAGGGCAAGATCTGCATCCGCGATGGTCAGCACTCCTACAATATCGCGCTGATTGCCTCGATGATCGCCCATCACGGCGTCGATTATACACGCACATGGCTGACGGGCCTGAAGAATAATCTCGCCCGCAAGCCTGATGGAACCGACCGCAGCCAGGCGAAATCGATCTTTTCCGGCGAATGCGATATCGCGCTCGGCAATACCTATTATGTCGGCTTGATGCTGACCAATGATCAGGAACCGGACGAAAAAATATGGGCGGGTTCGGTGCGGGTAATCTTCCCCAATGCTGGCGATCGCGGCACGCATGTGAATATTTCCGGCATGGCCCTGACAAAATATGCGCCCAACAGGGACAATGCGCTGAAGCTGATGGAATTCCTGGCCTCGCGGGAGGCACAGGAAATCTACGCCAAGCAGGTCTTCGAATATCCGGTACTGTCGGGTGCGGAGCCGTCCGACGTCGTTAAAGGGTTCGGCCCCATCAATCCTGACAAGCTGCCGCTGACGGACATTGCCGCTCATCGCAAACAGGCTTCAGAGCTGGTGGACGAAGTGGGTTTCAACGACGGCCCGACCAACTGACGCCGTTTTCGCAATACCGGCGGGTCAATTGCCCGCCGGCTTGTTATCCAGTGACGCATTGTAATCAATGATAGCCTTGCGCCTTTGCGGCGTTCCGGGGTGGGTAGAGATGATGCTGGTGCCGCCCTTGTCGCCGAGTTTTTCCTCCAGCAGCGCAAAGAAACGTTCGATGGCGGTGGGGTCTAGATCGGCCTTTCGCATCAGCTCGACTGAGCGCTGATCCGCCTGCCGCTCGGCATCGCGTGAATGCGAGAGCGCCAGAAGACCGCCGCCCTGGGTGAGAATATCTTCCATGGCCGAACCGACATCGCCGGCAATGAGCATGACAAGACCGGCGACGCCGGCGGCGCGATAAAGCTGCCGCAGGCTGTGTTCATATTCCACATGGCCGATTTCATGCGCGAGAACCCCGATAATCATTTGTCTGTCGCCGCCTGCCAGCTCGACCAGTTCATCCGTCAAGACCAGCGTCCCGTCCGGCAGCGCGAAGGCATTGGGGCCGATATAACCGCCTTTGCGGAAATTCAGCTTGTAGTCCTCAGGCGAACCTTCCGCATGGGCGGCAATCCGGGAAAATTGCACGCGGATGGCATTCTGCTCTTCCAGTGGCAACTCGCTCGCGGAGAAGACCGTTTGATCCAAAGCCTGCATGGTACTGGCCGACATGATTTTTGGAACGATTGGCGGGGTCATGGCAACCGCCAGTTCCACCACAGCCGGAAGCGCCAGCTTGTAGGTGCCATAAGCCAGAAGAACGGCTGCGGCGGTGATGCCGATCAGCCTGGGGCGGAATTGCTCCAGCCGGTGCACAAATCCCGCGCGTTTGGGGAGGTATAGACCGAGCAGACGGTCAACGCCCTCATTGTCGCTTGTTTCGAACAATGACCCATCGGGAAAATGAATCTCTCGCGGAATGGTACCCACGCGGTGGCTGATCTCCACCGCTTTTATCTCGGCCTTGGTTATGACGTGATTGTCTTTTGCGTCAAGAACGAGAAGGAGCGTGCCGCCGTGCCTCAGCCTGGCGGCACTGGAAAGGTTAGAGCGTGCGGCATACCATTCTCCAGAAACGGTTTCTCGGGGATCAGAAGCCAAATTCGAAACCTTCCATATCCATATATTCGGCGCTGACGGCCGCACCCGTCGCTTCCATCGAGGAGAGAACCTCCCCCATATCGCCCTTGAAGCTGATCCCCATCCGCTCAACCGCATATTGCGCTTCGCGCACTGCCGCCCATGGTCGCATAAGGCCGAAGGTGAAGATCGTAACGATCAAGTTGGAGAAGACAATCCAGAGGTAGCGGCCCCGATGAAGGTCGCTATGCAATTCGTGCTTTCCGTCAAGCAGCGTGGAAGACACAACTACATTACGAACACCAGCTTTGTACACGGTACTGGCGAAACCATAGATGAGCATTGCCACGAGGAGGTTGATCAAGATTTGGCCCAGACCAAATAGTGTAACTATCTCATAATTTTCTGGAGCAGTCGCAAGTTCGCGCGATCCTATTCCGGCAGCCTGCACCAAAACCATAGCGAGAAATATCAAGAGGAAAACCGCAAGCACGCCTCCAACCACCACGAGCAAAGCGGGGATGATCCAGGCACGGTAGAGTGCGCCAATCTTCGGATCAGTGCTAAATCGTCGATCGCCATAATGCAGGTTGCTGACGATATAGCGGTTTGCCCAGCGGCTCGCCAAAGGCGCCAGAATACCTATGGAAAGGAGCGCAACGAAACTGCCAAGCAGGATGGAGACGAAAGCGCCCCAGGCGGTGCCGACGAAATCAAACCGGACATTACGGTAGCTGGTCACTCGCGCGTTAAAACGAATGCTACGCGTGATCACCCAAGGGAGAAAGATTAAGAGCAGGATCGTCGGCGCGAAGACTAGAAATGGATGGATGAGGCCGACGAGTTGCGAAAAGACGATGAAGGCAAAGGCAATCAGCCGCCCCTTGAAGATTTGTCCGCCGGTGGCGTGATAACCGAAGGCGCGGCCAGCCAATAGGGTATTACCATTGAAGTAGCGCTTTCGGCGCACCTTGGCCCACGCGGAATAGATACCCAATGTCATGATCGTCAGAAGGATATTGACGATCCAGATGCCGAAATATTCCTTCGCATTTCCATTGAAAGAGCCGCGTTCAATTGCGTGCCGGTCGGCACTGACAGAGATGTCGTTCATAAAGCCCCCTTGACACGCATACTCCGGGTCTAGCGAGTTTTACAAACACTAGATGGCCCGTGTTGCAGCATCCCCGCCATGCCACGATGCATGTTGTAGAAGACAATAGCTCTAATTGAAATATATCTGGTTAAAAAACTTGAATAAACTATTTGTACTTGTGCTAAAAAAGCCCCGCTGCAACAACAGCGGGGCTTTTTATCCTGTCTACCGGCTTTCCGGCTTATTTCATCGTCGGCATGACGAATTCGGCACCGGACTTGATGCCGGACGGCCAGCGCGAGGTGATCGTTTTGGTTTTCGTCCAGAACTTGATGGAATCCGTGCCGTGCTGGTTGAGATCGCCGAAGCTTGAAGCCTTCCAGCCGCCGAAGGAGTGATAGGCGAGCGGAACCGGGATCGGAACGTTGATGCCGATCATGCCGATATTGATACGGCTTGCGAAGTCACGGGCAGCGTCGCCGTCACGGGTGTAGATCGCGACGCCATTGCCATATTCGTGCTTCATCGGCAGTTCCAGCGCATCTTCGTAGTTCTTGGCACGAACGACGGACAGAACCGGTCCGAAAATTTCCGTCTTGTAGATGTCCATGTCGGGGGTGACGTGGTCAAACAGGCAGCCGCCGACGAAATAGCCATCCTCATAACCCTGAAGTTTGAAATCACGGCCGTCGACCAGCAGCTTCGCACCCTGCTCGACACCGCTGTCGATCAGGCCCCTGACGCGCGTCTGGGCTTCCTTGGTGACGAGCGGGCCCATATCGGCCTTGTCGTCTGTGTAGGGGCCGATTCTGAGGCTTTCGATCTGCGGAATGAGCTTTTCGACAAGACGATTGGCCGTATCTTCACCGACCGGAACCGCAACGGAAACGGCCATGCAGCGCTCGCCGGCCGAACCGTAACCAGCGCCCATCAATGCGTTCACGGCCTGATCGAGATCGGCATCCGGCATGATGATCATGTGGTTCTTCGCGCCGCCGAAGCATTGCGCGCGCTTGCCGTTCATGGCGGCGGTGCCGTAAACATAGCGGGCGATCGGCGTCGAGCCGACGAAGGAGACCGCGCCGATATCCGGGTCGGTAAGGATAGCGTCGACAGCACCCTTGTCGCCGTTGACGACGTTGAGCATGCCAGCCGGAAGGCCGGCTTCGATCATCAGTTCGGCAAGCCGGATTGGCAGCGACGGATCGCGCTCGGAAGGCTTGAGGATGAAGGCATTGCCACAGGCGATCGCCGGCGCGAACATCCACATCGGGATCATGCCGGGGAAGTTGAACGGGGTGATACCCGCGCCGATGCCGACCGGCTGGCGGATCGAATACATGTCGATGGCAGGGCCGGCGCCTTCGGTGAACTCACCCTTCTGCAGATGCGGAATGCCGCAGACGAATTCGCAGACTTCGAGGCCGCGGATGATATCACCCTTGGAATCCTCGACGGTCTTGCCGTGCTCGCTGGAGAGAAGAACCGCAAGCTCGTTGAGGTCGCGGTTCAGAAGTTCGACGAACTTGAAGAAAACGCGGGCGCGGCGCTGCGGGTTGGTGGCGGCCCACTTCGGCTGTGCCGCCTTGGCGCTTTCCACGGCGGCGCGCAGCTCGGCGTCGCTTGCAAGCGCGACAGTTGCCTGCACTTCGCCGGTTGCCGGGTTATAGACATTCGATGTGCGGCCGCTGGCGCCCGGCACATGCTTGCCATTAATGAAATGACCGATTTCCTTCATGGGTAATCCTCCGCGATTTTTTGATGGGTGCAGCATTGCACTTGAATTTGTACAAAGCAATGAACTCGGATAAGAAACCGTTGTGCGTAAATTAAAGTACGATAAGTGTTTTGAGGCGTTTCCTGATGTCCGATAGCGGCGAGTTCGCCGACCAAAAAGAAAGTCAAAAAATTGGCGAGCGATGAACCCGTCGTGAGGATGGCTGAAATAGAGATCGATCCGACCCATCTGGAAGCCTATCGCAGATTGCTTGCAGAGGAAATCGAGGCTTCGGTCCGTCTCGAAAATGGCGTGCTTGCGTTAAACGCTGTGGCGATCAAAGGCAGCCCGGAAAAGCTTCGCATCCTCGAAGTTTATGCGAACCAGGCGGCATACGAGGCTCATCTGCAGACGCCGCACTTCCTGAAATACAAGGAGGGTGTGGCGGGAATGGTGACATCGCTCACTTTGATCGAGGTTGAACCCGTAATGATGCGCAGCAAGCCATGAATTGGGATGACGTCCGCATATTCCTTGCCGTTGCCCGTTCCGGGCAGATACTCGCCGCATCGAAACGGCTTGGACTCAACCATGCAACGCTTTCGCGGCGATTGACGCTGCTGGAGCAGGCGCTGAAGACCCAGTTGTTTATCCGTCGGACGAATGGCTGCGAAATGACCGAGGAGGGTCAGCGGTTTCTGGGTGCCGCCGAGCGCATGGAAACCGAAATGCTGAATGCCCAGGCAAATCTCGGACGGGTCGATACGGCGGTGGCGGGAACGGTGCGCATCGGCGCGCCAGATGGCCTCGGCGTCTCCTTCCTCGCGCCACGGCTCGGCCGGCTGACGGCCCGTTACCCCGACCTGAAAATCCAGCTCGTGCCCGTGCCCCGGTCCTTCTCTTTGTCGCAGCGCGAGGCCGATATCGCCATCACCATCGAGCGGCCGGAGCAGGGCAGGTTGATGTTTTCGAAACTGACAGATTATTCGCTGGGCCTCTATGCCTCCGCAGATTATCTGGCCGACCACGGAACGCCTGACGATGTCGAGGCGCTGAAGCGTCACCGGCGGATCGGATATGTGGAGGATTTGATCTTTTCACCCTCGCTCAATTATACTGGCGAGATCATGCGAGACTGGGACGCGGCCTTCGAAATCTCCAGCGCCACCGGCCAGACGGAGGCGGTGCGGTCGGGGGCGGGGATCGGCATCCTGCACAATTACATCGCCGGGCAATATCCCGAACTTATGCGGATCATGCCACATCTCGGTATCAGCCGCTCCTACTGGACGGCCTATCACGAATCCGCCCGCCAGCTGGTCCGTGTCCGCACGGTCGTCGATTTTCTCCAGGAACTGGTCGCGGAAGAGCGGCGAATCTTCATCTGACATCCGCCTGTTGATCTATTAGTACTATTAATTGCTGATGGCAGGTCGTTCCGGGCTTGACAAAGGGCTGCTGGCTGGACGACCAATGCAGCCATTGGGAGAAATCGGAATCTAACATGTCGACTATGATAAGAAAGCTTTCGCCGACTGGCCTCGGCGTGGCCGTCATGCTGCTTGGAATGCTGCTTTTTGCATTGAACGACGCCATGGGCAAATGGCTGGTATCAACCTATAGCCAGGGTCAGGTCATCCTGATCAGAAGTGCGGCAGCACTTGTCATTCTCGTTCCGATCGTCTGGAGAGCCGGCCTTTCCGGCCTCGTGAATGTCGAGCGGCCCGGCCTGCAGGTCGCGCGTGTGTTCTTCTCGACGGCCGAACTTTTCTGTTTCTATTTCGCAGTGGCGAGCCTGCCGCTGGCGGATGTCATGACCTACTGGCTGGCGGCTCCCATTTATGTGGCCGCTCTGGCGCCGTTTCTGCTCGGAGAAAAGGTCGGTTGGCGCCGCTGGACGGCCATCGCCATCGGTTTTGTCGGCGTTCTCATCGCGCTCAAACCCAGCTCGGCAAGCCTCACCTCCGCAGCACTCTTTTCCATTCTCGGCAGCGCGGCCTTCGCCTTTATGATGTTGTCAGGCCGCCAGCTGCGCAACACGCCGGATACGGTGCTTGCCTTCTGGCAGATCATCGGCGCAGGGCTTGCGGGCATCGTTGCGGTATTCATGACCCCATCCGGCTGGCTGCCGGTCCAGTCCAGCTTCGACCTGGCGTTTCTGAGCCTGCTCGGCGTGGTCGCCATGGCGGCGCATGTGCTGGTCAACCGGGCCTTGAAGCTTGCCGACGCCGCCACCGTCGCGCCGCTGCAATATACCCTGCTGCTCTGGGCGGTCATCTTCGGCTGGCTGTTCTTCAACGATGTGCCGCAGACCAGTATCGTTGTCGGTGCAGGCCTAATTGTTTTTTCCGGCCTTTATATTTTCTTCCGCGAAAATACACTCAAGCGACGCCGCGACGCGGCCGACAGACTGGCTGCGGAGCAGGTTTGATCTTTCTAGTTAGTCTTGGTCACAATCACGGGACTTGACGAAGGCGTGATCTTCAGGAAGTAAGAGAGGGCCCTGCGATAATTTGTCTCGTATGGGCAGAGGAAACAAAGGTGCCGGGCCCCTCTGGCGAGAGTTTTACGGCGCTCTCGTGATGTCGGTACCGCCTGCAAATTGGCCGGCGGATTAAAAACTATGAAAAACCTGAATGTGCTTCGCGCGCGTGCTTTTTGCGTGCGGCCTGACGCTCTACGTCGGTCCGCGAACCTGCTCGTCATCGCAGGAGACCGGACATGAGCGCCGCCCAGAAAACCACGCTTTCTTACTTCAAATGGGCATTTATCGTCACCGTCGTTGGTCTGATCCTCGGCGGTTACCTCGGCTGGGAAATGACCGGCACGATCGGCGGCACAGCGACGATTTTCTTCATCTGCGCGGTGCTTGCCGTGCTGGAAATCTCGCTGTCCTTCGACAATGCCATCGTCAACGCCAACAAGCTCAAGGACATGACACCGGTCTGGCAACATCGCTTCCTGACCTGGGGTATTCTCATTGCCGTTTTCGGCATGCGAATTGTCTTCCCGTTGCTCATCGTCGTCGTTGCCGCCAATGTCGGCCCCTGGACGGCGCTTGTGATGGCGGCCACGCAGCCGGAGCGTTATGCGGAAATCATGCGTGACGCCCATCTGCCGATTGCGGCTTTCGGCGGCACCTTCCTGATGATGGTTGGTCTCAACTTCTTCTTCGACCATGAAAAGGATGTCCATTGGGTGCGCTGGATCGAGGAAAAGGCTGCGACCTATTCTTCCGTCAAGGGCATCGAGATTGCCTTCGTTCTTATCGTCATGCTGGTGTTTTCTCGTATCATCGGTGCCAGTGACAACCCGGAACTCGGTCCGGTCGCTGCCAACACCTTCTTCCATTCGGCGATCTGGGGTCTTTTGACCTTCCTGCTGGTGGAAGTTGTCGGTGGTATTCTCGATCGCAGCCAGGAAATGCTGGAAGGCGCGGCCAAAGGCGGTTTCGGTGCGTTTCTTTATCTCGAAGTGCTGGATGCCAGCTTCTCCTTTGATGGCGTGATCGGTGCTTTCGCACTGACGCAGAACCTCTTCATCATCGCCATCGGCCTCGGCATCGGCGCCATGTATGTGCGCTCGATGACGATCATGCTGGTGGAGAAGGGAACGCTGGCCGAATACCGCTATCTGGAACACGGCGCTTTTTACGCGATCCTGATCCTGTCGGTCATCATGTATGTGCAGACCATGTTCCATATACCGGAGGTCATCACCGGTCTTGGTGGCGCGACCCTGATCGGCATTTCGCTCTGGTCATCGATCCGGCATAACCGGCAACAAAGTGCCGGTACCGCAGATGCGGCGCGCGGTGCGGAAATCTGATCCACAACGATCCTCGCCTTCCGCCGTGGTGGCGGAAGGCAGTTTTTAAGCATCATATCTCCTGTTGCCTGTTTTTGTCGCTATTTTCTCCTTGAGGGAAATTTGCCCATAAAAGCGGATGTTTGTTCCAAGTTATTGTTTTACCTGAATTTTGTGCGTTGCAATAAAACTGGCACGCTTCCTGCATCTCATCTGGCAAGTCCAGAGGGGACGTAAAAGCCCGGAAAACCGGTCTATAACGCCGCCGCGCCGCGCGATCTTTAAAGGTCTGCGCCGCGCGGCGGTTTTGTTTGTGCGGTTGGTTCTTGAGTTTTCCATTGCGTTGGATGAAAACAGTGGAACAACGACGGGAAGGGTCACCTGCTTGCCTGCACAATTGTCACCCACGGAGGCCTTGGGCCTCTGGCACCGTGTATCCACGGCGCAGGTCATTGACGATCAGCCGGATTTGACCTTGCGTCAGACGGCCATTCTGCTGCAGATTTATCTCGTGCCGCCGCCGCATACCGTTCGGGGTCTCGCCGCCATGCTGGGGGTCACCAAACCGGTCATCACCCGCGCACTCGACAGTCTAGGCGCGCTGGGATTGGTCGACCGGGTTCGGGATGAGCGGGACAGGCGCAATGTCGTGATAAAACGCACCGTGGCCGGTGCGCTTTATCTGGAAAAATTCGGCGATCTGATTATTGATCAGGCGCGCAAGATCTAACCCCTGGATGCGAAACCCATGATGCTCGACCGCCGCCTGAATGTCTTCCGCCCCGATCTCGCCGATGCGAAACTGCAGGGTGTGGTAGAGGCCGAACGTTTCGTCAGCGGTTCGCCCGCACAGGTCACCGCACCGGTCATTGGCCTGCGGCCGACCCCCGATCTCGCCACCGGTATAGACACCGAGCTGCTCTGCGGCGAAACGGTGCGCGTTTTCGACAGGGCAAATGGCTGGGCCTGGGTGCAGGCGGATGTGGATGGCTATGCCGGTTATGTGCCGGAAACGGCGATCGGCAATGTTGTCGCCGCCACGCATCAGATCATCGCACCGCGCACATTCCTTTATCCTTCGGCCGAGTTGCGCAAACCGCCGGTCGCGGCGCTATCCATGGGCAGCCTGATCCGTATCGTCGGTGAGGCGGAGACCCGCGGCACCCGCTACCTGATGACCGAAAAAGGCGAGGGCATCATTGCCGCCCATTGCCGGGCCTTGGATGCGGCACTTGAAGAAGACTATGTGGCGGTGGCTCTGCGTTTTATCGAGACACCCTACCTCTGGGGCGGGCGCTCCGGCTTCGGTATCGATTGTTCCGGCCTCGTGCAGCTTTCCATGGCGATGACCGGCCGCCGGGTTCTGCGCGACACGGATATGCAGGTGAAGTCGCTGGGCGTGGAAATCGAGCGTGATGAGTTGCGTCGCGGCGATTTCGTCTTCTGGAAGGGCCATGTCGGCCTCATGGAAAACGAGGAAACGTTGCTGCATGCCAATGGCCACACGATGAATGTCGCCCGCGAAAATCTCGATGCGGCCATCGAGCGCATCGGCTGGCTTTATGAAAAGCCGACGGCTTTCCGCCGCCGGGAAGGCTGAGACGGCGGCTTTCACGACATTGTGCCCGCCCGGCCCTTTGTGCGAGAGCCCCCGACGGCCTACATCGGTTGGATGATGGTACGGGATTGGCACGGATGAAGACACGAACGGCGACACGACTGGCAGCGATCCTCACGGCGGCCTTGCTGAACACATCGGCCGAGGCGCAGACCGTTTTCCAGAATGGTTTTGCCCCTGCGCCGGATGCTTATGCAAACCTGCCCGGCGTCAAGGACCCGCGAACGCTGCAGCCCAAGGTCCGTTATAACTGCCATAGCGAACTCGGCGTGACGGGATACTCCCGAGGTCCCTACCGGGATGTTTTCGGCAGCCGTGGGCTTCCTGTTCAGGGGTATCGCTGCACCGATGAAAACGGCATTTCCAGTTTCGGTGGTAAAAATCCCATCTCCAAGGACTGGTATCCCGGTATCAACCCTGTCGATCCGACCTTCTGAAGCGGTTTTGCCCAGCTGCGTTTGCGGAAAATCGTCCATCAGGAATGAGAGGAACCATTTGCCGCTGCCGGCGCTCTGGACTTGTCGTCGCTTTTTCAGATAAATCTTCTGCGTGACAGGTTGATACCTGCCGGGGTGCGGAGTGACATCGGCTATTTTTTGACCTTTGGCCGATATTGGGGAATGCAAGTATGACGAAGACCGATATAGCCACCCGTGTCCACAATCATACTTGGAAGCTAGACCCGATCGTCCGCAGCCTGATTGATACAGATTTCTACAAGCTGTTGATGTTGCAGATGATCTGGAAACTCTATCCGGAAGTCGACGCGACGTTTTCCCTGATCAACCGCACCAAGACTGTGCGGCTGGCGGAAGAGATCGACGAGATGGAACTGCGCGAGCAGCTCGATCATGCGCGCACCCTGCGTCTCTCCAAAAAGGAAAATATCTGGCTTGCGGGTAATACGTTTTACGGCCGCTCGCAGATTTTCGAGCCGGAATTTCTCTCCTGGCTTTCCAGCTATCAATTGCCGGAATACGAGCTTTTCAAGCGCGACGGGCAATATGAGCTGAATTTCCATGGCCGCTGGATGGACACGACACTCTGGGAAATCCCGGCGCTGTCTATCATCAACGAGCTGCGCTCGCGCAGCGCCATGCGTTCGCTCGGTTATTTCACGCTGGACGTGCTTTATGCCCGCGCCAAGGCCAAGATGTGGGAAAAGGTCGAGCGGTTGCGTGAACTGCCGGGGCTGCGCATTTCCGATTTCGGCACCCGCCGCCGCCATAGCTTCCTGTGGCAGCGCTGGTGCGTCGAGGCGCTGAAGGAAGGCATCGGCCCTGCCTTTACCGGCACGAGCAATGTCCTGCTCGCCATGGATTCCGACCTCGAAGCCGTCGGCACCAACGCGCATGAGTTACCGATGGTGGTTGCCGCACTGGCGCAGACGAACGAGGAACTGGCCGCCGCCCCCTATCAGGTTCTAAAGGACTGGAACCGGCTTTATGGCGGTAACCTGCTGATCGTGCTGCCGGACGCCTTTGGCACGGCGGCGTTTCTTCGCAATGCGCCGGAATGGGTGGCTGACTGGACGGGCTTTCGCCCCGACAGCGCGCCGCCCATTGAAGGCGGTGAAAAGATTATCGAGTGGTGGCGGAAGATGGGCCGCGACCCGCGCACGAAGATGCTGATCTTCTCAGATGGTCTCGATGTCGATGCCATCGTCGATACCTACAGGCATTTTGAAGGCCGCGTCCGTATGAGCTTCGGCTGGGGCACCAACCTCACCAATGATTTTGCCGGCTGCGCGCCGAAGACCATTGCCAGCCTCAAGCCGATTTCCATCGTCTGCAAGGTGAGCGATGCCAATGGCCGCCCAGCGGTGAAGCTCTCGGACAATCCGCAAAAAGCCACTGGCGATCCGGCCGAAGTGGAACGGTATCTGAAGTTCTTCGGCGAGGAAGACCACAAGGAACAGAAGGTTCTGGTGTAAGGCAACCGGGCGCTCCCGTTAAGGAAGCGCCCTTCAAATCTGTTCTCGATTCACCAGACTACTTCGCGAATTGATGTGCGATGTAATGGAAGAGCGCGCGGATACCCTGTGCTTCCCCGCCAATCGACGAATGGTGACGCTCACTCAGCGACCAGCCGTAGATGTCGAAATGCGCCCAGCGCTTGGTATTGGTGACAAAGCGCTTCAGGAACAGGGCAGCGGTGATCGATCCGCCCATGCCGCCTGAAGGCGCATTGGTGATATCGGCTGCGCGCGAGCGGATATCCTTGTCATATCCCATGTAAAGCGGCATGCGCCACAGCGGGTCATCCGTATCGATGCTGGCTTCCGCGATATCATGCGCCAGATCCGCGTCATCTGTGTAGAAGGGCGGCAGATCGGGACCCAGCGCCACACGCGCGGCACCCGTCAGCGTTGCCATGTCGATCATCAGGTCCGGCGCATCCTCATCGGCATAAGCGAGCGCATCCGCCAGAACGAGACGACCCTCCGCATCGGTATTGTCGATCTGTACCGTCAGCCCCTTTCGGCTTTTATAGATATCGCCAGGACGGAAGGCATTGGCGGAAATGGAGTTCTCGACCGCCGGCACGAGAACGCGCAGATCGACCGGCAGCTTTGCATCCATGATCATCAGCGCAAGGCCGAGAACATTGGCGGCGCCACCCATATCCTTCTTCATCAATGCCATGGAGGCCGCAGGCTTGATGTCGAGACCGCCGGTGTCGAAGCAGACGCCCTTGCCCACCAGTGTCAGTCGCGGATTGCCTTTTTTGCCCCAGTTCATCTCCAGAAGGCGCGGTGCGCTCTCACTGGCGCGGCCAACGGCATGGATGAGCGGGAAGTTTTCTTTAAGCAGATCATCGCCCGTCGTAACGTTCACCTTGGCCTTGTAGTGGGCGGCAAGCGCTCGGAAGGCAATCTCGAGCTCGTCCGGCCCCATGTCATTGGCCGGAACATTGATGAGGTCGCGCGCAAGGAAGACACCTGCCAGAACGCGCTTGATCTCGCCATCTTCAGCGTCCTGCGGAATGAGAAGCTTTGCCCCGCTGGTCTTGGTGGTCTTGTATTTGTCGAAGCGGTAGCTGCCGAGGCCGAAACCGAGCGCGAGGCGATTGGCCGTCAGGGGCGCGGTTTCGATGTGCCACTCGCCCTCCGGCAGCTCACGGGCGAGTTTCCCGGTGATGAAGGGAACTTCGGAAGGATTGCCACCAAGGCCGAGCAGCACACCGCCCAGCGATCCATCAGAGGAGGGAACGAGCAGGACGGCGCCGGCTTCCGCCTTGAACCCCGCCTTTTTCGCCCAGTCCAGAGCGACCGGGTCTATGGCACCCTGTTCGATATGGGCTGGCGTGACGGCAAAAACCGGCAATGTGCTGCCGGCCTTCGAGCTGAAAGGGGTGGGGCGTTCGATGAACTGATAGGGCGCCATGGTATGCTTCCGTAAATGTCGAGAATCGGTGCGATTAACGCTCTGTTAGGGT
The DNA here is from genome assembly GCF_000092025.1 of Agrobacterium fabrum str. C58. NCBI lineage: Bacteria > Pseudomonadati > Pseudomonadota > Alphaproteobacteria > Hyphomicrobiales > Rhizobiaceae > Agrobacterium > Agrobacterium fabrum. The sequence continues at coordinate 219,924 of NC_003062.2, forward strand.
TAACAGATTATTGCTTAAGCGAAAGTTGCGTCATGTGAGTCTGTCGTGTGTCGGGCGCAAGATCGATCATTCTCGGGCGGGGGCGCTGCCATGACTGCATTTTCTTTGGGTGAGACACGCCGGACAGGGTTGTTGCGGGGTGCATGTCTTGCAGCGCTGGTTTTGGCTGTTTCCGGATGCGCGAGCACCAACAAGCCGGATCGCATGTCCACCGGCTCCATTCCCGCCGCCACGCGTTCTTATGACCACCTGAACATGGAGCAGCTTCGGCAGGCGGAAGAGACCGCCGGCAAAGCCTATGAACGTAACCCCAAGGACAGGTCCGTCGGCATGAATTATGCCAGCGTGCTGATGATGACCGGCAAGAATACGCAGGCTCTCGCCGTCATGCAGCAGATCGCCATTGCCAATCCGGCCGACCGTGAAGTGCTTGCAGCCTATGGCAAGTCGCAGGCGGCTGCCGGCCAGCTGGAGCAGGCGCTTTCGACCATCCAGCGCGCACAGACGCCTGATCGTCCCGACTGGCGGCTCTACTCCGCCGAGGGTGCGGTGCTCGACCAGCTTGGACGGTCGAACGAGGCGCGTTCCAGATATCGTCAGGCGCTTGACCTCAAGCCGAATGATCCGAGCGTCCTGTCCAATCTCGGCATGTCCTATGTCCTGTCGAGCGATCCACGCACCGCTGAAACCTATCTGCAATCGGCCATTTCCCAGCCGGGCGCCGATAGCCGCGTCCGCCAGAACCTTGCACTCGTGGTCGGACTCCAGGGCCGCTTTGCTGAAGCCGAACGAATTGCGGTTCAGGAGCTCTCTGCTCAGCAGGCGCAGGCTAACCTGACTTATCTGCGTGCGATGCTTTCTCAGCAGAACTCTTGGCAGCAGCTGGCGAAGAAAGACCGCAAGCCGGCTGGTTGATGGGTTTTCTGAAACATTTGTAGTGCGGCCCGGCAGATAAATGATTGCTGCTGTGCGTAAACGTCAGAACGTATCGGCAACGCGAATGCCAGCTGGCCCGAGAATGACCGCGATTAGGACCGGCAGGAAAAATATGATCATCGGCACGGTCAGTTTCGGCGGCAAAGCGGCAGCCTTTTTCTCGGCCTCATTCATGCGCTCGTCGCGGCCTTCCTGCGCAAGAACACGCAGCGCCTGAGCGAGCGGGGTTCCATACCGTTCTGCCTGGATAAGAGCCTGCACCACACTTTTGACGCCGTCCAGCTGGGTACGCATACCGAAATTCTCAAGAGCCGTGCGCCTGTCCTGGAGGAAAGACAGTTCGGCCGTCGTCAGGATCATCTCCTCCGCCAGTTCAGGCGATTGCTCACCCATTTCCTCCGCCACACGACGCATTGCCGATTCCATTGACACGCCAGATTCGATGCAGATCAGCATCAGATCGAGCGCATCCGGCCATGCCCGCTTGATAGAGGCCTGCCGCTTGGTCATGCGGTTAGAGACATAGATATTGGGGGCGTAAAAACCGATATAGCCGAAAACAAGCACGGCCATCAGCCGAACGACAAAAGCCTTGTCAGCCAGGTTTCCGAGCACGAAAACCCAAGTGAATGCCACCGCCAGGAAAATGAACGGCAAGACGAACCGGGCGGCAAGAAATGTATTGAGCGCATTCTGTGAACGGAAACCGGCGGCACGCAGCTTGTTCATCGTGTTCTGGTCGGCAAGCGCTTCCCGAAGATTGAATTTTTCCACGATGCGCCGCGCGGATTTATTATTGTTGCCGCGAAGGGATGTTCTGCCGTCGCGGGTCACAGTCGCCAGGCGCTCGCGTTCGCGGCTGCGAATGAGTTCCCGTTCAGACGAAACGGCTTTCATGCGCTTGGCGAGGTCTTTCCGCTCCAGGAAAGGCATGATCAGCGTATAGAGGGTCGCGAAAACCGCGAGCGTCACGAGAATGGCTATGATCGTCTGCGGATCCGTCAGGCGGGAAAAAAGATCTCCTGTCATCGTCGCCTCTCAAATATCGAAGTTGATCATTTGACGCATAATGAAAATCCCGATGAGCATCCATATTGCGGATGCACCCAGAATGAGGTGTCCGCGCGTATCCGTGAAAAGTATCGAGAGGTAGTCCGGCGACGTGAAATGCACCAGCAGCATCACGATGAAAGGCAGTGCGCCAATGATGACGGCGGACGCTTTCGCCTCCATCGACAGGGCATTCACCTTGGCGCGCATCTTTCTACGATCTCGCAACACCCTCGAGAGGTTAGACAATGCCTCCGAAAGGTTGCCGCCTGCCTGTGCCTGGATGTTGATGACGATGCTGAAGAAGCTGACTTCGAAAAGCGGCATGGTCAGCATCATGCGCTCGATTCCCTGGGGAATGCCGATGCCGACCTGCTGCGCATCGACAACCCGCTGGAACTCCGTTTTTACCGGTTCCTGGCCGTCTGAGGCGATCAGTCGTACCGCATCGTTCAGCGGCAAACCTGATTTGATCGAGCGGCACATGACATCAAGCGCATTGGGAAACTCCTCAAGAAATTTTTTCTGCCGGCGTTTGAGGAGAAATGCCAATACCCAGCGCGGCAGTCCCAAAGCCGCGACGACGGCTATCGGGAGGGCGGTCAACAAGGACAGACCATAGATAAGTGAGATGAAAGCGGCACAAGCCGCCGCGCCGGCGCTCAGAAGGTGGAATTGCCGAACGGAAATTGTGAGCCCTGCCTGCACGAGTTTATCGCGCAGGCTGACATTCTTTGCTTTTTTTGCCTTCTCATTCTGTTTCTTTTCCATGTCCCGCAGGCTGTCCTGCATGGATTTGCGGCGCTTGCTGAGTTCCTGGACCCGGTCGCGCGCAGCCTTGATATTTGTATGATCCGTCTCTGCGGCCTGCACGCGCTTGAAGCGGCTGGTGGTCTTTTTCTCGACCTCTATCTGCTGGAAAAGAAAGGCATAGGCGAGCGCTCCTGCCGATATGGCGACGAGTACGGCCAGTAACACTATTGTCGGGTCCATGGCGGTCGCTTTCCTTAGGATGACTTTTCCATCTCATCGAGCGCGGCCGCCAGACGTTTATCTTCGCCGTAATACCGTGCACGATCCCAGAAATGCGGCTTGCTGATACCGGTCGATACATGCCTGCCGATCAGCCTGCCCTGCGCATCTTCGCCTTCGATCTCATATCGCATCAGATCCTGGGTGACGATGACATCGCCTTCCATGCCGATCACTTCGGTGATCTGCGTTATCCGCCGCGACCCGTCGCGCAGGCGGGCCGCCTGAATGACGACATCGATCGAGCCTGAGATGATTTCGCGCACGGTCTTGGCCGGCAGCGTGAATCCGCCCATGGCGATCATCGATTCGATACGGCTGAGGCATTCACGCGGCGTATTGGCGTGCAGTGTTCCCATCGAGCCGTCATGGCCGGTGTTCATGGCCTGAAGCAGGTCAAAAACCTCCGGTCCGCGCACTTCGCCGACGACGATACGCTCAGGCCGCATACGAAGGCAGTTCTTGACGAGATCGCGCATGGTGATTTCGCCTTCGCCCTCGATATTCGGCGGACGCGTTTCAAGCCTCACCACGTGCGGCTGCTGAAGCTGCAATTCTGCGGTGTCTTCACAGGTGATGACGCGTTCATCCTTGTCGATGAAGCTCGTCAGGCAATTGAGGAGCGTCGTCTTGCCCGAGCCGGTGCCGCCAGAGATGACGACATTGCAACGAACGCGACCGATGATCTTGAGCAATGTCGCGCCTTCGGGCGTGATCGCTCCGAAACGCACGAGCTGGTCGAGCGTCAGCTTGTCCCTCTTGAATTTTCGGATCGTCAGTGCAGGTCCGTCGATGGCGAGCGGTGGTGCAATGACGTTGACACGCGATCCGTCCGGCAGGCGGGCGTCGCATATCGGGCTCGATTCATCCACGCGTCTGCCTACCTGGCTGACGATGCGCTGGCAGATGGAGAGCAACTGCGCATTGTCGCGAAAGCGAATATCGGATTCGATAGTCTTGCCGCCGACTTCGATAAAGGTCTGACCGGAACCATTGACCATGATATCGGCAATGTCGTCGCGCGCGAGAAGCGGCTCCAGCGGCCCGTAGCCCAAGACGTCGTTGCAGATGTCCTCGAGCAGTTCTTCCTGCTCGGCAATCGACATGGCGAAATTTTTGATCGTGATGATATCGTTGACGATATCGCGAATTTCCTCGCGCGCGCTTTCGGCGTCGAGCTTGGCGAGCTGCGAAAGGTCGATGGTATCGATGAGGGCGGAAAATACCTGGCTTTTGGTATTGTAATAGTCTTCCGTGCGGGCGCGTTTTTTCTGTGAGAGTGGTGCGCCCGTCGTCACCTGGCGGGTGACGGGTGATTGGCCGGGCTCGAGCGTATCAGTGGCAGGAGAGCGAGGCTCAGACGCTGTCGCCACCTGCATGGATACCGCAGGTGCAACAGGTTCCAGCTTCGTGCTTCTGGCTGGGCCTTCAGGCCCGCGTTTTCCGAACATCGGCTTTTCCGTCTAAGGGCGCAGGCAGAAGGCCTACTTGCGCTTGAGAATATTCTTCAGTTTTTCCAGACCGCCGCGCCGGTTTTTGCGCAGCACGGAGCGGCCTGTGATGGTGTGTGCGATCTGCGAGAAGGTTTCCGCAGTCTGGGATTTTTCGTCCATCTCGCTGATCATACGGCCGCTATTGGCGGCATTTCCGAACAATTGTGCGTCGAAGGGGATGATCGCGATCGGCTCGATTTCCAAGGGCTCAAGAAAATCCGCCGGCGTAATTTCCGGACGTTTCGGCATACCGACCTGATTGAGAACGAGATGCGGTAACTTGTCGTTGGGTCTGAGCTTGATCAGCGCATCAAAGAGGTTCTTCGTGTTGCGTAGATTGGCAAGATCGGGAACCGCCGTAATGACCACCTCGTCGGCTTCCGCAAGGACTGCCCGGGTCCAGTCGCACCATTGGTGGGGAAGATCGAGAACAGCAACGGGTGCGCTTCGCTGCAAGACCTCGAGGATCGGCAGAAACGCCTGACGATCGAGATCATAGGTCCTGTCGAGAAGAGACGGTGCTGCCAGGAGCGACAGGTGGTCGGAACATTTCGTCAGAAGGCGGTCGAGAAAAACCTCGTCCAGTCGCTCCGGTGAAAAGACAGCTTCAGCCATGCCCTGGGCGGGATCCTGATCGAAATCGATATTGGCCGTTCCATAGGCAAGATCCATATCCGCCAGAATGGTTTCCGTGGAGAAGAGGCTAGAAATGCCAAAAGCGCAATTATGCGCGATGGTGGAGGAACCCACGCCGCCTTTGGCGCCGATGAAGGCGATGTTGCGGCCGAGCGGTTCGGCTTCCGGATCGACGAAGATCGCGGCGATCGAACCGAGCAGATCGGCCATGTTGACCGGTGCAACGAGATATTCGGAAATGCCGTTGCGGATGAGATCGCGATAAAGCGTGATGTCGTTGTGACGGCCGATAATGATGACGCGGGTGGAGGGATCACACACTTCCGCCAGCGGCGCGAGATCGTTCAGCAGTGATGCAGTCGCGCTTGCCGTTTCGAGAATGATGAGATTAGGCGTGGGCGATGCGGAAAACATCGTCGCCGCCGCATTGATATCACCTTTCGTCACCCGCAGGGTAACCCTGCTCAAGCGCCTGTCGCTCGACAGAGCTTCCATGACGGCCTGCATAGTGTCGCTGACGCAGAAGGCATGGATGGAGATACGCGGCAGGGGCCGCAGGCGATCCATATCCGAAGCGCGCAGCGGCGGTTCGGCTTCCGCGCCGCCGCTCAGCTTGATGTCGTATTCTACAGCGCTCATCGTTTTTCCTGCCGTGAGAAATGGTGGACCTGCATCAGTTTGTCGGTGCCGTCGCAGTACCGCTGCGATAGGTGTCGATGACCACCGCCCGGCGTTCGGCATCAATTGGGCTCATGCCGCGCGGGCCGACCAGATCCATGGGATTGGCGATCTGCGCTGCCAGATTGCTCTGTGAGGCGCATCCGAAGTTGTACCAGTTCTTGTTTGCGAAGGTATTGTCCGAAAGATCCTCAGGCCACTGGCCGCATTGGCCGGTCATCGCGGTAACGGCGACATAGCTCAGGCGGATGGGAGCGGAGTCGCCATTCGGAGAAGCGGCATAGCGCGTTTCCATGATCTTGCCTTGAGCCACACCCGCGCCGGAAAGCGTGGAGCGAATCTGTTTCGCCATTCTCGCTGCCGTTGCGGAATTGGGCGATCCCGAAGGCATCTGAATGTTGACGATACCCGTCGACATCGACGCATAATTCTGGGCGAAACCACGGACATTGTCTGCCATGGCCGTGGTCAACCGGCTGTCGCCTGCCGAAACCGGAATATCAAGCGAATGCTCGGCTTCCGACAAGGTGATAGGGTGGCGCGTGCGATAATCGTCGGGAATGGCGTTGGTGGTCATTGGGTCGCGTGCGCAGCCCTGCAGCAGGCCGGCAGCAAGCGCGGCAACGGCGATGAGGCCAGCCCTTCTTCCGGGCAGCTGGAGGGAAAAGGTGGAAGAGTTTTCCTGCATGACGTTTCCTGCCCGGATCGGGCTCGCTGTGGAGAGGGAACTGGGTGCGCGCGTCGTCATTTGTAGATGAACCCCACTGATCCCTGATAGGGAGCCGCCTGAACCTGATCCTTGCGGCCATAGACCTTGTTGACGCGGTTCATGAAATACATCGCCGCATCGTTTTCCGGGTTGAAGTTGTCATCCGGCCGGGCGATCTGGTTGCGGGCAACGGGACGCACCAGATAGGGCGTCGCGATGATGACAAGTTCCGTTTCGTTGCGCAGGAACTCCTTGCTGCGGAAAAGCGTGCCAAAGATCGGGATTTTTGACATGCCGGGAAGCCCGGACATCGCCTGCCGCACATTATCCTGGACAAGACCCGCAATCACGATCGATCCGCCGGAGGGAAGCTCAACCGTTGTGGAGGTCTCGCGCTTGCGCACCGACATGTAGGTCGAGCCGGGGATCGTTCGACCCCCATTTCCGGTTACAACGTTGCCTTCATAGGTAGGCTCGGAAACATTGGTCTCAATCTTGAGACTGATGCGGCCGGGTGAAAGCACGACAGGCTTGAAGTTCAAAGTGATGCCATAGTCGACTGTATTGGTCGTTCGTGTAATCGTCGGCCGTCCGGTTTCCTTGTCGATGTCGACTTCCTGCTCTGCGGCAAGCCTGAAATCACCTCCGACATAGAACTTCGCCTGCTCTCCGGAAATAGCAGTCAGGCTCGGCTCCGCCAATGTGCGCATGACGCCAGCCTGCTCCATGGCATTGAGATAAGAAGCAAATCTGAGGGAGCCCGAGCCAATTGCGCCGCTTGCAATCCTCGACGCGCCATCGATCGCATTGCCAAGATTAGACGGATTTGCAAATTCGAACCCATTGCCGCTTGTCGAGCTGCTGATCGAGCCGTTGAAACCGAGCTGTTTCAAAACCTGCCTGCTGACTTCCGCAACAGTGACTTTCAGCGTCACCTGATCTTCGCCTTCAATCGTCAGCATGTTGACGATTTGCGATACCTGTCGGCGCTCGGCAAAAATTGCCGCATCGCCGCCATTGTTGCCGCCCGTGAGCGATATGTTGCGTGTGGTGGCCTCGCCGCCCTTCAGAAAGGCGTCGGCAAGTTGCACCGCGCGTGCGGAATCCTGCGGCGTGCGCACCGATCCCGTGAGAACGATGTTGTCCGAGACGATTTCCACCTTGATGTCCGACTCGGGAATAAAGCGGCGGATATTCGCCTCCAGCCCCGAAATGTCGCGCTCAACCTCGAGATCGAGGCTGACGATTTCCCGACCACCATCACCAAAAATGAAGATGTTGGTCTGTCCCACCATTTTCCCGAAAAGGTAGATGCGTCTCGATGTTCGGGTCACAGCGTCGGCAAGGCTCGGGTCGGCAACGAGAATGTCGTGCGCATCTTCCGGCAGGTCGATGACGAGCGCCTTGTTCAGCCCGAGTTTAAGGCGCTTGCGAATGCCCGTGCCACTTTCGGTGATCCGAACGATGCTTGCGCTTTGCGCTTCCGCCTCGCTGGTGCGCAGAAAATCGGGAGAATGCCGGCCGGGAACGCCTGAAAAAGTCAGGCAGAATGCAAGCCCGCCTGCCATCGACGAGCGCAGATGGTGTTTGAAACGTTTTGTCATGAGCCCCCCGGTCATTGTGAGGCTCCTTGACCGCTCTTCACGATCGAGCCGGATTTGATCACCTGAATTTCCGGCTGGCCGGAACTTCCGCTGAGAAGATGGCCGGCCGAAAGCGTATCGTTTTCCTGCGCATCTGCGACTGAACGCAAGGCGAGCGTGAGACGGTCCGCCATCTGTTGCGCCACGGTTATGATCTTTGCCTGTTCGGGGGTCAGTTCGAGCGTCGCGGTAGCGCCGACCACGGCCGCTATGCCGTCTTCGCCTTCCTTGATCTGCTGGTCGATCGCCAGAACACGGACGTTGTTCAAAACATTTTCGGTCAGGAAGTTACCATTCTCGCCCTTGCGGACCATGATGACATCAACCCGGTCGTTCGGCAGTACGAAGCCACCCGCACCGGTCGAGACGGAAATCTCGGTAGCGACGGCGCGTTTGCCGGCGGGCAAAAGCGAAGACATGATGCGGGTGCTGGAATCGACCACTTTTTCCGGCCGGATCGGCTCACCTTCGAACAGGGGCAACCGCACGACCGTGCCCGCGAGCTCGGTGATGGCGTCGGGCCTTTTCGCTTGCGTTATGAAACTGTCGACCACATTGCCCTGTGGCCAGGGTGTCCAGCGCATGGAGCTGTCGTTCAGACGGCTGCCGACGGGCAGATTGACGGAAGAGATGAGAACGTTGACCGTCGGTTCTTTCTGGATAATCGTTTCCGCTTTTTCGATAACCTGCTTCGCGCCGGAAATCTGCATGGCGACAAGGCCGGCAAGACCGGCGGCCACCAGGGCAACGGAAAGAATGACGATACGCGACGGTTTCATGCTCGATCCTTGAGGGAATCAGATTCTTCTTCCCTTAGGATGGCGCTTGATTGGTATATTTATGGTTAATATTGTCCTGAAGTATGTGGTTAACAAACTTCTAATCGCTGGATAAAAATAAGAATTTTCGGAATTATAAAATACTGGCGATCGCTGCTTTGACGAGAGGAGCTTCGCCATAGGTTAGAAGCCCCGCAATCGCGATACCAATTCCGTAGGGAATTTTCTGCGCAACCATCAGGGAATCGGGAATGGGAATTCCGAAAGCCATGATTTCCTGTGACCGAGATCGCAGAAGCAGGATGCCGACTGTTAATGCTCCGCCGACCAGTGTTACGGCAAGTAGAAACTCTACCAGAGAAATGTTGAAACCGTACCACACTGCCGCTCCAGTTAAGAGCTTAGCATCGCCTCCGCCCATGACATTGGCGGCAAAAAGCGCGAAACAGCCAAGAAATACAATCAGTCCGCCCGCTAAACTCAAACCAAATGTCTGAAAATCCATTCCCGCGAAGGGAGCGATAAAAGCGAAAGACAATAAAAGCACGACGGTTATCACGTTAGGGATCGTCATGCTGAAAAGGTCATTTAAAGCAGCAAAACAAAGGCAAAGCGGAAGAATAAGAAAAATTGCCGCGACAATCATAAATAGCCTACCTTCGTTGACCTAGTGCTGCCGGCCACGCGAAAATGCAGGCAACGTCCGCACTTGTGTGGGGTCGTCACCTGCACGATGCTTTTCAATGATCAGACGCCGCCGGTCGAAGCCTTGGAGTCCGTGAACGACTTGCCAATAAAGGTAAATGTGTCCTTGAGCTTGCCGCCGAGCGTTGAAGCGCCGCCGATGATGGCGACAGAAATGAGGGCAGCGATCAAGCCGTATTCGATGGCGGTCGCGCCGGATTCGTCCTTGAGGAAACGAGCGAAAATCTTGGTCATGAGGTCTCTCCTAAATCTTGTTTGGTTCAGCACGCCGACAACTGTTCTCCGTTGTTCGGTTGCGTTCAAACTACAGCCGAGCGATTTCCAAGCGCTTAAAAAAAACGATTAACTCAAAGTAAACGGAAGGATGAGTTCCTCTTGGTAAATAAAAATTAAAAGTATTTTCTGCATTTTTATATTTGCGGATAAATAAGTGTATTTTAAGCCTTATCACTTTTCTCTTTTTTAGAAGTGCCGTTTCATGGAGACGCACATGTTCAGTTTTGAGGCGATTGAAGAGTGATGAAAATACCATCTCGTTACACGTGACGATCATCCGCATTGCGGATTCGTGCCATTTAACGCTTCATTCACTAAAACCGCGCATTCTGTGGCGCAATAAACTGTGCTGATAGTAAGCAAGGGCCAAACGCGTGTCATCCGGAAAACTGGCGAAAATCATGGTCGGCTTGTCCGTCTTCCTCGGGGCTGCGGCGCAGCCGGTTTTTGCCCAGGACGATATATTGCGCGTTTCGATGAATCACGCCCGCGTTCTCCGCCTCGACCGTCCCGTGAGCAAGGTTATCGTCGGAAACTCCAAGGTCGCTGATGCCACGGTCGCTGATGCAACGACCATCGTTCTAACCGGGCGCAGTTTTGGCACGACCAATCTTGTGCTTCTTGATGCCGAAGGCAATCCCATCGTGGATGAGCGCATTCTCGTCTCCATCGACGAGGGTAATACGGTTCGTGTATTCCGCCAGACGGAGCGCACGGTGCTGTCCTGTACGCCGAATTGCGAACAGCATTCGCAAAATAGCGGCGACAAGGACGCTCAGCCCTGACAGGGCACTTTTTGCATCATTCTGACATGATAGCAGGCCTTCCGATGGAAACGGAAGTCGCTCGTCTTCAGCTTTTCTGAACTTGAAAAAGACGAAAAAAGAAACATGCTTCCCGGCGTTTGCCGGTCGGCTATATGTTGCTTTTTTTCGGATAAGTATTTGATCTGGCTAAGATCAAAAATGGAATGGTGCCCAGAAGAGGACTCGAACCTCCACACCCTTTCGAGTACCAGCACCTGAAGCTGGCGCGTCTACCAATTCCGCCATCTGGGCGACGGAGAGCGATGTACGAGGGCAGCCGCCCGGTGTCAACAGACTTTTTGAACTTTTATGACGATCATTGATTTTAAAGGGAAAAAACTTAATCCGGGCTGTTGAAACATGTCGCCGGGTCAGGTGTCGAGGCCCTCGTGCTTCGTTCTGTCGACATGACCGAGGTCACGCTCCGGATCGATGAGGTCACGGATTCTCTGCTTGAGTTCTTTTGGACCGGGAAAACCGCCATCGCGTTTGCGTTCCCATATAATCGTCCCATCAACGGTGATCTCAAACAGACCGCCGGTCGAGGGAATGAGACTGACTTCGCCGATATCAGACGCGAAGGTTTGCAGGATTTCCTGCGCCATCCAGCCCGCGCGCAGCAGCCAGTTGCATTGTGTGCAGTAGCGAATGGCTATGCGGGGTTTGGTCTCGGTCATCCCTAAATCTCCTTCAGCGCAATGATGCTCACGATAATGTCAACTATAACACTCATGTTTTTACCGGGCGCGTGCTTGTTCTTATCATGTGGCTTTGCCAACAGAGAAGCTGTCGAAGGCTGAAACGTGGAGATCCTATGGCCCAGTTCGAGAATAATCGTCAGCGTCTTTTCGTTCCGGCGGTCGCGCCGCTTTATAATTCGACCCATGATCTGGTGGAGACCATTCTGCGCGTCGCGGCCGGGCTTCTTCTGGTGACCCATGGGTTTGGCAAGATCGTCAATCCTTTCGGCGCCGTCGGCATGGTGGAGAGCCTTGGCTTTCACCCAGGCGTCTTCTGGTCACCGCTGCTTGCCGCCACGGAATTTTTCGGCGGCATTCTTGTCGCCATCGGCCTGTTCACGCGGCCAGCATCTTTCGCGGCCATGATCGTGCTATTGGTCACGGTCTATTTTCACGGCATCGTAAAGGCGGAAGGCTTGGGCGGTGCGGAAAAATCGATTCTCTGGGCTGCGATTTTCCTGTTCTTCGCCGTGCGCGGCGGCAACCGTCATTCGGTGGACGCCAAGCTGACGCGTGAATTCTGAGGCTTAAAACGCCGCGCCGTCCGCTACCGCCTCAAAGACGATGCCGCGCTCTTGAAAATCGTTTTTTCCCGTGGTGAAGCTGGACTCAATTGGCAATTTTTGCCGATTGAGTCCATCGTCGTCGCCAAGAGGTCTTATGCGCGTTGCAATCATAGAAAACATGGCGGGCACGCCGCATGGACAAATTGGCGTCGCCCTGCGAGAGGCGGCGGCGGATATTCACATCATCCGCGCCTATGCGGGCGATCCTCTTCCTGAAGATGCGGACGACCATGATGCGCTTGTTGTTCTGGGCGGCGAACAGAATGCGGTAGATGATGTGCTTTATCCCTATCTTCCGGACTTGGCGCTTCTGATGAAGGCTTTCGGTGATGCGGGCAAGGCGGTCATGGGTGTTTGCCTCGGCAGCCAGTTGCTGGCGCGCGCCTATGGCGGAGAGAATATTCTCTCAGGCCCGCCGGAATTCGGTTGGCAGGATGTGTCCCTGACGCCGGAGGGCTTATCCGATCCGCTTTTGGCCGGGCAGCAGCAGAACTTCCCGATCTTTCAGTGGCATTGTGACACTTTTACGCTTCCGCCCGATGCCACGCGCCTTGCGACCAATGCCGCGACACAAAACCAGGCCTTTCGTATCGGACGGGCGGCCTATGGCACCCAGTTCCATTTCGAGGCTTCCACCGAGGTTGTCGACGAATGGTGTCGGAGATTTCCGGGTTCCGTCGAAAGAATGTCGCCCGGCTGGCTGGAAAATTACGGTGACCACCGTGGCACGCGGGCGCAGATGGCCGACATGACGGGTCTGGAAATAGCCCGCGCCTGGATTCGGCTGATCTGACAGCGGTGATTTTCGGTTGCGAATTGAACAGGTTCTGCTCAAGATTGCGACGGGTTCACTTCGATTTGCAACAGAGGCGCAAAGATCATGTATAAATTCGAAATCTATCAGGACAAAGCCGGCGAATATCGCTTCCGCTTCAAGGCATCCAATGGCGAGACGATGTTTTCGTCGGAAGGGTACAAGGCAAAGGCATCGGCTATCCACGCGATCGAATCGATCAAGAGAAACTCTGCCGGTGCCGATACCGTCGATCTCACCACAATGACGGCCTGAGCGCCGCCCTTGCGCGAGAACTCGAAGCGTTTCGCCTGTCATAAATGACGGGCGCATCGACAGGTGCCGGCGTAAAGATAAGATTCAGTCTTTTTTGATAATCTTCCGTTAGCATTTGTCTTTCGAGGTCTGCGGGTGGCGTCTGAGTGTCCCCCCCACTTTTGTTTTGCGTACGGGTTCTCATGCGTTCATCGGCTGTACCAGCACTTCTCTTCGGTTGCCTTCTGCTTGGCGGCTGCACGTCCAGTTCCGGGCCGGAAAGCCTGATGGCTGGCTTGCCGTCGAAGGAAACCACCAGTTCGGTCAAGCCATCGGCGCCGGTGCCGCAGGCAAGTGTCGGCACGCAGCCGATTACGGCTCAGCCACGGCAGGAAGTCCTGGCGTGGGGCGGGCCGGTGCCGGATGAGCCCAAGGCCTTTTCCGCCGTCACGCCGAAGGCATCCCTGCCGCAGAATGCGCCTGAAATCCGTCTGCCCGTTCCTTCGCAGACCGGAATGGTGCGACCGGCAGAACGGCCGATGGAGCGCCCGGTGCAATTGGCCATGGCTGCCGCTCCGGCGGCGAGCGCTGGCGCGCAGATCCGCTCCCGCATCTTCCGTTCCAGTTTCAGCGACGCCAAGCCCATCAATTTCGGCCGGGTTCAGCCGCGCCATTTCCAGGTCCATGGTGTGGATGTGTCCCGCTGGCAGGCGAATATAGACTGGCCGCAGCTGCGCACCCGCGGTGCGAATTTCGCGTTCATCAAGGCGACGGATGGCGGCGATCATCTCGATCCGATGTTCCGCACCAACTGGCAGCGCGCGAAGGAAGCAGGCATCCGCCGCGGCGCTTACCACTTCTTTTATTGGTGCCGCAACGCCAGCGAACAGGCGGACTGGTTCATTCGCAACGTGCCGCGCGATCCGGATGCGCTGCCGCCGGTCATCGACGTGGAATATAACGGTGAATCGAGCTGCAAGATGCGCCATTCCCGTGAACGCGTTTTGGAAAAGATGCGTGTCTTCATGGACAAGCTCGAGCGCCATTATGGTCAGCGGCCGATCATCTATACGGCGCCCGATTTCTACAAGGACAACCTCCAGGGCGAATTCCACGATTATCCCTTCTGGCTGCGTGCAGTCGCTCAGCACCCGTCAGCGGTCTATCCCGGTCGCAAGTGGCTATTCTGGCAATATTCCGGCTCCGGCCTGTCGCATGGCGTCGATGGCCGTATCGATCTCAATGTCTTCAACGGCAGCGAGGAATCCTGGCATCGCTGGGTCGATCGTCGTTCGAGTTGATGATCAGCGCGCGAATTTTCGCGCGCCCGCAACGCACAGCACCACCACCAGCGTCACGCCGATCATGGCCGGGCTCACCTCTTCGTGCAGCAGAGTTGCGGCGAGCGCTAGCCCGAAGAAGGGCTGGAGCAATTGCAGCTGCCCCACCGCAGCGATACCGCCCAGCGCCAGCCCGCGATACCAGAAAATGAAACCGATCAGCATGCTGAACAGCGAGACATAGGCAAGGCCGCCCCAGGCCTGCGGGTCTATGCCGCCGAGCGTTTCCGGCCCGGTAAAAAAGGCGAGCGGCAGCATTACGGGCAGGGAAAGCACCAGCGCCCAGGAGATGACCTGCCAGCCGCCCAGCTTGCGGGAGAGGGCAGCGCCCTCCGCATAACCAAGTCCGCAGACGATGATTGCGCCGAGCATGAGAAGATCGCCGGCAAGCGAGGCCTCGATCCGGGCGGCGAACGAATTCGACAGGGAGAAACCCGCCACCAGCGCGCTGCCGAGGCAGGAGAACAGCCAGAAGACAGGGCGCGGGCGCTCTCCGCCGCGCATAACCGCAAAGATTGCAGTTGCAAGCGGCAGCAGCCCCACAAAAATGATGGAATGCGCCGAGGTGACATGCCGCAGCGCAAGCGCGGTCAAAAGCGGGAAACCCACCACGACCCCAATCGAGACGATGATCAGCGATGTCAGATCACCGCGCGCCGGGCGCTTCTGCCTGAACAGAAACAGCAGCGCCAGCGCCAACAGGCCCGCAATGCTGGCGCGGGCAGCGGTCAGGAACACGGGGTCGAAACCCGTTACCGCAAGGCGTGTCGCGGGCAGAGACCCGCTAAATATCACCACGCCCGTCAGCCCGTTCAGCCAACCGCTTGTCGTCTTGTCCATGATCGTCTCCTGCCTTTTGCCTTTCTTGATCCGGAATGGCTGGCAGGAACAGCGACAATACGATACAATATCAATAAACTGTTATGGTCTTAAAAGCAGTACGGTTAGGGATGGATGTGGACGGGAAGGTCATGGCAGGCACACGTATAGAAAAGGTGATGGCGAATATCCGCCAGCGCATCACCTCGCGCAGCCTTGTTCCGGGTGCTCGCCTGCCATCCGTGCGGGCGCTGGCAAAGACCATGCAGCTTTCCACGTCCACCATTGTCGAGGCTTATGACCGGCTTGTGGCGGATGGTACGATAAGCTCACGCCCCGGCTCCGGTTTTTTTGTTGCAGGTCCGCTTGCGCCACTCTCGCTTGCCGATATCGAACCGCGGCTCGACAGGGCGGTGGACCCTTTATGGGTTTCGCGGCAGGCGCTGGATGACGGTTCAGCTCTCGCCAAGCCCGGCTGCGGCTGGCTTCCGGCATCGTGGATGCCACAGGAGGCATTGCGGCGGGCGATGCGAGGGCTGGCCCGTGCCGATGACGCCCTGCTGACGGATTACGGCAGCCCGATGGGGCTGTTGCCGTTGCGCCAGCTTCTTTCACGCCGGCTGGCCGAACACGGTGTACAGGCGGGTGCCAGCCAGATCATGCTTACCGATTCCGGCACGCAGGCAATCGATCTTCTCTGCCGTTTCCTGCTGCAGCCGGGGGATACGGTTGTTGTCGACGACCCCTGTTACTTTAATTTCCACGCCCTGTTGCGAGCGCATCGGGTGAAGATCGTCGGGGTGCCCTATACACCTGCTGGACCCGACCTGCCACTTTTCGAGCAGGCGCTGAAAGAGCACCAGCCGCGGCTTTATATCACCAATTCCGCGATCCATAATCCGACTGGCGCAAGACTATCCGCCGTTTCCGCCCATCGCCTGCTGATGCTGGCCGAACAGCCGGGCCTGACCATCATCGAGGATGATATTTTTGCCGATTTCGAAACGCAGGCGGCTCCCCGGCTGGCGGCTTTTGATGGTCTGAACCGCGTTGTCCAGATCGGCAGCTTTTCCAAGACGCTGTCCGCCTCCGTGCGATGCGGTTTCATCGCGGCACCCCGGGCGTGGGTGGAAGCCCTGACCGACCTCAAGATCGCCACGGCTTTCGGTGGAACGCATTTTTCGGCGGCGCTTGTCCTGTCGCTTTTGACGGATGGAAGTTATCGCAAGCATGTCGAGGCTCTCCGGCAGCGTCTTGCGGCTGCGGTGCCGGAGGCGGCAACCCGTCTGAGATCGATCGGATGTATGCCGTGGATCGAGCCGCAGGCGGGCATGTTCCTGTGGTGCCGCCTGCCGGAAGGGACAGATGCCGCCGATGTGGCGCAGCGAGCGCTTGCACGGCAGGTGGTGCTGGCCCCCGGCAATGTGTTCAGCTCGTCGCAGAACGCTTCCGGTTTCATGCGTTTCAACGTGTCGCAAATGGTCGGCCCGCAGGTCATGACGGTGCTCGCGGATGCCCTTCGATGAGTGACTGGCCTTACCCATTTATCGGCATTTGAAGGAAATCGGAACAAAATCCCGTGAACGTCGTTTTCTCCGCAGAATGAAGAGGAGGAAACACCATGACATTCGATCCCAATAACCCGCGTCCGGACCGCGATTTACGTCCGGAACTGAATATCAGCAATGAACCGCAAGCCCGCACGTCGTCGTCCTGGGTACCGTGGTTGGCGATCATCGTTGTCGTTCTGGTCGGCGTTTTCGCCTGGTCGCAAATGAGCGGCCCGACCACCGATCCGGCAACGACGTCCTCCACCACGCCGCCTGCGGCAACGGATCAGGCACCGGCGCCGATGGCTCCGACCACCCCGGCAACGCCGCCCGTGAACAACACGGCACCGGCAAGCCCGAATACGGGTGGCACGCAGACCCAGCCTTAACGGGTTGATTGATATGATAGAACCGCCTGCTTTTCAGCAGGCGGTTTTTCTTTGTGGAAAGCCAGCCGCCCTTAAAGCTGCTCCATGGCGGAGGGGCAGTTGGAAAGCTTCGACCAACGATCGATCGATTCCTCTGCGAGCGTCGAAAGCGTTATGCTTCCAAAGCGGGACAACAGGATGTTTTCCGCCTCGTTCATGGCGTCGAAAAGTGCTGCATTGACCGCCTGTTCGATGACGCAATTAGGATTGTCGCCGGCCAGCCCGATCGAGAACAACTCCGGTGCGCCAAGCGCCCGGTAAATGTCGAGCAGCGTGATCTCGGTGAGCGGCTGTGCCAGCACCCACCCGCCGCCATGGCCTTTTTCCGACGATACGTAACCATGCTCCCGCAAGCCAGCCATCGTGCGGCGCACCACCACGGGATTGGTCTGCAGCATCGCCGCGATGTTTTCGGAGGTCGCGGCACCCTCATGTTTTTCCATATGGATCAGAATATGCAGCACCCGAGAAAGGCGTGTGTCGTGTCTCATTGCTCAGCCCATCCATTTATCGGGAACGCTATCAGTTTGGATGTGACGTAACAATATAAGTTGCGTGACTATTGACTTCAAAATTCATGTAACAATATAAGTTTCATGAAAATGAACGGCGCTTCCGCCTCATTCCCTGAACAATGGGTGCATCATGAAATTCGACGTCATCATTATCGGCGGCAGCTATGCCGGCCTTTCCGCCGCCCTGCAGCTTGGTCGCGCCAGAAAAAACATCCTGCTCGTGGATGCCGGCGAACGCAGAAATCGTTTCGCCAGCCATTCACACGGTTTCCTCGGGCAAGATGGCAAGGCGCCGGGCGAGATTATCGCCGAGGCACGCCGGCAGATCGAACGTTACCCGACCATACATTGGGTCGAAGGCAGGGTGACCGACGCCAAGGGCTCTTTCGGTGAGTTCATCGTTGAGATCGACGGCGGCCGCCGGGAGACGGCGGGCCGGCTTATCCTCGCCATGGGTGTGACCGATGAACTTCCTGAGATTGCCGGGCTGAGGGAGCGCTGGGGTTCTGCGGTCTTTCATTGCCCCTATTGCCATGGCTATGAACTCGATCAGGGAAAAATCGGCGTCATCGCCGCTTCGCCAATGGCTATCCACCACGCGTTGATGCTTCCCGACTGGGGCGAGACGACCTTTTTTACCAATGGCATAGTCGAGCCGGATGCGGATCAGCATGCGCTGCTGGCAGCGCGCGGCGTCCGGGTAGAAACAACCCGCATCAGGGAGATTGCCGGGCATGCGGATGTCGTTCTGGCGGATGGCCGCAGCATCGCACTGGCCGGGCTTTTCACCCAGCCGAAATTGCGCATCACTGTGGATTGGATCGAAAAACTCGGCTGCGCGGTGGAGGAAGGGCCAATGGGATCGACCATCGTGACGGACCCGATGAAACAGACCACCGCCCGCGGCATCTTCGCGTGTGGCGATGTGGCAAGACCGGCCGGCTCGGTCGCCCTTGCGGTGGGCGATGGCGCCATGGCGGGCGCTGCGGCTCACCGGTCCATCCTGTTCCCGGAAATGCGCTAATGTGAGACGAGGCTCAGCCAACGGCCCGGGGGCATGCCGAAGGCATTTTTGAAATGCCGGGTGAAATGCGCCTGGTCCGCGAAACCGCAGGCAAACGCCGTTTCGGCAAGGCTCGCACCCGCGCGCATCATGTCCTTGCATTTTTGCAGCCGGCGCATGATGAGATAGCGGTGCGGGCTGGTGCCGAACACGCAACGAAAGTGACGGAAGAGTGTGAAGCGGTCGAGCCCGCTTATCTGTTCCAGCTCCTGCGACACAACGGTGTCGGCGCTGTTCTCCAGCAGATAGTCGCGGCACAGTAGAACGGCGGCGCGGTCGATCCACTTGATGGATCTGGCGCTTCCGTTCGAATGTTTCCAGAGCAGATCCGAAAGCCGCGATTGCCAGTCGGTGAGAAGCAGACTGTCAGGTTCGCCGTCGAGATTGCCGAGTGCCTCGGTCAGGCATTGGCGGAACTCTTCGTCCTCGATGACGGCACTTCGGGCAAAGGGCAGCGTGTTATATCCCGCCTCCGTCGTTTTCTCCGGTGGAAGGTAGAGCATGCGATAGTGCAGGCCTTCGTCCGTGCCCGCGCCACCATCGTGAATTTCATCGGGATGCAGAACGATGACGTTTCCCGGCATGCTGAAATGCGATGTGCCGCGATAGGAAAAGGTCTGTACGCCGGAAAGCGTCACGCCGAGCGCATAGGTATCATGGCGATGCGGCGCATAGGCGTTGCCGTGAAAGCGCGCGTCTATGCGCTCGATGCCTTCGCTGGAGCGAGCCTGCACGATCCCTTCGAATTTGCACGAACGTTCAAGATCGTTGCTGCCCCGAGGCGCTAGGATCGCTTCTCTTTCGTAACCACAGCCAGATTGAGTTCGCATGTTTGATACCAAGATCGCCGTCATTCTTCGTGATGACCTTGCCGTATGGCAAAAACTGAACGTCACCGCATTTCTCATGTCCGGCATTGTCGCCCAGACCGGAGAGATTATCGGGGAACCATACCGCGATGGCGCAGGCAACGTCTACAATCCCCTGTCCATTCAGCCAATCGTCGTCATGGCCACGGATCAGGAGGCGTTGCGGAAAATCCACCAGCGTTCCCTCGAGCGTGACATCACGACATCGCTCTACATCGAGGAAATGTTCGCCACCGGCCACGATGCCGCCAACCGCCAGGTGTTTTCGCATTTTTCTCCCGATACTGCCAAGGTGGTCGGCATGGCGCTGAGGGCCGACAGGAAGATCGTCGACAAGATCACCAAGGGTGCGAAGCTGCACGCTTGAGGATCGGCCTTCAAACGCAAAAGGGAGGCTGTGGGCCTCCCTTTAACAGCGATGCAGTGATTGCCGCTTATTCGTCGTTCATCTTCAGAGCGGCGATAAAGGCTTCCTGCGGAATTTCCACCTTGCCGAACTGGCGCATGCGCTTTTTGCCTTCCTTCTGTTTGTCCAGAAGCTTGCGCTTGCGCGTTGCGTCACCGCCGTAACACTTCGCCGTCACGTCCTTGCGCAGCGCGCGCACGGTTTCGCGGGCGATGACCTTGCCGCCGATGGCCGCCTGGATGGGGATCTGGAACATGTGCGGCGGAATGAGTTCCTTCAGCTTTTCGCACATGCCGCGCCCGCGCCGGTCGGCCGCAGAGCGGTGCACCAGCATGGAGAGGGCATCGACAGGATCGCCATTGACGAGGATCGACATCTTGACGAGATCGCCTTCGCGATAGTCGATGATGTTGTAATCGAACGAGGCGTAACCCTTGGAGATGGATTTCAGGCGGTCGTAGAAATCGAACACCACTTCGTTGAGCGGCAGTTCATAGGTGATCATCGCGCGGTTGCCGACATAGGTCAGCTCCGTCTGCAGGCCGCGCCGGTCCTGACAGAGCTTCAGGATGCCGCCGAGATATTCATCCGGCGTCAGGATCGTCGCCTTGATCCACGGCTCGCGGATTTCCTTGATCTTCACCACGTCAGGCATATCTGCCGGGTTGTGAAGTTCCTTTTCCGTGCCATCCGTCAGCGTCATTTCATAGACAACCGAAGGGGCGGTGGCGACGAGATCGAGATTGAACTCGCGCTCAAGGCGTTCCTGGATGATTTCGAGATGCAGCAGGCCGAGGAAGCCGCAGCGGAAACCGAAACCGAGGGCGGCTGACGATTCCATTTCGAAGGAGAAGGAAGCGTCGTTGAGGCGAAGTTTGCCGACAGCCGCGCGCAGGTCTTCGAAGTCTGCCGCATCGACCGGGAAGAGACCACAGAATACCACCGGCTGCGCGGGCTTGAATCCGGGCAGGGCTTGCGCCGTCGGGCGCTTGTCGTCGGTGATCGTGTCGCCAACGCGGGTATCGGCGACTTCCTTGATCGAGGCGGTGATGAAGCCGATCTCGCCGGGGCCGAGGCTATCGACATTGACCATCTTCGGGGTAAGTACGCCAACGCGCTCGACGCCGTATTTCGCGCCGGAACCCATCATGCGGATCTGCTGGCCCTTGGTCAGCACGCCGTCGATGACGCGCACCAGAACCATGACGCCCAAATAGGTGTCGTACCAGCTGTCGACCAGCAGTGCCTTCAGCGGCCCGTTTTCGCCGACATCGCTTTTCGGCGGCGGCAAACGGTTGACAATGGCTTCCAGAACATCGGGAATGCCAAGACCGGTCTTGGCCGAGATCATCACGGCGTCGGAGGCGTCGATACCGATCACTTCCTCGATCTGTTCCTTGATGCGTTCTGGTTCGGCCGCCGGCAGGTCGATCTTGTTCAAGACCGTGACCAGCTCGTGATTATTGTCGATCGCCTGATAAACGTTGGCGAGCGTCTGGGCTTCCACGCCCTGCGATGCGTCAACCACCAGCAGGGAACCTTCGCAGGCTGAAAGCGAGCGGGATACTTCGTAGGCAAAGTCGACATGACCGGGCGTGTCGATGAGGTTTAGCACATAGGTCTCGCCGTTATTCGCCTTGTAGTGCAGGCGTACGGTCTGGGCCTTGATGGTGATGCCGCGCTCGCGCTCGATATCCATCGAATCGAGAACCTGTTCCGACATGTCGCGCTCGGCAAGGCCGCCCGTCGACTGGATCAACCGGTCGGCCAGCGTCGATTTGCCGTGATCGATGTGGGCAACGATCGAGAAGTTGCGGATATGGTCCAGGGGCGTGCGGGTCGAATTTGTGCTCATGTTCCGCGCTATAGCAGGGGCTTGTCATGCCGCAAAGCGGGAATTTGGTTAAAAGCCCTTTAAAATGGGCTTTCAGACCGCAAATTGCTCTGGCCAGTCGCGGCGGGTGGCAACCTGTCCCTCGGTACGCAACCTTGCCACAGTGGCAAGATCGATATCGGCGATCAGCATCAAGCTCTCCGTCACCGCATCGCTTTCGCTTTCCGCGAGGATGCCGGATGCCGGCATCCCATAGTCGGACGGCACGTAAAGGGCGGCCCGCCCGCGATTTTCATCGACGGCGGGAGACCATGGAGCCTCGCCCGCGGTGGGGGAGGAAAGAACGGCATATTGATTTTCCAGCGCCCGGGCCTGCGCGCCGATGCGCACCCGGTAAGCGCCGGCCAAAGTGTCGGTGCAGCTGGGCGCGAGCACCAGTTCAACTCCGAGTTCTGCCAGCTTGCGGCCGAGCATTGGAAACTCATTGTCGTAACAGATCAAAATACCGAGTCTGCCGATGCTCGTCTCGAAGGCTTTCAAACCCTCGACCCCGGCATGAATGTTCCATTGCTCCCGCTCGAAGCGGGTCATGATCTGCTTGTCCTGATAACCGATCAGGCCATCAGGGCCAAAGAGCCAGGCCCGGTTGCGGAACCTGCCGTCCGGGTCCTTCACCGGCGCACTGCCGGGCTGAAACAGAATTTGATGTTGCCGCGCTAGCTCTTCGCAAAGCTCCACCCAGGAGGGGATGAGCGGCTGTATCTCTTCGATGGAACGGTGCAGATCGGAGCGCGCATCGGGTGGCAATTGCCCGGTCAGCGCCATCGCCGAATATTCCGGCAGAAGCAGCAGTTCCGCGCCCTTTTCCTTGGCCTCGCGGACGATGGCGGAAAGATGCGCGGCATAGGCCTCCCATGTCTCGATCAGTTCGATGGCATATTGGCTGGCCGCTAACCGTGTCATTCGTTTACATCTCCGGCAATGGTCTTCATCCAGAAGGATAGCGGTTTTGCGCTTTCACTGCTCTCGTCGAGGTCCTGCCATGTGAAGCTGGTGCGCAATTCGGGATGGTGGCGATAACCCCGCTT
The DNA here is from genome assembly GCF_000092025.1 of Agrobacterium fabrum str. C58. Taxonomy (NCBI): domain Bacteria; kingdom Pseudomonadati; phylum Pseudomonadota; class Alphaproteobacteria; order Hyphomicrobiales; family Rhizobiaceae; genus Agrobacterium; species Agrobacterium fabrum. The sequence continues at coordinate 242,933 of NC_003062.2, forward strand.
TTCCCAGAATTCATTCAGCGGCACGTAATCCGCCGGACGGCGCGGATGATCAGCGGGCCGCTCGACAGCGCAGAAGGTGCACCAGTCGAAGCCCAGGCGTTTTGCATGGGCCTCCCGTTCCTCGAAGAAGCGCACTCCTATCCCGTGACCGCGATAGTCGTGTAGGAGCACGCTTTCTCCGAAATAAAATATCCGGTTAGGGTCGTAACCTGTCTTGAGGAAGGGTGTCTTCACCTCATCGGTTTCCGCGATCATCGGCATGCCGGTAGACATACCGACAACGCGCCCGTCATCGAGCGCCAGCACGAACACTGCGCCGTCAGTATCGGCATAGGTCGCGAGATATTTGCGCTCATAATCCAGCGAGCCGTCATAGAGGTAGGGAAAAGCGCGAAACACCTCGATCCGCAAGCGTGCGAGGTCATCGAAATAGGGTTCGGCGTCAATGCCGGAAAGAGACTTGATTTCGACGGTCATGGGCATTTTCACTCTCGGTTGTACTGGTTATATCGTCATGGAACACCCGCGCAAGCATGAACGGAGAAGACGATGACCGCTGCCGAGACCATCCGCGCCTATTACGATGCCTTCAACCGCCAGGACATGGATGCCTTCCTGGCGCTGCTTCACGATGAGGTGGTACATGACATCAATCAGGGCGAGCGCCAGACCGGCAAGGCCGCCTTCGCCTCCTTCATGGATCATATGAACCGCTGCTACCGGGAAAACCTCACGGACATGGTGATCATGGCGAGCGAAGACGGCAAACGCGCATCCGCTGAATTCGTCGTGAACGGGGAATATCTCAAAACCGATGAGGGCTTGCCGGAAGCGAACGGTCAGAAATACGTGCTGCCGGCCGGCGCCTTCTTCGACCTGAAGGACGGGAAAGTTAGCCGAGTAACAAACTACTATAATCTGAACGACTGGATCGCCCAGGTCGGCGCCTGAACCGTCATTTGCCAGGCGGAACCGGCCGCAAAGAGGCAATCATAATTTCCATTATCGTGGATATTGACTCCATCATATGAGAATAATAATCATCATATGATGGAAACTGAAGATCGAATTCTAGAACGCTCCATCGGCGAGCGGATCAAGGTGTTGCGGGCTGAAAGCGGCCTGACGCTGGAACGGCTCGCCTCCGAATCCGGCGTCAGTCGCGCCATGATTTCGCGCATCGAGCGAGGGGAGGCGAGCCCCACCGCGTCGCTGCTTGCGCGCATCTGCGCAGCACTCGGCCTGTCGCTCTCCGGTTTCTTCGCGGAAAACGAAGAGGCGGTTTCCCCGCTGGTGAAGAAACGCGACCAGCAGCTGTGGAAAGACCCGGAGACCGGTTATGTCCGCCGCGCCATTTCCCCACCACGGGTGGGGTCCGATGTCGATATCGTTGAAGTTGAATTTCCGGCAGGCGCGCGTGTCGGTTTTCCGCCGCACGCGGCAAGCCGGGGAATGACGCAATATGTCTGGCTTTTTGAAGGTGTTCTGGAAATGACGAGCGGCGGTGTCGTGCACCTGATGGATCCCGGAGACTGCCTTTTCATGCCGGTGGGCGAGGGGCATGTCTTTCACAATCCTTCCCAAAAACCCGCCCGTTATGCCGTCGTGCTGGATCAAAGACAGCGCTGATTCCCAGAGGAGTTCATATGGCCACCATCCGCGTATTAAACGGGCAGGAGACCATCGATGCCCTGCCCGAACTCTGCGATGTCCTTGCCGAATGTGTGAAGGGCGGCGCATCCGTCGGCTTCATGTTGCCCTTCTCCCCGCGGGATGCAGAACCCTATTGGCGCTCCGTGGCGGAAAACGTGGGCGAGGGCGGCACGATCCATGTGGTGGCGGAAGTGGATGGCAGGGTGGTCGGCACCGTGCAGGTCGGCCTTGCTTCCAAACCCAACCAGCCGCATCGCGGCGATCTGATGAAGCTTCTCGTGCATCCCGAGGCGCGGGGACTTGGTCTCGCCCGCAAGCTCATGGAGAAGGCGGAGCAGGAAGCGGCTGCTCGTGGCCGTACCCTTCTGGTGCTGGATACGGCCACCGGCAGTGATGCCGAGGCGATCTATCCCCGTCTCGGCTGGCAGCGGGTTGGCGTCATTCCCGATTACGCCCTGTTTCCCGACGGGCGTTATTGCGGCACGACCCTGTTTTACAAGCGCATCGGCTAGCACATTGCTGGGGCTTACTGTCCGGGCTTCAGCGTTCGGTTGAAGGCGGCAACGATCATCTTTTCCAGCTCGGCGTGAATATCGGAACGATCCCGCGGCCCGGTCGGTTCGCAGATCGGATCCCGCTCGCCGACGGATTTGAGAAATGCGCTGGCGCCTTCCTTGCAGAGGGGCAGGAAGCTGAAATGGTCGGCCTCGTCGACCTGCCGATAGGTTGCACCCGGCACTTCGGCCGCCAGCCTGTCCGCCAGCACCGCCGGCGGAATTTTTCCCTTGCTGCCGAGATTGATGAAGGTGAGCGGAATGTCGATCTTTCTCAAGCTCTCAGGTTGGAAGGCGAGTGCGAGGCCGGGATCGACCAGTACGGCGGAACGGATACGGGGGTCGCGGTTCTGCTGTTCGAAACGGGCCTTGTCGAGGGTTCTGAGATCGAGCTTCGGCACGCTGACCGGCTCGTTATTGACATAGGCCTGGCCACCGTCAAACCATTGGCAATCCATCATCGCTGCCTCCTTTTCACAATAACGCGCATAGGCTTCGAGATCGGCGCGGGCGCCGGATATCTCCATTGCCGCGCTACCGCCCAGCGAAAAGCCGAGGACGCCGATTCTCCCCGCATCAATCGAGGCGGACCATTTGCCTTGTGTCGTGAGCGCCGTGACGATCGCGGAAAGATCGCTGGTACGCTCCCAGATTTTCGGCGTATCGGCCGGTGTGGAATCGCCGCTGGTGGTGCCGGGATGGTTGGTGCCGGCGACGATGAAACCCTCACTCGCAAGTTTTTCGGCGATCCAGGCCATGCCGCTCACTCGTGAACCCGAGCCGTGAGATAAAAGCACCAACGGAAGGCGGCCCGGCTGCACCGCAGCGTCCTTGAAGGCGGGTGTGCCCTGAAAAATCCGATCCTCTCCGGAAAGCACCTGTGTACCCTTGCCGTCGGATGGATACCAGATCGTCACGGCAAGATCCTTGCCGCGGTCCGGCGAATGGATGGCGATGTCGCTGACGCCAACGGCCTCGCCCGCGAAAAGCGGCTGGATGGCGAGAGCGGAAAACAGGAAGGTCGTGATGGTCGTAAAGGTGCGCATGAAAACCCCGTGCGGTGAAAAGAACGAGATGCAATCTGCGCCGTCACCGGTTTTTTGCGTCCTTGATCGCGTTTGAGGTCGTACCGAAACGCGATCTGGTCCATGACTGGGCAAAATAGGGTCTCGCTTAGGGGATATTGTTCGTGCTGTTCATTCCGCTGCCTTTTGTCGTGGGGCTTCTGCTGGTCGTCATGTTCATCGTCTTCCTGCGAAGCGGAGACGATGTGCGGACCAACCGGGCCTTTCTGGCGTCCATTGCCCTTTGCGCCGTGCAATCTGTCCTCGTCGGGCTACGTTGGGGTTATGGCATCAGCGAAATGCGTTATGCCCTGCCGATCCTTGCCGCCTGCCTGCCGCCTCTTATCTACATTGCCTTTCGCGGATTGATGGGGGCGGGGGTGGAGAGCCGCAGGGTGATGCTCGCCAGTTTGGCCTTGTCGCCACTGTTGATCGTGGTGCTGGAATTTGCATTTCCGGCGGCGATCGACATCGCGCTGATCACCATTTTTGTCGGCCACGCCGTCGCGCTTCTTCTTCTTGGGAGGAAGGGGCCGGATGGGCTGGACGAGGCGCAATTCGCCAGCGTCGCCTCGGCACACCGGGCGCTCATCATCGCCGCCGTTGCTCTTTGTGTTTCTGCACTTTTCGATCTGCTGGTGTTTTTTGATTTCGAATGGGCGCAGGGGCAGAATGTTGCAGCACTCGTCAGCAATGCCAATCTTTTCGGATTGTTGTTGATCGGCCTCATGGCGGCTCTCGCCGGTAAAAGCAAAGCGCCGCAAACGGCGGCGGAGCCGATTTCGGACTTATCGTCTCCGGCAGAACCATCCGAACAGGACAGGGACATCGTCGCAAGGGTCGACCGGCTGATGGAGGTGCAGGCGCTTTATCGCGACGAGAACCTCAACCTGTCCCGGCTTGCGAGACGCCTCGGCCTGCCAAGTCGGCAAATCTCGGGTGCGATCAACCGCTCCCTCGGCGTCAATGTCTCGCAATATGTCAATCAGCTCCGCATCCGCGAAGCCTGCCGGCTGCTGGAGGAGACGGAGCAATCGGTGACGGCCATCATGTTGTCCGCCGGCTTTCAGACCAAGTCTAATTTCAATCGGGAATTTCGCCGTGTTACCGGCATGAGCCCGGTGGACTGGCGTGAACGCGAGGTGTGGAAGCTGGTATCGAACACAAAAACGGCCACCTGGCAGATGCCGGATGGCCGTTTGAGGATATTGAAATGAGGATCAGAGCGTGCCGTTGCGCTGCTGGATCATCATGTAGGTATCATAGGTATATTCGGCGATCTGGGCCCAGAGATAGGCGTCCTTCTTGAAGGCCTGCTGGCTTTCATAGATCTTCTTGAAGCTCTCGTTCTTGGCCGAAATCTCCGCATAGGTATCCTGCGCTGCCTTGTGGCAGACGTCGAGAATTTCCTGGCTGAAGGGGCGCAGGATGGCGCCCTGTGCCACGAGTTCCTTTAGCGCCTTCGGGTTGCGGGCATCGTAGCGCTCCAGCATGCTGGCGCTGCCGGCGGCGCAGGCGTCTTTCAGAATGCGCTTGTAGTTCTCAGGCAGATCATTGAACTTCTGCAGGTTCACGAAAGCATGCACGGCCGGGCCGCCTTCCCACCATGCCGGGTAGTAGTAATATTTCGCGACCTTGTAGAAACCGAGCTTCTGGTCGTCATAGGGGCCGACGAATTCTGTGGCGTCGATCGTGCCCTTTTCCAGCGCGGCATAAACATCGCCGCCGGCAATCTGCTGCGGTGTCACGCCAACCTTCTGCATCACCTGGCCGGTCAGGCCGGCAATGCGCATCTTCAGGCCCTTGAGGTCATCGATGGTGTTGATTTCCTTACGGAACCAGCCGCCCATCTGGGCGCCGGTATTGCCGAGCAGGATCGAGTAGATATTGTGCTGGGCAAGGAATTCATTGAGCAGCTCGTTGCCACCGGCCTGGTTGAACCAGGCATTTGTCTGGCGTGCATTGAGACCGAAGGGGACGGAGGTTCCAAGGGCGAAGGTCGGGTCCTTGCCGACATAATAATACGAGCAGGTATGCGCCATTTCAACGGTGCCAGCCGTCACCGCATCCGCCGCCTGCAACGCCGGCACGATTTCGCCGCCGGCAAAATGCTGGATGACGAAATTGCCGCCGGAGGCTTCCTTGACATGGTCGGCAACGATCTGGCCTGCGCCGAAAAGAATGTCGAGGCCCTTCGTGAAGGACGACGTCATGCGCCAGGTAATCTTGGGGTTTTCCTGCGCGATGGCCGGAGCGGCCAGAGCGGTTGCGGTAACACCGGCGCCGACGGCGCCCGCCTTGCGGATAAATGATCTGCGATCCATGTCGATAAGCCCTGCTATCTCTGCAAATACAGGCGAACCGCACGGTACGCCTCCCGCTGGCTACTAAACATTTATCCCTGCGGCCATCAAGAGGGAATATTGAAACTCGCGTGGCTCTTTCTTTGCCTTAAGACCTACTGCGTTTTACCGCCGGGTCATCCATTGCAGGATTATAAAACAGCGAAAGCGTCAGGCTTCTGGCGATGCGTTCCGCCGTTTCCATGAACCAGTCATGCGCCTTCCTGCTCGGTGCGATGTCATCGAGCGTCACTGAAAAAAGTGCGAGCCATTGAGGAAAAAGCTCCGCCGACATGCCTTGCACCCCCAGATGCGCCTGCACGGGTTTGCCACCATAGCTACCATTCTTGAAGGCGATAGCCGTCCAGAACTGTTTCATCCTGGCCATATGTTCCGGCCAGCGCCCGGCAAGCCGTGCATCGAAAACAGGGCCAAGCGTCTGGTGTTCAAGAACACGGCCGTAAAAGGTCTCCACCAGCAGATCGATGAAAGCGGCGTCGACGCCGATCTCAGCCATGGCCTTTTCCGCTCTGTCCTGAATTTCCGCATTGTGGACGGCTCGCCCTGCAATTTGATACTGCATCGTCTTTCCTTTTTGGCAAATTTACCGCGCAGCGCCGCTGGCTGCAATGCGACCTATTGCCTTGTTAGAATTATTCTAAAACGACTTGATCTCGACACGAGGCGGATGTATTTAGAATTATTCTAAAAAAGGTTTGAACCATGTTTCGCAGTCTTTTTTCCCTGTCCAAACGCCCTTTTTCCTCACTCGGCGAACAGGAAATCCTGGCACTCGCCATTTCGTCCGAAGAGGACGATTCCCGTATATACCGCTCCTATGCCGATCACCTTCGCGCGCAATATCCACAATCGGCCAAAGTTTTCGAGGATATGGCCGAGGTCGAGCAGCAGCATCGGAATGTCCTGATCGACATGCATCGCCGTCGTTTCGGCGAAACCATTCCGCTGATCCGTCGCGAACATGTGCGCGGTTTTTACGAACGCACGCCGGACTGGCTGGTGAAGAACCTGTCGCTCGAGAAAATCCGCGCCCAGGCCGAATTGATGGAAGCGCAGGCGATCCGCTTTTACGATGAGGCCGTCAAGCGCACCACCGATGCATCCACCCGCAAGCTCCTGGGTGATCTGGCCGAGGCGGAACGGGGTCATGAAGACATCGCCCAAATGCTGGAGGAAAAACATCTTGATGAGGGCGGCCGCACGGAAGAGGAGGAAACCGCCAAGCGGCAGTTCCTTCTGACCTATGTGCAGCCGGGCCTTGCCGGCCTTATGGACGGCTCCGTCTCGACGCTGGCGCCGATCTTCGCGGCGGCCTTTGCCACACAGGATACGTGGCAGACCTTCCTGATCGGTCTTTCCGCCTCGGTCGGTGCGGGTATCTCCATGGGCTTTACGGAGGCCGCTCATGACGACGGCAAGCTTTCCGGCCGTGGATCACCGTTGAAGCGCGGCCTGGCGTCGGGCATCATGACGGCCGTTGGCGGTCTCGGCCACGCGCTGCCCTATCTCATCCCGCATTTCTGGACGGCCACGGCGATTGCCGCCATCGTCGTTTTTGTGGAACTCTGGGCCATTGCCTTCATTCAGAACCGCTTCATGGAAACGCCGTTCCTGCGGGCGGTGTTTCAGGTGGTGCTGGGTGGCTCGCTGGTGCTGGCGGCCGGCATTATCATCGGCAACGCGTGAAAAAAAAGAAAGAGCCCGCGATGGCGGGCTCAATCAGAATTCTATCAGACTTGGAATTTGAGTGTCAGCGCAACGCGCCGACCAGAACGTCGCGACCATCTTCGATGGAAATCCAGCGGCCCGTATTGAAGGACGCCTGCCGCTTCAGATAGGTGTAGTTGGTGTCGGTCCACAGCTTCACGTCGTCGGTGAGGTTGTCGAGAATATAATCTCCATCCGTGGTGCGAAGCGTCAGCACGGCATGGCCTTCTCCGTCAGGCTTGCGGACGACGGTGATCAGCAGATCGGCCACGGAAAACCCGCGCTCGATCAGCTTCTTGCGCTTCAGCAGCACGAAATCTTCGCAGTCGCCGGCGGTCGTCGGATATTCCCAGACCTCGTCCTTGCCGTAGATTTCCTGGTCGGTCATCGCCACGATGGTGGTGTTAACGGAAGTATTGATCTCGCGAATGACGCCCCAGCCATAGTCGGTGACGCGCGGCGGCGGTGTCACCTTGCTGCGGATGTTGCACTCGTCGGCGTATTTCTGACAGAACTCGTAATGGCCGATTGGCTGGGACGTGATCCCGCCCGTTACCATGGAAGGGCTTCCCTTGATTTCCGCCATGGCGGAGGCAGCAGTCATTAGCCCGGCAGCAACTGCAAACAGCAGAGCACGCGCCAGCGGTGCGTTCATCATGAAACCCGTCCCTTAAATTCTTAACGAAAAGTTAAGAGGGATGGGGGGTAGGAGTCAATCATTAGCAATCGATGGCGCGCAAGACTCGTTGAATATGGTTAAGAGCGTTGCGCAAATGCCTATATTGCAAGGGCTTTGACGGCCGCGAGCATCCGCTCGATATCCTGCGGCCGGGAAAGCCGGTGGTCGCCGTCGCGGATCAACGTCAGCACGACATCGTCGGACGGAAGATGTTCGATGAGCTTTAGCGCATGCTGATAGGGAACATCGGGATCGCGCATGCCCTGCAGAACATGAACCGGGCAGCCGGTGGTGATGATGCCCGTGAGCACACGGTTCTGCTTTCCGTCTTCCATCAGCGCGCGGGTGAAGATGTTGGGCTCGGGGCTATAGTCCGAATGTTCCTCGAAATAACCCCGCTCTGCGAGAGAGGTCTTTTCCGCGTCCGAAAGGCTGGGCTCTATCAGTTCCTGCGTGAAATCGGGCGCAGGCGCGATGAGAACCAGACCGGCGACCGAGGGCGCGCCACCCGACTTGCGCAACTCCTCGATCATGCGCAACGCAATCCACCCGCCCATCGACGAGCCGACGAGAACGACGCGCGACGATGCCTTGGCGCGCACTACTGCAAGTGCCTCTTCGAGCCATCGCGAGATCGTGCCTTTGTTGAAATCGCCGCCGGAAGCGCCGTGGCCGGAATAATCGAGCCGCAGGCAGGCAAGGCCGTTTTCCGCTGCGAAGCGATCGAGTTCAACCGCTTTGGTTCCCGTCATGTCGGAGCGATAGCCGCCGAGCCAGACGAGCGTGGGTGCATCCGGCTGAGATGTTGCTGGGCGATGGAGGAAGGCGATGTTGCGGGCATCCTCGCCCATTCCTATATGCAGGAATTCAGCAGCTTGTTCGGTCATGTATATGCAGTTCTCCTGATTTTCGTGCAATATCGGCGGCGTATTTGCAAAAACCGTGGCAACAGGTGATCTTTTCGGGCAGATATGCTATTGACTTCGCCACGGCAATAACGACATTTCCGCCGCTTGTACCAAACAAGCTGTTTTTTGCTGACGTGATCCAGAAACAGATCAGGAGAATACGACCATTCGCAGACCTTTCAAAGCCGATGCCCCCGTTAAGGAGGGCCCGCGCTCCAACCGGGAAATTCGGGTTCCCAGAGTTCAGCTTATTGATGAAGAGGGCCAGAACCTCGGTAGCATGCCGACGGATCAGGCTTTGAAAATGGCGGAAGAGGCCGGTCTCGATCTCGTCGAGATTTCGCCTAACGCTGAACCGCCGGTATGCAAGATCCTCGATCTCGGCAAGCTTAAGTACTCGACCCAGAAAAAGGCCGCTGAAGCGCGCAAGAAACAGAAGATCGTCGAAGTCAAAGAAATCAAGATGCGCCCAAACATCGACACGCATGACTATGACGTGAAGATGAAGGCGATGAACCGGTTCTTTGACGAGGGTGACAAGGTGAAGGTGACCCTGAAGTTCCGTGGCCGTGAAATGGCCCACCAGGAACTCGGCATGAAGCTTCTCCTTCAGGTTAAGGAAGATACCCAGGCAATTGCCAAGGTGGAAGCCGAGCCGAAGCTGGAAGGCCGTCAGATGATGATGGTTCTCGCCCCGAGATAATTTGCGCCAGTTCTGAAAGCTGCGTAAATCACCGCCGCAAGGGGAAATTTTCATTCCCCGTTGCGCTTTTAGCCGACTGCGGTTATAAGCGCGCGTCCGAACGGTCCGGCAGGGCATGCCGAGGCCGTTCCTGAATAGCTTGAAATAGGCCTCGTCTGCCTGTTTCGATACAAAAAACGGAGTAGCAAAATGCCCAAGATGAAGACGAAGTCCGCTGCAAAAAAGCGGTTCAAGATCACCGCCACCGGTAAGGTTGTTGCAGCCGCCGCCGGTAAGCGCCACGGCATGATCAAGCGTACCAACAAGTTCATTCGCGACGCGCGTGGAACCATGGTTCTCGCCGAAGCTGACGGCAAGAAAGTCGTCAAGAACTACCTGCCGAACGGTCTCTGAGACTTTTCCGCACTTTTGGACACTTTAAGGAGATCATGACATGGCACGCGTAAAACGTGGCGTAACTTCCCGCGCCAAGCACACCAAGACACTCAAGGCAGCCAAGGGCTTCTACGGCCGCCGCAAGAACACCATCCGCGCAGCAAAGGCTGCCGTGGATCGTTCCAAGCAGTACGCTTACCGCGACCGCAAGGTCAACAAGCGCAACTTCCGCGCTCTGTGGATCCAGCGTATCAACGCTGCTGTTCGCGAATCCGGCCTGACCTACGGCCGCTTCATCGACGGCCTGAACAAGGCTGGCATCGAAGTCGACCGCAAGGTTCTGTCCGACATGGCTATCCATGAGCCGGCAGCATTCGGCGCGCTCGTTGAAGCCGCGAAGAAGGCGCTTGAGTACCTCAAGGATGCCGGTACGACCAACGAGTTTGAAACCGCTGTAAAGTAATTACGGCGCGGACAATCTGTTGTCATTTTAAACCCGCGTCGGGAAACCGGCGCGGGTTTTTCGTTTTGAGCTGCTGATACATTTCCATCGGTGTTTTTTAATTTAGAAATTTAGAAGAGTTGGAGTATTCACGCCGTTTGGAGCGAAACCTTTGGTGGACGAAAATGCTGGTCAATAAAAGTGAGGTTGTGGAAACGGAAGGTTTTCGCGTTCATCTTGACGACGATGACATCGCAACCGTGATGCGCGTCCTCCTGAAAAGTGACCGGCGCATTCAGAAGGTCGAGCTTTCGCAGCTGACGGTATGGATCAAACGGCAGGGCACGGAACGGGTGACCTGGTGGATGAAAATGCAGAAGCTGCTGTCGAAACTTCTGCCCTACACCTTTCTTCGTCCTTCCGAACCGCTTGACGGTGCGGGCCTCATGCAGCGAGAACTGGAAACATTGCAGCAGTTCCAGCAACGCGGCTTCCCGGTTCCGCCGCTGATCTATTCTTCACGCACGGCGGTGGTGCTGGGAGATGTCGGACCGACGCTCATGGAGCGGATGGATGCGCTGAAGTCGTCCGATCCGGTGGAGCATGATGCCTTGCTTGTGAAATCCGCGGAAGCGCTCGGCGAGCTGCATGCTGCGGGCCTCTGCCACGGCCGCCCGCATGTGCGTGATTTCTTTTTAAAGGACGGCCGTGTCGGTTTCATGGATTTCGAGGAGCGCCCGCAGGAGGTCATGCCGCTTGAAACGGCGCAGGCCCGCGATATCTGGCTGCTGTTTCTGCAGGTCGCGACCCGTGCCTGTGATGCCCCTAAAACCCGCGACGCAGCCTTTTCACGCTGGCTTGAAAACACCCCGCCCCGGGCAGTCGAAGAATTAAGCCGCCTGACCGGCATTCTCGGGCGATTTTTACCGCTTGCCCGGTTGATCGGGCGCGTGCGGATGGGTAGTGATCTGCGACGCTTTATCATGGCGACCGACTATCTGATGAATGCTGTGAACACCGACGCCGCTGTTAAAAAGTCCGGCAAGGCAGGAAAAGATGACTGAACTTGATACCTTGAAATCGCAACTGATGTCGGAGATCGCCGCCGCTGCCGATGAGCCGGCCATCGAGGCCGTGCGCGTCTCCGCGCTCGGCAAGAAGGGCTCGGTTTCGGAGCTTCTGAAGACGCTTGGCAGCATGACGCCGGAGGAGCGCCAGACCCGTGGCGCTGCCATCAACCAGCTGAAGACCGAAATCACCGACCTTATCGGCGAGCGCAAGAACGCGCTGAAGGATGCGGCCATCGCCGCCCGGCTGAAGGCGGAAACGGTGGATGTCAGCCTGCCGGTGCGCCAGTCGCCTACCGAACGTGGCCGTATCCATCCGATCAGCCAGATCGTCGATGAAATCACCGCCATCTTCGCGGATATGGGTTTCTCGATCGCCGAAGGTCCTGACATCGAGACCGACTATTACAACTTCACGGCACTGAATTTCCCTGAAGGCCATCCGGCACGCGAGATGCACGACACCTTCTTCTTCCAGCCGGACGAAAAAGGCGAGCGCAAGGTGCTGCGCACCCACACCTCGCCGGTGCAGATCCGCACCATGGAAAGCCAGAAGCCGCCGATCCGCATCGTCATTCCTGGCAAGACCTATCGTCAGGATTCCGATGCCACCCATTCGCCGATGTTCCATCAGGTTGAGGGTCTTGTCATCGACAAGAAGGCGCATGTCGGCAATCTGCGCTGGGTGCTGGAAGAGTTCTGCAAGACCTTCTTCGAGGTCGATAGCGTCGTCATGCGCTTCCGCCCGTCTTTCTTCCCCTTCACGGAACCGAGCTTCGAGGTGGACATCCAGTGCGACCGTTCCGGCCCCATCGTCAAGTTCGGCGAAGGCAAGGACTGGATGGAAATCCTCGGCTGCGGCATGGTGCACCCCAATGTGCTGCGCGCCGGCGGACTGGATCCGGATGAATATCAGGGCTTTGCCTGGGGCATGGGCCTCGACCGCATCGCCATGCTGAAATACGGCATGCCGGACCTGCGCGATTTCTTCAACGCCGATGTCCGCTGGATGAACCATTACGGCTTCCGCCCGCTCGACATGCCGACGCTGTTCGGCGGTCTGAGCGTTTAATCCGGTTAGCCAAGGAGCAACGACATGAAATTCACTCTTTCCTGGCTGAAAGAGCATCTCGAAACGGATGCGACTCTGGACGAGATTTGCGAACGGCTGACGGCGATCGGTCTTGAAGTCGAGGATGTCGATGACAAGGCGGCCTACAAGCCTTTCGTCATCGCTAAGGTCGTCTCCGCCGAAAAACATCCGGAGGCGGACCGTCTCAAGGTGCTGATGGTGGATGCGGGTGACGGCAAGCCGGTGCAGATCGTCTGCGGCGCGCCGAATGCGCGCGCCGGCCTCGTCGGCGCGCTGGCGCGTCCCGGCGTTTACGTTCCGGGCATCGATGTTACGCTTGCCGTTGGCAAGATACGCGGCGTCGAAAGCCACGGCATGATGTGCTCCGAAAAGGAGCTTAACATTTCCGACGATCACGACGGCATCATCGATCTGCCGGAAGATGCGCCTGTCGGCACGTCTTTCGCCACCTATGCCGGTCTCGACGATCCGGTCATCGAGATCAACCTGACACCCAACCGTCCGGATTGCACGTCGATCTACGGCATTGCCCGCGATCTCGCCGCTTCCGGCCTCGGCAAGCTGAAGACGAAGGCTGCGCCCTCCTTCAAGGTGGAAGGCGCAACGCCCGTCGACGTGAAGCTGGAACTGGACGATGCGGCCCTCTGCCCCGGCTTTTCCCTGCGTATCGTGCGCGGCGTCAAGAACGGCCCGAGTCCGAAATGGATGCAGCAGCGCCTGATGGCGATTGGCCTGCGTCCCATCAACGCGCTTGTTGACATCACCAACTACATGACCTTCGATCAGGGCCGGCCGATGCACGTCTTCGACGCCGCCAAGGTCAAGGGTGATCTCACCGTGCGTCGCGCAAAAGACGGCGAGACGATCCTCGCGCTCGATCAGCGCGAATACAAGCTCGGCCCGAACAATGTCGTCATCGCCGACGAAAAGGGCCTCGAGTCCATCGGCGGCGTCATGGGCGGTGAACATTCCGGCTGCGACGAAAACACCATCGACGTGCTGATCGAATCCGCTCTCTGGGATCCGATCAACATTGCCAAGACCGGCCGTTCGCTCGGCATCATCACCGATGCGCGTTATCGGTTCGAGCGCGGCGTCGATCCGGAATATATGGTTCCGGGTCTCGAACGCACCACCGAACTGGTTCTGGAACTTTGCGGCGGCATCGCTGGCGAAGCCAAGATCGTCGGTTACAAGGGGCATCAGCCCAAGGTCGTGGATTTTCCGCTGTCGGAAGTGAAGCGCCTGACCGGTCTCGAAGTTTCGTCGGAAGAAAGCCTCGCCATTCTCAAAGGCCTCGGTTTTGGCGTCGAAGGAACGGGCGAGCGCGTATCCGTTACCGTCCCGTCCTGGCGTCCTGACGTCGACGGCAAGGCTGATCTGGTCGAAGAAGTCATGCGCATCCACGGCGTTGACAATATCAAGCCGGAACCGCTGGAAAACTTCGGTGCCGTCAACGGCCGTATCCTGACCACGCTGCAGATCCGCACCCGTACTGCGCGCCGTGCCTTGGCAAGCCGTGGCATGCTGGAGGCCGTCACATGGTCCTTCATCCCGGAAGCGCAGGCGAAGCTTTTTAGCGGCGGTTCGCCCGCGCTGAAACTGGCCAATCCCATCGCGGCCGACATGTCGGATATGCGGCCCTCGCTGCTGCCGGGCCTTCTCACCGCCGCCCAGCGCAATGCCGACAAGGGCCATGGCGACGTGGCGATCTTCGAGGTTTCCGGCACCTATGAGGGCGATACGCCTGAGAAGCAGCGTCGCGTTGCCGGCGGTATCCGCCGTGGCACGGCCTCGCTCGCTGGCAGCGGCCGCATGTGGTCCAACGCGGCCAAGGGTGGCGGCAAGCCGGTGGATGTCTATGATGCCAAGGCCGATGCTCTCTCGGTGCTGGAAGCCTGCGGCCTGCCCATGGCCAATGTGCAGATCGAAGCAGGCGCTCCCGCCTGGTATCACCCCGGCCGTTCCGGCACCATCAAGATGGGTCCGAAGGTCGTGCTCGGTTATTTCGGTGAGTTCCATCCCAAGACGCTGTCCGAGCTGGATGTTTCTGGCACCTATTGCGGTTTCGAGATTTATCTCGACGCCATGCCAGAGCCGAAGAAGAAAGCGACCCGCACCAAGCCTGCACTCGAGCTTTCGCCGTTCCAGGCGGTCAAGCGCGACTTCGCTTTCGTGGTCGACAAGTCGGTGGAAGCAGGAGCCATCATCAAGGCCGCAACGAGCGCTGACCGAAAGCTGATCACCGGCGTCAACGTATTCGACATCTTCGAAGGCGCATCGCTCGGCGAAAACCGCAAGTCGGTGGCCATCGAGGTCCAGATCCAGCCAGTCGACAAGACGCTGACCGACGAGGATTTCGAAGCCTTGACGGCCAAGATCGTTGGCAATGTCGAGAAATCGACGGGCGGCGTTCTACGCGCCTGAAAGCCTGAGAGCGGATGATAGAATGAAAAAAGCCGCGGCAGTTGCCGCGGCTTTTCTTTTTAGCGGTTGGCCATCTGCGACATGCGTTCGGGATATCGTTCCCCTGCAACCTTTGCCGGCGAGAGCAACGCACCGAGGCTGGCGACTTCGTCCGCCGTCAGCGAAACATCCGTTGCAGCCACGTTCTTTTCCAGGTTGGCAATCTTCGTGGTGCCAGGGATTGGAACGATGAAGTCGCCCTGCGCCAGAACCCAGGCGAGTGCCAGTTGCCCGGCGGTGACGCCCTTCTCGGCAGCCATGTCCTCCAGAAGCTTGATGAGCGCCAGATTGGCGTCGAAGTTCTCGCTTTGGAAGCGCGGCAGGCCGCGGCGGAAATCATCGGCGGCAAGGCCGTCGAGTGACTTCAGCGCGCCCGTCAAAGCGCCGCGACCGAGCGGGCTGAAGGGGACAAAACCGATGCCGAGTTCGCGGCAGGTTTCCAGCACGCCGTTTTCCTCCACGTCACGGGTCCACAGCGAATATTCGCTCTGAATGGCCGCAATCGGATGAACAGCGTGCGCTTTGCGAAGAGTTTCAGCGCTCGCTTCCGACAGGCCGAGATATTTCACCTTGCCCTGTTGGACCAACTCGGCCATGGCGCCTAGCGTATCCTCGATCGGGACATTGGGATCGACGCGGTGCTGGTAGAACAGGTCGATGACATCGACACCGAGGCGTTTGAGCGAAGCTTCTGCGACGGCGCGCACGTTTTCCGGCCGGCTGTCGGTGCCCACCATCATCTGGCCTGCGGGTTTGCTGGGGTCGATCCTGAAACCGAACTTGGTGGCGATGACCACCTTATCGCGATAGGGCTTCAAACCTTTGCCGACGAGAATTTCGTTATTGTAAGGCCCATAAACCTCTGCCGTATCAAAAAAGGTGACACCAAGTTCCACGGCGCGGTGCAGCGTCGCTATTGCGCTGTTTTCATCGCCGGTCGGGCTATAGGCATGGGTCATTCCCATGCAGCCCAGGCCAAGCGCCGAAACGGAAAGGTTGTTTCCGAGGGTTCTTTTTTTCATCTGTTCGTCCTTCCATAAGGAACCGCCCGTCATCAGGGCGTGATCAGAAAATAGCGTCTCATGGCGGTAAAAATAATCGCTGCAAATCCGCTTGGGTTGTTCTATCATTTAGAACAATGAACCGTGTGCAACTCTCCCAGCTGGCAGTTCTCGCCGCCGTCGCCGAAGGCCGCAGCTTCCGCAAGGCCGCCGCCGAGCTGGCCATTGCGCCTTCCGCCGTCAGCCATGCGGTATCATCTCTTGAGGCAAGCCTGGGCCTACGCCTGCTGCATCGTACCACCCGCAGCGTTTCACCGACAGAGGAGGGCAGGCAGCTCCTAGAGACACTGGGTCCAGCGCTTGCCGACATTGATGCGGTTATCGAGACCCTTGCCGAGCATGGTGGAAGACCCGCTGGCCCCCTGCGCATCACCTTGCCGAGACTGGCCGCCGAGGATCTCATCGTGCCACGGCTGGGTGAATTCCTCCGACTTTATCCCGATATTTCCCTCGAAATCTCAACGGATGATCGCTTCGAAGACATTGTCGCGAAGGGTTTCGATGCCGGTCTGCGTCTCGGAGAACATCTCGATGCGGATATGATTGCGGTGAAGGCGAGCGGCGCATGGCGCGGGGCGATCGTCGGCGCTCCCGCCTATTTCGCGGAAAATGCACCGCCGCGCGAGCCAAGAGATCTCATCCGCCATCGCTGTATTCGCCGGCGCTTCTCCAGTGGCCTGATCTATCGCTGGGAACTGGAGAAAAACGGCAAGCCACTGGTGGTTGATGTTCAAGGGCCGCTGATCCTGTCGGACCAGAGCCTCATTCGTCGGGCGGCAATCGACGGCGCAGGGCTCGCCTTTGTTTTCGAGCAGCGCGTTGAGGAAGATATCGCGGAAGGCCGGCTCATCCGCGTGCTGGAAGACTGGTGCGCACCCTTCGACGGCTTTTATATTTATTATCCCTCGCGCCGGCAGATGCGCCCGGCGCTGAGGGCCTTCGTGGATTTCTTCCGCTTCCGCGGTTGATCAGAACGTGATGCGATAGCGGATATGCCCGTCGCTCTTCACGTAGTTGTCGTAAAGCTTCTGGGCGCGGTGATTGCCTTCGTCGGTGTTCCAGTAAAGCCGCGACCAGCCCCTATCCTTGCAAATAGTGATCAGGTCGTCCATCAGCGCCCGGCCCGTTCCCTTCCCGCGGATCGTGCCATCGACAAACAGATCTTCCAGATAGCAGTCCGGTGTCTTCACCCAGGTGGAATCATGGAAATGGTGGATGGCGAAACCGGCCATTCGCTCACCGAGCATGGCCACGCGCATGGAAACGCGGGATGTGGGATCGAGGATACGCGCCCAAGTGTGTTCCGTCACATCCTCGGCAAGATCGACCTTGTAAAAGGCAAGGTAATCGTTCCAGAGGCGCAGCCATTCCGCCCGGTCAGCGGGCTTTGTGTCGCGAATTGTGAGTTCCATCTTATGCGCCTGCCTTGTCGAGAAGGGTCATCATCTCATCCGTCAGCTTCAGATCGACGGCGCGTTTGAAGCTTTCAAGCTGCGACAGGCTTGTGGCGCTCGCGATTGGCGCCGTCACCGCTTTTTTCCGCAACAGCCAGGCCAGCGCGATATCCGCGAGCTTGGCCCCGGTCTGTACTGCCACAGCATCCATGGCGCCCAAAACGGCAAGACCCCGTGTGTTGACATAGTCGCCGACGCGATAGCTGCGGGCGACGCCTTCCGTATCGGCCTTGGCGCGATATTTCCCGGTCAGGAAACCAGCGGCGAGGCTGTAATAATTGATGACGCCGATCTCTTCCTTGACGCAAAGGTCAGCAATAGGACCTTCAAAATCCGCGCGGTTATAGAGGTTATATTCGGGCTGCAGCACATCATAACGCGGAAGATTATTCTTCGTGGCCACGTCCAGCGCCTCCTGAAGTTGGCTCGCGGAATAGTTGGAGCAGCCGATGGCGCGGATTTTTCCCTGTTCCTTCAGTTTTGCGAAGGCGGCAAGCGTCTCTTCCAGCGGCACTTCAGGATCGGGTTTATGGGCGAGATAAAGGTCGATATAGTCGGTTTGCAGCCGCTTCAGCGAGGCTTCGACAGCTTCCGCGATCCACTTGGCGCTGAGGCCGGTCTTCTGGCCGCGATTGTCGAAACCGACCTTGGTGACGATAACGGCATCCTCGCGCTTCACGCTCGATTGCTTAAGCCATTTGCCGATGATCGCCTCGGATTCGCCGCCCACATGCCCGTCCACCCAGGCGGAATAGACATCCGCGGTGTCGATGGCGTTGAACCCGACGTCGAAAAATGCATCGAGCAGGGCAAACGAAGTCTTTTCATCCGCTGTCCAGCCGAACACGTTGCCACCGAAGACGATCGGCGCGATGGAGAGGCCGGTGCGGCCAAGGCTTCGTTTTTCCACGGGAATGCTCCTGTTGCTGACTTTGCCGCAGGTTAGCAACTGCCCGCCTGCATAACCATTCAATTCCTTTGATGTCACTCATCAGCGAGCGGGTGACAGCCGGGAAAATCAGGCCTGAAAGCCGCGATAATGGCTGGGCGGATAACGATTATGCTGTTGCCAGACGCGCCGCAAATGCCGGGCAGAGGCAAAGCCCGCCCGCTCGGCGATGGCTTCCATATCGAGACGGCTATTTGAAAGAATGTCACGGGCCAGATTGACCCGCATCAGGTTGACGTAATCGATGACGCTGATGCCGGTATGCTCGCGAAACAGGCGCGACAGATGCCTTTCGCTGAGTGCTGCGATATCGGCCAACCTCTCCAGCGACCAGTCCCGCGCTGGTTCGGCCATCACCCGGTCCTGCACCCGGTGGATGGCGGGGTGCATGTGGTTGCGGCCGGTCAGCCAGGGGGAAATCTGCGGATCATTGCCGTTGCGCCGGAGGTAAACGACCATGGTTTGGGCGATGCGCGCCGCGACGGCGAGGGATGTCAGCCGCGAAACCACATGCAGCATCAGGTCGATGCCGGTGGAGATGCCTGCGCTGGAAAAACGGTTGCCATCCTCGACAAACAGCCGGTTTTCGGCCACCTGGGACAAGGGCGCGACACGGCGGAGCGTCTCGATGCAGTCGCTATGCGTGGTGCAGCTCCGCCCGTCGAAAAGCCCGGCCTCACCCGCCAGCAATGCGCCGGAGCAGATGGAAATGACTGTCGTGTCGAGACCCACGACGCGGCGCAGCCATGCTGCCAATGCCTGCCGCTCCCGCCGGGTTTCCGGTTCGCTCTCGGAGCGCGAGGTGCTGCCGGAGATCAGCAGAAAGGCATTCTCCGGCAGGGTGGCAGGCAGTGTTTCAAGCCCGCAAATGCCAAGGCCGATCGAGGACTGCTGCTTTTCCTGTGCTGCGATGTAGCGGCAGTCGAAAAAAACATCGTTCTGCTCGTTATTGGCATAGCGGATCACCTGCAATGGCCCGGCAATATCGAGCAGCAACGCGTGCGGCGGCACAAGCGTATAAAAGGGAATGACGCGTGTGCCGCCTTTATCCATCAGGCTGCCGCCTTCAGCGGTGCAAGTGCCTCGCTCACAGTGGCGATGCGCGCGAAGCGGCCGGCCAGCACCAGCTCGGTCCGCTTGCGGATGTCATCCGCGCTGAACACCGTGCCGGAGGGATGCGTCATCGGAAAGGTCAGCGTCGCCTCGGTGATGTAATCGACGCTATATCCGAGATCGGATGCGTGCCGGGTGGTGGTTTCGCAGCATTGCTCAGTGCGGATGCCGGAAACGATCAGCCGGTTTATGCCTCTCTGCGTCAGCCAGATCTCGAGACCGGTGCCGGCGAAGGCCGAGTGCCGGCTCTTGTGAAAGGTGACATCAGGGGTAATCCGCACACCCTCCAGCGCGCGGATATAACCGCTGTCTTTCGAGAAGGCCCGGTCGCCATCGACATGGAAGATTTGCACGACGGGGATTCCCGCTGCCTTGGCGCCGTCGATCAGTGCCTGCTGCTTCTCCAGATAGGCGGCAAGCCCGCTTTCCTCGAAATAGGGGGCATGCCGAAAGGATTCCTGAACGTCGATGACGAGAAGTGCGGTGTTGGACGAGGACATTTTATGATTCTCCAGTGTGGTCATGGGTAGCATAATTCTCCTTCTCCTATGCGGATAAAAGCAAAAAAACCGACAAAGGGAGGACAAATCCGGCCATACCTTATCTCGTTGCCTGCCGGCGGCTTGCCAGCTCCTGCGATGGTGATAAGTTTCCGGCAAATGGCAGAGTGGGAGAATGGAATGCTGCGCTTCGGAATAATCTCAACGGCGAAAATCGCTCAGGATCACGTCATTCCGGCGATACAGGATGCGGAAAACTGCGTGGTCAGTGCCATCGCCAGCCGCGATCACGCCAGAGCGCGCGCGGTTGCCGAGCGTTTTTCCGTGCCTCATGCCTTCGGTTCCTATGAGGAGATGCTCGCATCGGATGTGATCGATGCGGTCTATATTCCGCTTCCCACCGCGCAACATGTGGAGTGGACGATCAAGGCCGCCAATGCCGGCAAACATGTTCTCTGCGAAAAGCCGATTGCGTTGAAGGCAGAAGAGATCGATACGCTCATCGCTGCGAGGGACCGCAATGGTGTCATCGTGTCCGAGGCTTTCATGGTCACCTATTCCCCTGTTTGGGCCAAGGTGAAGGAATTGCTGGCGTCGGGCGCCATCGGTACACTGAAACATGTGCAGGGCGCTTTCAGCTATTTCAATCGGGATCCCGGCAATATGCGCAATATTCCCGAATTGGGTGGTGGGGCGCTGCCTGATATCGGCGTCTACCCGACCATCGTTACCCGCTTCGCCACCGGCGCCGAGCCCAGGCGCGTGCAGGCCACGGTGGAGCGTGACAGGGAATTCGGCACCGATATCTATTCCAGCGTCCGGGCCGATTTCGGCACGTTCGAGCTGAGCTTCTATCTGGCAACCCAGCTTGCCTCCCGTCAGCTCATGGTCTTCCACGGCACCGATGGCTACATCGAGGTCAAATCTCCGTTCAACGCCAATCGCTGGGGGGCTGAGGAAATCGAACTGACCAATCAGGCCCATAACCAGTCGCAGGTCTTCCGGTTTCAGGATAGCCGTCAGTACAAGCTCGAGGCGGAGGCCTTTGCCCGTGCGGTGAGAGGCGAGGGAGAGGTCGTTACTTTGGAAAATTCGAGGAAGAACCAGCTTTTCATCGACGCCATCTACCGCGCGGCGGAAAAGGATGGTTGGGAAACGGTTTAAGTCCGCTGTTTTTGCAGCCGAAAATATCCGTAAAGCGCCAGGACCAATGCTGCGATCGCTGAAAGTGCGAGCGGGATGAACGGCTGCAAAAGCGGGTTGCGCCATAGCAACAGGGCAAACAGGCCGACGCCGACGATCCGGGATATGAGTGTGACGGCATTCTTCAGAAAGCCGTTCAACTCTGCGCCATTCGAACGGTTAAGCTGCCAGCTCGTCGCAAGTCCCGCCGCCGCACCCGGTAACCGGGCCACCAGCGGATCGACGCGGAGATAGAAAATAAGCACACAGGTAACGGCAAGATCGACGGCCAATCCGCAAATTTCGGTCAGCGCGAAGTGCGGAAGTCTCAACGGGGTGGGCTTTAAAGCGTCGGCTGCGTGGAGCGCGGGCGCTGCAGCACCAGAAGGCCGATCACGACACCCACGACGCCGAAATTATAACCGGCAAGCGCCAGAAGCAGCGACATCAGCGGCACGGCCGTGGAAGAAAGCACCATCGCGACACCGTAGGCGCCGATAATCATCATGCAGATGAAAACGATGCTGAAGACAGAGCGCAACGCCACTGCGGTTACGCCAAGCACTGTGGCGGTAAGAAAAATCATGATGCCGCCTCCTCTTTTGGTTGCCGGGTCTGGAACAAGACGTAGCGTCTCGTTCCCTAACGAACCCTTGTTTTCTCCTCCAATCCCTGTTTTGCTAACTCGTTAGTTGAGGATATGGTTTCATCGACGTTAAAATCGGTGAGCCGATGTCGGCATTTCCGAATCGACGGCTTTTGGTTACAAACGGTCATGAGCGATATCTTCTCCCACACCGCCTTGAGCAATCTTGCCGAATTTTCGGTGTCCGAACTGTCGGGTTCCATCAAACGCACGGTGGAGACGGCTTTCGAGCAGGTGCGGGTGCGCGGCGAGATTTCCGGTTATCGTGGCCCGCATTCTTCCGGCCACGCCTATTTCTCGCTGAAGGATGATCGTGCCCGTATCGACGCGGTGATCTGGAAGGGCACGTTTTCACGGCTGAAGTTCCGCCCGGAAGAGGGGATGGAAGTGATCGCCACCGGCAAGATCACCACCTTCCCCGGCTCTTCGAAATACCAGATCGTCATCGAAAGCCTGGAGCCTGCCGGTGCCGGCGCGCTGATGGCGCTTCTGGAAGATCGCCGCCGGCGGCTGGCGGCAGAGGGGCTTTTTGATTCGGCCCGCAAGCGTCCCCTGCCATTCATGCCGCGTGTCATCGGCGTCGTCACTTCGCCCACGGGTGCGGTCATTCGCGATATTCTTCACCGTATCTCGGATCGGTTTCCGGTCCACGTCGTCGTCTGGCCGGTCAAGGTGCAGGGCGAAGGCTCGGGCGAGGAGGTGGCGAACGCCATTCGCGGTTTTAATGCGCTGAAGCCCGGTGGCGACATTGCCCGTCCCGACGTGCTGATCGTCGCGCGCGGGGGCGGCAGCCTGGAAGACCTCTGGAGCTTCAACGACGAAATCGTCGTGCGCGCGGCAGCTGAGAGCGAAATCCCGCTGATTTCTGCCGTCGGACACGAGACCGATACGACATTGATCGATTATGCCGCTGATGTGCGCGCGCCGACGCCGACAGGCGCTGCCGAAATGGCGGTGCCGGTACGGGCGGAACTCGAAGCGCAGCTTTCCGGTCTCGCTGCCCGCCTTTCCGGTTCGGTCTCGCGGCAAATGGACAATCGCCGCCAGGGCGTGCGCGCTTTGGTGCGCGCTTTGCCGTCGCTCGATCAACTTCTGGCCCTGCCGCGCCGCCGTTTCGATGAGGCTGCGAGTGGTCTTGGGCGTGGATTGGAATTGACGACGCTGAACAAGCGCCGCGCTTTCGAACGTTCCGCCTCGGGACTGAGACCGGAAACCCTGCTGAACGGCCTCAAACACCATAGGCAGCGCATCACCGAGCGTATGCACCGGGCCGAGACCCTGGTGGAGCGCCGTCTGTTGCAGGGCAAAGGCCGGGTTGATTCATTCGATTCCGCGCTGCGTTCGCTTCCTGCCCGCCTGCTTGGCCAGCTGGAACGGCAGAAGGAACGGGTCGTCACCGCAGCACGCCGGGCCGATACAGCGGTGCTGCACCGCATGGCGCAGAACCGTTCCGGTCTCGCCGCTCATGATCGTATCCTGCAATCTCTGTCCTACAAGAACGTGCTGAATCGCGGTTATGCCGTGATCCGTGACGAAGAGAACCGGCCGCTGACCCGTGCCGCCGCCATTGCCTCAGGCGCTGCGGTCTCGATGGAATTTGCCGATGGTCGCGTTTCTGCCATCACGACGGGAGAGGGGACACCCGCCCCGGAGACCGCCGCCGCGCCAAAAAAGAAGCCGGCGAAACCGGCTTCTTCTGACCCGGGTAATCAGGGCAACCTGTTCTGATCAGATCGACGCCGCATCCGAAAAACGGCGGCTGACGGTGAAGGTCTTTTCGATATCTGGATGCAGCTCCATGCCGAGGCCAGCACCCGGCGGCACGGTGATCATGCCGTTTTTCACCTCGGGCAAAGCGGTGACGAGATCGCGATACCAGGTCTTGTAGAAGGCGCGCACGCTTTCCTGCACCAGCGCATTCGGCGCATTGAGGGACAGATGCGTGGAGGCGCAGAGCACCACCGGCCCCGTGCAATCGTGCGGCGCCACCGGCAGGTGCCAGGCTTCCGCCATGGAGGCGATCTTGCGCGCTTCCGAAAGGCCGCCGCACCAGCTGATGTCAAGCATGACAACACCGGCAGCACCCGTTTCCAGGAGATCGCGGAAAGCCCAGCGGGAACCGAGCGTTTCGGACGCGGAAATCGGTGCGGGCGACACGGCGGCATACCGTGTCAGGCTGGAAAGGCTATCCATCTTGATCGGATCTTCATGCCAGAAGGTCTGGTAGGGGGTAAGCGCCTTGGCGATCTGCATGGCGGGCAGAAGCTGCCACATGGAGTGGAACTCCACCATGATATCCATCTTGTCGCCCACCGCCTTGCGGATTTTTTCAAACGGCTCGAGCGCGCTTTTCAGGTCCGGCATCGAGATATATTGCCCGCGCGTCTTTTCCGCCGCCGCATCAAACGGCCAGATCTTCATGGCGGTGATGCCGTCTTCCAGCAGCGAATGGGCAAGCTCGTCCGCCCTATGCAGGAAGCCGTTCAGATCATCATAGTCCTTGCCGCCGGAGAGGCCATAATTAGCCGTCTGCTGGCCGGTGGCCTTCTTGATATATTCGGTGCCCGCGCAGGTATTGTAGGTGCGGATTTCCCTGCGGCTGAAGCCGCCGAGCAGCTGGGCGATAGGCTGGTTGGTGGCCTTGCCGAAAATGTCCCACAGCGCGATATCGAAGGCTGAATTGCCGCGCACTTCCGCTCCCGATGAACGGAATCCGAGATAACCGACAAGGTCCTGAGCCAGCAGGTCGATCTGCAGCGGATCGCGGCCGATCACGCGGGGGGCGATATATTCATGCACATAGGTCTCCACCGTCTCCGCTCCGAAGAAGGTTTCGCCGAGCCCGGTAATGCCCTCATCCGTATGGACCAGAACCCAGAGCAGGTTCGTCCGTTCCGCCACACGGACGGTCTCGAGTTTTGTGATTTTCATGGTGTCTCCTCCAGAGGCAGTCGTTTCCATCTGGGACTGCGTTGAAAAAATCAGGCGATGCCGGCTGCCAGAAGTGCATGCACACTTTCATCGAAATGCCGCGCCATCAGCGTTGAGGCGGTTTGCGGGTCGCCTGCGGCAATGGCCTGTCCGATGGCGATATGCAGTTCGCACGCGGCGAGGCGCTGTGCATCGGAGGTGCGGCTTTTCCAGCCGATCGGCCAGGTCTGGCGTGTCACATTCTGGAAAGCGCCGAGAATGAGTTCGAAAACCGGGTTCTTGGAGGCTCTGGCAACAGCAAGGTGAAAGGCAAGGTCATGCTCCATCACCCTGTCATTGTCGCTGAAGTCCCGCTCCATATTGTTGGCGTGGTCGAGGATGGTAAGCGCTTCCGCGTCGGTGCGCCGGAGCGCTGCGAGCGTTACGGTTCTGACTTCGATGGTGCGGCGTACGTCGTAAATCTGCTGGATGTTGATCTGCTCGGTGTGAATGCCATGCTCGAACATCAGCGACATCGCACCATGGTCCAGCGTCGCCACGGTTGCGCGCTTGCCCGCGTTGACGTCGATCAGCCGCATGGCCGACAGAGACCGGAAAGCCTCGCGAACGACCGTGCGCGAGACGCCCAGCTGTTGCGAGAGCGAAAGTTCGCTCGGCAGCTTCGCGCCGGGCGCCAGCTCGTTTTCGCGGATATGGCGGGTGATCGCGCCGATCGTGCTGCTGACGAGGCCGGAATCATGCGAAATGGCGTTTAACATTTTTCCTCCAACCTGTAGTACAGGTTTATGGAAAATTGCTTACAGGATTTTCTCTACGTAGACAAGCGCCCTGGCCCGCGCGATTGCACGGTTCCATCTGCGACGTAAATCTATTCCTCGAAGTCCTGCAGAAACCGCTTCAGCAACCCATCAAGGGTATCCCGCTCCTCTTCGCTGAGATGGGCGACAAGACGATGCTGGTTGTCGACATGCGCACCCACCGCCTCCTCGACGATGGCAAAGCCACGCTCCGTCAGCGATATCAAGACGCTGCGCCGGTCCTGCGGATTGTGAATGCGCTCCACCAGCCCGGCTTTTTCCAGCTGGTCGATCCGGTTTGTCATGGTGCCGGAGCTAACCATGGTCATAGCCAGCAGATCGCCGGGAGAGAGTTGGTAGGGCGAGCCCGCGCGTCGCAATGTCGCCAGCACATCGAAAGCGGAGGAGGAGAGGCCATGTTTTAGGAGCACCGCCTCCACCTCGCGGCCAAGATACGTGCTGAGCCGGTGCAGGCGCCCGAGCAGCCCCATCGGGCCGACATCGAGATCGGGTCGTTCCTTGCGCCATTGCGCGAGAATATGGTCGACGTGGTCCATGGGTTTCTTGCTCATCACCAAGGCATAACAATTGATATCTTGACGTCAAGATAAAATCGACTAAGCTGAATCTATCTTGATATAGAGATTCTTGAGATGAAGAAAAATATGACCTATGCCGCCGATGTGCTGGTCACAGCACTTGCTCCCGCCATCTGGGGGACCACCTATTTCGTCACGACGGAATTTTTGCCGCAGGGATATCCGTTGCATGTCGCCATGCTGCGCGCCTTGCCGGCCGGTATCCTGCTGCTGCTTCTCGTCCGAAAGCTGCCACAGGGTATCTGGTGGCCGCGCAGCTTCATTCTCGGCGCGCTGAATTTCTCGTTTTTCTGGGCAATGCTTTTCGTTTCGGCCTATCGGTTGCCCGGCGGTGTCGCCGCAACGGTGGGGGCGGTGCAACCACTCATCGTTATCGGTCTGTCGCGGCTGTTTCTCTCAACCCCGGTGCGGCCGCTCGCCATCGGCGCCGGTTTTCTCGGCATTGCCGGTGTTGCGCTTCTGGTGCTAACGCCCGGCGCGGCACTAGATGGTATCGGTGTTGCCGCGGGTCTTGCCGGCGCCGTTTCCATGGCCTTCGGAACGGTGCTGACCCGCAAATGGCGCCCGCCCGTCTCGAACCTCACCTTCACAGCTTGGCAATTGACGGCCGGTGGCATTCTTCTTTTGCCGGTCGCTTATGCTCTGGAGCCGGCCCTGCCAGCGCCAACGGCGGTCAATGTGATGGGCATGGCCTATCTCGGCCTCATCGGTGCGGCGCTCACCTATCTTCTGTGGTTTCGTGGGCTCGCCCGCATCGAGCCTTCTGCGGCCGCATCGCTCGGTTTTTTAAGTCCTGTCGTGGCCACCCTGCTGGGCTGGCTGGCGCTTGGCCAAAGCCTTGCGCCAGCGCAGATTGCCGGGTTCATTGCCGTGCTTTTCAGCATCTGGCTCAGTCAGCGCAGCCAGTTACCGAGGTAGGGGGCCCGTCAGGCCCATTCGCCCTTGCGCATGACAGGAACCGTGGAGCCATCCGGCTTCACGCCATCGATATCCACCTTGTTGGAGCCAATCATCCAGTCAATATGGATGAGGCTGGAATTGCCGCCCTGCGCCTTGATCTGATCCTGCGACAGCGAGGCGCCGTCGAGGAAGCATTTTGAATAGCATTGGCCGAGCGCGATATGGCACGAGGCGTTTTCATCGAACAGCGTGTTGTAGAACAGGATGCCGCTTGCCGAAATCGGCGAGGAATGCGGCACAAGCGCCACTTCGCCGAGACGCCGCGCGCCTTCATCGGTGTCGAGCACCTTGTTCAGCACGGCTTCGCCCTTGGAAGCCTTGGCTTCGACGATGCGACCGGCTTCGAACTTCACCTGGATATCGTCGATCAGCGTTCCCTGATGCGACAGCGGCTTGGTGCTGGAGACGTAACCGTCAACGCGCAGCGCATGCGGTGTGGTGAAGACTTCTTCGGTCGGAATATTCGGGTTGCAGGTCACGCCGTTTTTCGCCATGGAAGCGCCGCCATGCCATTCGTGGCCATCCGCCAGGCCGATCTTTACGTCGGTGCCCGGGCCAGTGAAGTGCAGCGCAGAAAAGCGTTCGCCATTCAGCCATGCGGAGCGCTTAGCGAGATTGGCATTGTGCTGCGCCCATGCGGCGACGGGATCGGCCACATCCACCCTCGAAGCGGCGAAGATGGCATCCGCGAGCTTGCGCACCGCTTCATCCTCGGTGAGGCCGGGGAAGACCTGCTTTGCCCAGGAGGGGTTGGGATAAGAAATGATGTTCCAGTTGATATCGAAATTGGAAATCTTCTCCAGCGCCGGCTTATAGGCCGTGGAGTTGGCCTTGTTGGCGCGCGCGACCTTGGCGGGGTCCTCTTCGGCAAGCAGCATGGGGTTATCACCGGCAATCGCCAGCCGCGCCGCGCCATTGGCATAGGCCTTCGCCATGCCCTCATAGAGCCAGCCGGAAGCCCGGTCGAAATTCGCGTCGCTGGCGTGGCGGTAGCGCGAAAGCGTGGTTTCCTCGTCAGAGTAGAAAGTGGTAACGAGCCCGCCGCCCGCGATATAGGCATGCTTGGTCAAGAGCCTGACCAGCGGCAGGGCCGCCAGCGGGGCAGTGATCACCAGATCCTGATCCTTCTGCAATTGCAGGCCGACCTTGATGGCGACTTCCGCGAGTTTTTCGAGTTTGACGGGATCGATGGGGGAAACGGTCATGATCTGCCTTCGTCTATTTCAATAGGAGGCGCCGACCATAGCCCATTCCTTCCGAAAGCCAAATGCTTTCAAGGGCCGCCGTTTCGCCTCATTCCGCGACCAGCGGTGCGACAATGGCATCAAGCACTTTCTGGGCATCACGGGGCGAAAGCCTTACCTGCAAACCACGTTGCCCGCCATTCATGTAGACGTAATCATGCACCATGGCATCGGCTTCAATGGCTGTCGGCACCTGTTTCTTCTGACCGAAAGGGCTGATGCCGCCGACATGGTAACCCGTCGCCCGCTCCGCATCGGCGGGTTTCATCATGTTGGCGGATTTGCCACCGAAGGCGGCGGCAAGCTTCTTCATGCTCACCTCGCGGTCGGAGGGGACGACAACGCAAACCGGCTTGCCGTCCAGCTCCGCCATCAGCGTCTTCAGCACAAGATGCGGAGCCTCACCGATCGCCTCGGCCGCCTGCAGGCCGATGCGGTCGGCATTCGGGTCGTAATCATAGGTGACGGTGGCGAAGGCAATGCCGGCCTTCGTCAGCATCTGGGTGGCGCGGGTCGTTTTGGACATGGTGGGCTGCGTTCAGGCAAAAACGGTCTGGTAGATTTCCGGCTTGAAGCCGACGGTTATCTTGCCCTTCGCCTCCAGCACCGGGCGCTTGATCATCGAGGGCTGATCCAACATCAGTCCGATGGCCTTTTCGCGGGTAAGATCGGCCTTCTGGCTGTCGTCGAGTTTCTTGAAGGTCGTGCCGGCCCGGTTGAGAACCGTTTCCCAGCCGGCGGCATCACACCATGTTTCCAGATGGGCGCGGTCGATGCCGGCTGCCTTGTAGTCGTGGAAAGAATAATCGATGCCGTTCAACTCCAGCCAGCTTCTGGCCTTCTTCATCGTGTCGCAATTCTTGATGCCGTAAATCGTGACCGTCATGCTACCGCCTCTTCGTCTTTAAGCTTTTCGGCATAACAAAATATCCATCTTATTCAAGCCGCCGCCTGAGGTGCGTTGCGCCATTTTCGAAGCATGATGCCTGAGCCATGCAAAATCGAAGTGGCTGATATCCGAACGAGCGCGAGCAAAGCTGCATGGCTTCCCTGCTACATCATGAGTTGTAGAACGCGGTGGAAATCCCCATTATTTAGGCATCAAAGATGGAGAGAAAAATGCGTCAGGTTGCAAAGACATCGCGTAACTTCTTCGGTGAAACTTTCGCCGTTCTCGGTGCAGCGCTCTCGGTTTCGGCCGCTGTTCGCGCACATCGCAAGCCCGCTCGCGCCGATCTCGAAGCTCTCGGTATCGACGGCAAGGCTTTCGACAAGGTCCAGCTCTAAGCTGGTTATCGTTTGTAGCGAGGCGACTTCGCCTCGCTTGCGCCTGGCACCGGAATCCACGTCGGTTTTCCGCAGGCGCCTCGGATGATTTGAACTGCGCCTTTGTTCGTATAGTTGCCCAGCAGCGGAGGCGGATAATTTCGGGCATGGGAGCCACGCTTTTTTGGCCCCACCTTATCGCGCCGCTATCTTATGGGTTGGCCGCTTCGATGGACCGAATACTTTTTGCGGCAGATATAATTGACTCTCCGGCTGCTCGTAGCGGTCCGCCTTCGCGGAAAGCGCGAAGCGTCCCAGGGACTCGTGCCGCGTTTCCCCATTATGGCTGAAGATGACTTCGAAACTGCCTGCCAGCCAGCTATAGGGTTTTTCAACCGGCATGGTTTCGATTTTCCCGCAGCCATAGATCATAGTCAGGTGCGGCATAAACGATGATGCGGCGATATAGGGAAGATTTGCCCGCCAGAGGGCGCGCTGCACCACCTTCGCCAAAGCCCTGAGCTCCAGCATCTCGCGGCGGCTGTTTAGCACCAGACAGTTGCGATTGCCGAAAAGCGAACTCCCATCGAATGTGATCGGAACGGGCCGCGCCCTTATCTCCCCCAGTGCTTCCTTCAGCCGGTTTGCCAGGCCGCGAGGCACGGTGTCGAAACACCCGACACAGAGCAGGGTGATATGCAGAAGCTCCGCAGGATAGGCCTCACGCTTCGTCCGCCCTGCGGCATGGCTCGACGCATCGGTGAAAATTCTCTCCGCCAAGGCCGCCGGCGGTTTCACCACGATCAGAACCTTGCTGCTAAATCGCGGATTGATCCGGCGTTGTTTCTCCAGCTCGAACCCTTCAAGGAAAAGCTGCCTCAACCCTTCTTTATCCGTCAACTCCAAACCCATGACGATGCTCCACGGTCTATTCCAAGCTCGCGACATTATCATCGCCAATGAGAAATTAAAAGAACAAAAAGAGAACGAATTGCGGTGTCCGCGCCGCATGCCGGAAAGATCGATAGCCTTATGACACGGCACCATTGACAATCTACCTACTAATTGGTAGGTATCGCGCATGAAAAACCCTCAAAGCAAAGCCGATGATATTCTCCAGTGCGCACGCACCCTGATCATAAGAGGTGGCTATAACAGTTTCAGCTACGCGGATATCTCCCAGGTAGTTGGTATTCGCAATGCGAGCATTCACCACCATTTTCCCAGCAAATCTGACCTGGTCTGCAAACTGGTCTCACAATACAGGCAGGAAGCTGAAGCAGGGATCGCCGAGTTGGAAAAAAACATTTCTGATCCGCTGGAACAGCTTCGCGCCTATATCGGCTATTGGGAAGGCTGTATCGCTGACGCGACCCATCCTTTCTGCGTCTGTGCGCTGCTTGCCAGCGAGATACCGGTTCTTCCCGAAACGGTCGTTCTTGAAGTGCGTGCGCATTTTAGAAGTCTCTCGGACTGGCTCACCGCCGTGCTGGAGCGCGGCATTGCCCAGGGACGCCTTGTACTGACGGGAACAGCACGGGCCAATGCTGAAATCTTCATGGCTACGGTGCACGGCGCAATGCTTTCAGCGCGTGCGCACGGCGATGCCGCGACCTTTGGCGCGATAACCCGCCCCATGCTGGAGCGCATCACCGCTTGAAATTACACCTTGTAAGGGGCGTGGATGCATGACCCGAGCGAGCTGCCGACCAATCAACAGACAACGCTACGCTTGCAGATATGTCGGTGACAATCTGCTCCCAGGACCACCCATCTTTCTGGAAGAGAAAGGCAATCTCATATGTTCGGTATTTCTCCGCTTGGCTGGGTCCACACACTCGGCAGCCTGCCGGCCATTCCCGTGGCCATCTACATGTTTGCCCGTCACGGTCGAATCGTTCCCCGATCCACGCCGGGTGCAATCTATTTTGTTTCCATGCTGATCGGTGCTGCGACGGCCTTCCTCGTGGCGCATCAGCCGGTCAGCTACGCCATTGGCGCGCTGACCATCCTGTTCCTGCTTGCAGGTTACGGGATCGAGCGCATTCTCGGCTCAACGCGCGTCGCCAGATATGTTGAGACCATCTGTCTCAGTGTCAGCGCGTTTCTATTGATGGTGCCGACAGCGACCGAGACGCTGCGCCGTGTTCCGGACGGTCATCCTTTTGTCACCGATCTGAAATCACCGCTGCTTCTCGGCGTTCAGGCGGGTTTGCTGGCGATCCTCGTTGTCGGTCTTGCCGCCCAGATCATCTATCTCGCAAGACAAAACAGAAACGCCGCGAACTAGTCGCGGCGTTATCGTTCAAACTGTGCTCGACACAGTGGTATTGCCGCAGCAACACGCTGTGTCGATTATAGTCCTTACTCCCACTCGATCGTGCCGGGCGGCTTGCTCGTCACGTCGTAGACCACACGGTTAATGCCGCGCACTTCGTTGATGATGCGGGTTGCCGCACGACCGAGGAAGTTCATGTCGTAGGGATAGAAATCCGCCGTCATGCCATCCACTGACGTCACGGCGCGCAGCGCGCAGACGAAGTCGTAGGTGCGGTAGTCGCCCATCACGCCCACGGTCTGCACCGGCAGCAGCACGGCAAAGGCCTGCCAGATGGTATCGTAGAGACCGGCCTTGCGGATTTCGTCGAGATAGATCGCATCCGCCTTGCGCAGGATATCGAGCTTCTCACGAGTGATCGCGCCCGGGCAGCGGATCGCGAGACCTGGACCGGGGAAGGGATGACGACCGATGAAGCTTTCCGGCAGGCCGAGTTCGCGGCCAAGTGCGCGCACTTCATCCTTGAAGAGTTCACGCAGCGGCTCGACGAGCTGCATGTTCATGCGCTCGGGAAGGCCACCGACATTGTGGTGACTCTTGATGGTGACCGAAGGGCCACCGGAGAAGGATACACTTTCGATGACGTCAGGGTAAAGCGTGCCCTGAGCGAGGAACTTGGGCGCACCCTTGCCATCGGCGGCAATCTTGGCCGCCTCAGCTTCGAACACCTCGATGAACAGGCGGCCGATGGTCTTGCGCTTCACTTCCGGATCGGAAACGCCAGACAATTCGCCGAGGAACAGATCGGCGGCGTCGACGTGAACAAGCGGAATATTGTAGTGATCGCGGAACATGCCGACGACCTGCTCGCTTTCGCCAAGCCGCATCAGGCCGTGGTCGACATAAACGCAGGTCAGCTGATCACCGATCGCCTCATGAATGAGAATGGCTGCAACCGAGGAATCGACGCCGCCGGAAAGTGCGCAGAGCACCCGGCCAGTGCCGACCTGCTCGCGGATCTTGCGGATCATCTCGGCGCGGTAGGCAGCCATCGTCCAGTCGGATTTGAGGCCGACGATCTTGTGCACGAAATTGGAGAGCAGCTTGCCGCCGTCAGGCGTATGCACCACCTCCGGGTGGAACATGGTGGTGTAATAGTGACGCTTCTCGTCAGCCGCGATGGCGAAAGGAGCGTTCTCGGAGGTCGCGATGACCTCGAAACCTTCCGGC
Organism: Agrobacterium fabrum str. C58; assembly: GCF_000092025.1. NCBI lineage: Bacteria > Pseudomonadati > Pseudomonadota > Alphaproteobacteria > Hyphomicrobiales > Rhizobiaceae > Agrobacterium > Agrobacterium fabrum. The sequence continues at coordinate 276,217 of NC_003062.2, forward strand.
AGCTTTGTTACGCGGTCGCCATGGCTCATCCACACCGGGTAGCTCTTGCCCTGTTCCCAGAAACCTTCGAACAGCGGGCTAGCCTTCTTGATATCGATATCCGCACGGCCGAATTCCGCCGCGTGGCCACCTTCGACCACACCGCCGAGCTGCGTGCAGAGCGTCTGCTGGCCGTAGCAGATGCCGAGGATCGGAACCTTGCTGTCGAACACCGCCTGCGGCGCGCGCGGGCTGCCTTCAGCCGTTACGGATGCGGGGCCGCCGGAGAAGATCACGCCCTTGGGCTGAAGCTTCTCGAAAGCCTCTGCGGCATTCTGGAACGGGTGGATTTCGCAATAGACCCCGGCTTCGCGGATGCGGCGCGCAATCAGCTGCGTCACCTGGCTGCCGAAATCGATGATGAGAATGCTGTCGGGATGGGCTATCTGGGTCATGGCGAGCCTTTAAAGAAAAGCGGGGCTTTAGGCAACCCGGAAGCGGGCGTCAAAGGGCGGAAATTTGCGAAAATCGCAAGGTTTCAAAGGGCAATCACCCCATCCTCGATGGCGCGGCAGAGCCGATCGACGGCATTGGCGAGCTTTTCATCGATGATATCAAGATACGCCGTCCAGTCATCCACATGGTTCACATCGGCCTTGCCGTCGGAAATACCGCGCAGGCTGATGAGCGGCACACCGAAGCGCTGACATGCTCGCAGGACCGCAAAGGTCTCCATTTCCACCATATCGGCATCGATCAACCCATAGGCCTCTCCGGAAACGACGTTGCCGCCGGTGGAAAGCCTAGCCTCGGCAATATCGGGTATCCGCAAAGGCAGGGCAACTTCGGCGGGCAGATCGAGAAACGGCGTTCGCCCCTTTTCGAAACCGAAGGCGGATGCATCCATATCGCGATAGGAAACCGAAACCGCCTGATAGATGCCCGTCTGTTGCAATGTCCGCGAACCCGCGGAGCCAAGCGAAACGACGAGGTCGGGCAAATTGTCGGCGGCATCGAGACCGGCAAGAATGGCGGTCACCGAAATGGCCGCCTCGACTGGGCCGACGCCGGTCATGAGTGGCGCGATGCGCGCCTGCAGATGGGGGCCGTATTCAGCGGAGGCCGCCATAACGAAAAGAACGGATTTATCCGCAACATGCGAAAGCCGGTAGCTCATCCGGTAATATCCTCGCGCCCCTTCACCACCATCATCGTGCCCGTCATCGAGGCGATCAGCTTCGCCGGTCCATCGGACAGGGCATAGGCACGACCATCCGCCACGATCAGATTGTTGCCGGGCTTGATGATCTCGCCGCGAAACAGAAACCGCTCACCACGTCCCGGCGACATGAGGTTGACCTTGAATTCGATGGTCAGTAGCGAGGCTTCCGGTTCGATGATCGTATAGGCCGCGTAAGTGCAGGCGGTGTCGAGGCCAGCGGCGATGACGCCCGCATGCAATATGCCATGCTGCTGTGTCAGCTTTTCATGGAAGGGCAGTTCTATTTCCACCAGCCGGTGTTCGATGCGGCTTATCTCGGCATTGATGGCCTGCACCACGCCCTGCCGCGCGAAGCTTGTTTCTATCCGCTGGCGAAAATCGCCGGGATCCGTAATCTCCATGGCCTACCTGCCTGCCTTCTGCCCCGTCGCAGACTGACATGGCGCGTGGCGTCGGGCAAGGCAAGGGCGTAAGGCGAATTAGTTCAGCATGCCGATACTTGCGTTGAGCACCGTGGCAAAGGCGACCCATAGGGCATAGGGTGCGAAAAGCCACATGGATATGCGGTCGCGACGGTAGGTCAGTGCCATGAAGGCGATGATGCAGATCAGCATGGGGATGATGATGACGAGCGCGCCGGCCGGGCTCTGCATGCCGAAAAAGATCGGCGACCACAGGAAATTCAGCACCATCTGCGTGAACCAGAGGCGCATGCGCGTCCCCATCGGTTTCCGTATCCACGTCCGTGCGCCGGCGATGCCGATCAGCACGTAAAGCGCAGTCCAGACCGGCCCGAAAATCCAGTTGGGGGGATTGAAGAATGGTTTCTGCAGCGATTGATACCATTCGCCCGGCACATTGTTGACGCCGATCAACGCCCCGATGGCAACAACAACAACCACAAAAATAATATACACGGCAAGGTTCTTCATGACGCCTCAAATGCGCTGGCCATGCTTTTGTTCCCTGCCTTTTCAGTATTTTAGCCGGACAGGCGTACGATATGCTGGTCCCAGGCCACGTCGCTGCGAATAGCCTCGAAAAATCCGTCATAAGAGGAAACCGCAATGCCGCCTGCAGCCGTCGCAACGCCCGCCGCCTCCCGCACGGTGACCTCGGAGACCACACTGCCCGTCTTTGCATCGAGCGTCACGGCGGCGTTGCCGCTCGGCGAGGTCAGACCCACCAGCCCTTCGCGCCGGTTGACGGCGATGGCCCCGACATAATTGGCAAGCCGCACCGTCGTTTCCTCCGGCAGATCGACAAAGGCTACATCCTCACCCTTCGAGAAATGGCCGACAAGCGGCGGAAGATTGTTGCGCGGTCCTTCATATTGGCAGGCGAACCAGATGCGGCCGTTATCGCCGAGATCGACGTGGCGGGTGGAAAGCTGCCGCAGCTGCTCCGGCATTACATGTTTCTGGATCAGCTGGCCGGTGGCGGCGTCCAGAAGCACGAGTGACGGTTCCATGCTGTCGATATTGAGCTTTGTTCGGCCGAAATCCGGGTGGGTCTCGATGCCGCCATTGGCGATCACGATCAGCCGTCCGTCATCGCTGACCGTCATGTCATGGGTGCCGACACCATGCGCGTCATATTCACCGATGCGGGCAAAGCCGTTGCGGGCGTCGTAAAGGCCGATGACGCCGCGGTTACCGTCGAAGTCGTTTTCGCTGGCATAGAGAATTGCGCCATCGGGTGAAAATTGCCCGTGGCCATAAAAGTGCCGGTTCTCCGGCGCGTGCATCACGACAGGCTCCTGACGTTGCACGGGATCGAAAGCCATGAAGAAAGTGCCGGGACGGCGCGCGAAGGCCACGGTCCTACCGGTCGCATGGCTCGTCGCCATTCCATGGGCGCGGGCGGGAAGCGCAACGCGGTCGATGATTTCGCCGCGCTCGCTTACCGTCGCAATGCCGTAGGATCCATCACGGGCGCGGAAGGCGGAGGCGAAGACGGCGTCTGTGCGTTCCAGCGCATGGAGCGACCGCGGGGCGAGGGCGGCAAGAAAGGGAATACCCGCCGCCTTGATGAAGCTGCGCCGGTCGATCAGCATCCGCTTGCTGCCGGAGATCATCGTTTAGTCTCCGTCAGCAAAGGAAAAGCCGGAGCTGAGGCCGATGGCGCCGCCATATTGGTCGTTGAGGCGGTAGATCAGGTCTTTGCCGTTGAGCAACAGGTAATCCACCTTGGCGCGCTGGTCGTCCTTGTCCAGTGCCTTTTCCACATCCGTATCGATCGTTGCGGCAACGCGGATCATCGATTTGGCGATGAAGTCAATGGAGTTGACGATGGAGCGCTGATCGGGCGGTACGAGTTCGACCATGTCGGCGGTATGCAGGAGAGTCTGCACGGCCTTGATATTGGTGGAGATGCTCTTCCAGGTCAGGCCGGAGCGCCAGTAGATGGCGGTGCGGGGAAATTTCGCCTTGTCCGGCCCCTTGTAGAAGGTTTCGATCCGCTGGTCGCGGATAGCCTCTGCACCGTGCACGAGAATGCCGAGCAGCGCAACCAACGCCTCGCGTTCATCGCGAAAAACGGGGTTGTCCGGTCCCGGCTGTGTCCAGTTTTTCTGCGCACCGTCAGGTGCGTTCCAGCTATTGGAAAGCTCCGTCGCCACATTGGCGATGTTACCGGCGATGGCGGCGCCGAAACGGCAGCGAAAATCGCCTTTCTTGTCTAGCAGTTCTTCCGCGCCGGTGCCGTAAAGCACGAACTCCAGCGCGCCAAGCCCCTGTGCCGCGACGCTCTTGCCCTTCAAGCCGTCGGCGGTGGTAACGCTTTCATCCTTGTCCGAGAGGTAACGCTGCACCTGCTTCAGTCCGAGACCCTTCTTGTCGGGGTAATAGAGCACGCGTTCGAAACGGTTCTTCTCGATGACAGGGCCGACACGCACGATCTCGATTGTCGACCAGTTCAAGACCGTTTCAATAAAAGCCGCCTGTGCCGCCGCCTCCGTCGTTTTGGAGGGCGCGGCGCAGAAAGCCTTCATGCTGCCTTCCAGCGTTTCCGCAGATTGCCGGAAGTGGTCATAACCGGGACGGATGAAGCCATTCACCGCTTTTTCCATCACGCCCCGCACCTGCGCAGGGTCGAGCGGTGGGGGTGGCAACAGTTCCACATCCTGTGCCCTTGCCGGCGGCGTGGTGAGAAGCAGCAGCACGGAGATGACGCCGGAAATTTTTCGCATGGCAAAGTTCATTAGAGAGACTCCAGAAAAGCCAGCAAAGCCTGCCGGTCGGATTTTTGCAAGGCGGCAAAGGCGTTGCGCGCTTTTTGCCCTTCACCGCCATGCCACAATATGGCTTCCGTAAGGCTGCGCGCCCGCCCGTCATGCAGGTAAAAGCCGTTGCCATTCACTCTTTGCGTCAGACCTATGCCCCAGAGCGGCTGCGTGCGCCAGTGCCGACCGCTGGCTTCCCCCACCTGCTGGCCATCGGCAAGCTCCTCTCCCATGTCATGCAGGAGGAAGTCCGAATAGGGCCAGATCAGCTGGAAGGAATGCATCGGATCGCCAGCATCGCGGCGGGTGACGAATTTCGGTGTATGGCAGGCTGTGCAGCCGGATGTATAGAAAAGCTGCTTGCCCTCAAGAACTGTTCGATCCCCCGCATTGCGCCGCTGTGGCACCGCGAGGTTTTCGGTGTAGAAGGTCACGAGATCGAGAACGGGGTCTGGCGCTTCCACCGGCCCCAGCCGCGGCTGCACGCCTGTTGGCATGGCCAGACAGTCCTTCTGGGCATCGGTGCAATCGCCATAGGCATTCGGCGCATCCGGTGTAGAAATGCCGATATCGTGGGAGAAGGCGCTGGCGCTCTGGTCGCGCACGCTTGCATTCTGTGCTTTCCAGCCGAACCGTCCGAGTTTTATCTCGCCGGTGCGATGATCCTTGACCCAGGCCGGGCGCCCGGCAATGCCATCGCCATTTTTGTCATCGGGGTCTGCGCCGGCGAGAATATCGGCATCGGCAATGGCCTCGATCAAGCCCAGGCCGAGCGTCGGCATCGCAATGCGGGCCGAGACTGTTGTGTCCGTACCGAGCGGGCCATATCTCAGGGCCGTAGCGGCATAAGTGGGCTTGCGCAGCGACACCACTTCGCCATCCGAAAGGCGCACGGGCCTTTCCGTGTAGGTGATGACCGGCCTGCCCTCGGCGGCGAGGCCGGGGATCGCAAGATTCTGCAACTGCCGGCCATAGGTCTCATCGGGAAAATTCAGCACCTCATGGCGCGCAATCGCGGCCCGTTCCGTCTCGTCCCGGGCCGGTCGCGCCAACCGCAGAAACAGGGAAACGGCGTCTTCGCCGGCAAGTGGCGGGCGGCCTCTGCCATCCTTCACATGGCAAGTCTGGCAGGATCGGGCGTTATAAAAAGGGCCGAGCCCATCCGAAGCCTGCGTGGAGGAGGGTGAGGAGACCCAGAGCTTCTGGAACAGCGCGTTGCCGAGCTTGAAATCCTGCTTCCGCTCGAAAGGCATGGTGGCGGAGGGCTGGGAAAATGCGTTGCCACCGGCTGTGCCGGTGCTGGTGGTTGCGCCGCCGGACATGGCCTCGAAGGGATTCGGCTTCGTAAAATCGGTCGTAGGCGCAGTGACAGCCAGGACGCGGCTTCGGTCTTTCTCCGTCAGGTCGTCACGCAGCGGCGCGGCAAGCGTCACTGAGGCCACAAGGCAGGCTGCCCCGGCGAAGAAAAACGGCTTGCGGATCGGGGACAGCGACAATTCCATGGGGGTCGGAAGGCACATTTGGTAGGCGGGCCGCAGTGGATCGCGGCCCGCCTTGCCGCTTATTTGAAGACGGCGTTCGGGTTGTCGAGGCTCGCGGAGCCTTCAAGCTCGATCTTACCAAGATCAAGTGCCGCGATGACACGTTCAACGGTCTTCGTCTGGTCAATGAGACCGTCGATGGCCGCCTGAACCACGGCGTTGCCTTCCTTGTTGCCTTCGCCGATCATCTGGTCATAAGCTTCAACCGTCTGGGCGCGCTTTTCCATCGCATGCATGGCATTCAGCGTCTTGTTCAGCTTCGCCGTCATTTCGTCGTTTAGCGCCTTGTCCTTGGCGCCGACGAGTTCTGCCAGCGAGGCGCCGGTCATCTTCGTGCCGTCGACGCGGGTATAGTCGCCGGTATAGGCCGAAGCGATGCCGATGGCGTCGTTGAGATGGGAGTTATAGGTGTTGTCGGAGAAGCAATCATGCTCTTCTTCCGGATCGTGCAGCAGCAGGCCGAGCTTCATGCGCTCGCCCGCCAGCTCACCATAGGAGAGTGAGCCCATGCCGGTCAGAATGGCGGTGAGGCCCGCTTTCGGATCGGCTTCCACCGTCTTCGTGGCTTCACCCTCCGGCGCCCAGGCGTCTACCATCTCCTGCAAGTCCTTGACCAGCAGACTCGATGCGGATTTCAGGTAATCGGCGCGGCGGTCGCAATTGCCATTCGTGCATTTTGCCTTGTCATAGTCGGTATAGGGGCGGTTGCCCGCGCCCGGCCCGGTGCCGTTCAGATCCTGGCCCCAGAGCAGAAATTCGATGGCGTGATAACCGGTCGTCACATTGGCTTCGACATCGCCCGCCTCGTGCAGGCTTTCGATCAGTTCCGGGGTGATCTTGGAGGCATCGACCTCTTCGCCGCTGATCTTGATCTTCGGATTGGCGATGATGTTTGCGACGTAAAGTTCGTTCTCGTCGCTTTCGGTGCCGTAAGAGGCGTCGACATAGTCGATCAGGCCTTCATCCAGCGGCCACGCATTCACCTTGCCTTCCCAAGCATCGACAAGCGGATTGCCGAAGCGGTAGACTTCCGACTGCTGGTAGGGAACACGTGCCTTGATCCAGGCTTCGCGCGCGGCTTTGAGGGTTTCTTCGCTCGGCGTTGCGATCAGAGCGTCGATAGCCTTGTCCAGCGCCTTCGCCGTGGTCAGCGAATCCTCGTATTTGGCATGCGCGACATCGGCATAATGCTTGATGACGGCGGCAGCGTCGGTGGCAGCCTGTGCGGGAAGCGCGGTGAAGGCCGCCGATGCGGCCAGAAGCACGAAAGACGCGCTGAGAATGGTTTTGCGGATCATGATCCCTCTCCTTGGGCAGCCATGAAAAGACATCAGGCTGCGGCCAGCGAGTTCTGACCCAATCACAAACTTGTGTCAAACATTCTAGTTTAGAATGCTTTGAAACAAGCCCGCGCGGTATTTCCCAAGTAAAATCGCTGCGTGCAAAACCTGCTTTATGCTTTGCGTTTCATCAAGCAGAAGAAGAAACCGTCCGTATCTGTGGTTGCAGGCGTGAGCGTCACCGTCTTGCCATCTGAAGAATGCGGTTTATTCGCATTGCCACTGAAAATCGACTGCCAGCGCTCCAGAGCCGAACCGATGGCAAATTCTGGATTTTCCTCGCAGAAGCGCCTGACCTGCTGCTCATTTTCCTCGGGCAGAACCGAACAGGTAACATAAAGTAGCTCGCCGCCCGGGCGCACGAAACCCTTGGCTTGCGAAAGCGCCTCGCCCTGCTGCTGCACGCGTTCTTCCAGATTGCGCGCCGTCAGCCGCCATTTGGTGTCGGGGCGGCGGCGCCAGGTTCCGGTGCCGGTGCAGGGTGCATCGACCAGAACGCGGTCGAATTTTTCCTGGAACGGCGCAAGACCCGCTGCGCGATCATGCACCTGCACATTGCGCGTACCGGCCCGCTTCAGCCGCTCGATGATCGGCGCGAGCCGCTTGCGATCGGCATCGAAAGCGTGGACCTGACCTTTATTGTTCATGCTGGCGGCCATGGCCAACGTCTTGCCGCCACCACCGGCGCAATAATCGAGGACCTGTTCACCTTCCCGGGCACCGGCAAGATCGGCGACGATCTGTGAGCCTTCATCCTGCACCTCGAACCAACCCTTCTGGAAGGAAAGTTCGGCGGTGACATTCGGCAGGCGGGAAGGGCCTTCACCGGCGGGTATACGCAGACCCTGCCGGGCAATCCGAGTGGCTTCCGCGCCGCTTTCCTCAAGCGCCTTCAGAACCTTGTCCCGGGTTGCCTTCAGCGTGTTGGCGCGCAGGTCTAGGGTCGGTCGCTCGTTGAGCGCCTGCGCCTCGGCGAGCCAACGCTCCCCGAAGGCAGTTTCGAGGGAAGATTGAACCCATTCGGGAACATCGCCCTGAATATAGGCCGGCGCGTCGGAAAGTGAACGGGAAAGAAAGGCCTGCTGCCTTTCCGCGTCGGGCGCGGCGGGGGCGAATTTATCGCCGTCGAATTCCGCCGTCAGTTCCGCAAAGCTTTTGCCCCATTGCCGCAGCAGAACAGCATAGGCAAGCGAGGCGGCGCTATCGTCATCCATCAGCCAGGCGTGCGACAGTTTCATACGAAGCGCGTCATAAACGATGTTGCCGATGGCGGCCCTGTCGCCGGAGCCGGCAAAACGATGGGCGAGACCCCAATCCTTCAGCGCATCGGCGACGGGACGCCTGCGTCCCTCAATATCCGCCAATACTTCGATTGCTCCGGCCAAACGCCCGCCCAAACGCATTGTCTACCTCTTCTTGCTGATAAGCCCGGTTGGTAGACGCGAATGGCGGCGAGGGCAAGGCTCAATCGGCCTTGACGATCTCGTAGCAGACCTTGGCAGTGCCGGAGCTGATCATGCCGATATTCTTGGCGGCAGCTTTGGAAAGATCGAGAACGCGGCCCTTGATGAACGGCCCGCGGTCGTTGATGCGCACTACAACGGCCTTGCCATTGCGGGCATTCGTCACCTTGACCTTGGTGCCGAACCGCAGGGAGCGGTGAGCGGCGGTCAGGTTGGCGGCGTTCATGCGCTCGCCCGAAGCAGTCTTGGAGGACAACGCATACCACGATGCGCCTCCACAACCATTTGCCGCATTCGCCTGAAGAGGCGCGATGATGGAACAGGCGGCTATAGTTGCAGCGGTGAAAGTTATACGACGGATATTCAACAAACTGTACTTCCCTGAAAATCGGCCCCGCGCCGATTGATTGTGCCCTTGCTAAACGGCCATGAACTGGCCTGAACGCCTTTTGATGCGAGATTGTAGGGCGAGGGAAAAATGGCGAAAAAAAGCTGATCTCAAATCACGAAGTGTTACAGTCTGTAATATTCGTGATCGTTAGCCGGAGAGGCGTCGCGTGGACGTTCCCGTCAAAACTCGGAAAAAATAACGCAGAATCAACGTTCAATGGAAATGCTATTGCAAGTCACGGCTTCGTGAATCCACTTCACGAAATGTGAGTGAAATATTTTTCCAATGAGTAGGATTTTAGCGATTCGCCGTAGTTAATTAAGTCTTAATTCGCTTAAATACAACGAAAACTATCCGCCAAAACGGCGTTGGATGGATTTTTCGTCGTTTTTGACGGGGTTGTTTTCAGCCACGCCAGAGGCTGCTTTCCCATAATTGCTTCAGCGACTGCCGATACTCCGGAAAGCGGAAATCAAAGCCGAGTTCCCTTATTTTAGCATTGGAAACGCGCTTGTTTTCGCCATAAAAAGAGCGCGCCATCGGCGTCAGATCGGCGGTTCCGAAATCCTGTTCAGCAGGGGGGACAACACCCATTAGGTCGGCCGCGAAGCTCACCACATCCTGCGGTGGGCAGGGTTCGTCGTCGGTCACGTTGAAGATGCCGCGTTCGTTCTTCAGTGCCAGAAAGGCGATTGCCGCGCCGATATCCTCGACACGGATGCGATTGAATACCTGATCCTTCTTCACCAGCCGTCGCGCCGTTCCCTTCTCGAAATTCATGAAGGTATTGCGTCCCGGGCCATAAATTCCGGACAGGCGCAGGATGGAAAGCGGCACATCTGCGCTTTGGGCTGCCTCAGTCCACGCGGCCTCGGCGGCTACCCGCTCCACGGAGCGTGCGGAGACCGGGCGACAGGGTGTCGTCTCGTTCACCCAGGCGCCGTGATGGTCGCCATAGACGCCGACGGTGGAAAGATAGGCTAACCATTTCAGATTGGGCAGGAGCTTTTTCAGATCGCCGCCCAGAAGCGCAAACAGAGGGTCGCCGTCCTTGCCTGGAGCGATGGATTGCACGAGATGGGTAACATTGCGCATCGCAGCGATGAGATCGTCATCGAGATGGACGCCGTCGAAGAGCAGCGGCGTCATGCCGGCGGCGGCGAGGTTTGCGAACTTATCCGCGCTGCGTGTGGTGCCGCAGACACTTGCAGCCTTGGTTTTCAACGCGTTGGCAATGGCTTTCCCTGAATATCCCGCGCCGAAAATCATCACATGCATGCTTCATGCCTCTGCCAGTTGCCATTCCATTTCCGCCTCCGGATCAGTCTCCGGTGCGCGACCGGCAGAGTATGTACGGAATTCGTCCCTGTCCATAAGCCGCGACAAAGCCCATGCGGCCATGCCGCGCACTTCCGCGGAAGGGTCGGCCTCCGCAAGTGCCTTGCATTGTTCCACGAAATGCCGGTCGGCAGAGTTTCCCGCGGCAATCAGCACATTGCGGATGAAGCGATTGCGGCCGATGCGCTTGACGGGGGAGCCGCTGAAAAAGCTGCGAAAGGCGGCATCGTCAAGCGTCAGCAGAAAGGCGATGGATGGTTCCTTCAGATCTTCGCGCGCCTTCAGCTTCATCTCGGAGGCGCTGGCCGCGAACTTGTTCCACGGACAGGCGGCAAGGCAATCATCACAGCCATAGATGCGGTTGCCGATCATCGGCCGGAATTCGTGCGGGATCGGTCCCTTGTGCTCAATGGTGAGATAGGAGATGCAGCGGCGCGCGTCCAGCTGATAGGGGGCAGGAAAAGCCGCCGTGGGACAGGCGTCGAGGCAGGCGCGGCAGGAACCGCAATGATCCCTCTCGGCCTCGTCAACACAGAGCTCGGCGGTGGTGAACATGCTGCCCAGAAACAGCCAGGAGCCATGGCTGCGGCTGACGAGATTGGTGTGCTTGCCCTGCCAGCCGAGACCGGCGGCGGCGGCAAGCGGCTTTTCCATCACCGGGGCGGTATCGACGAAGACTTTCACATCCTCACCGGCGCGGGCAGCAAAGCGCGTGGCGATCTCCTTCAGCCGCCCCTTGATGATGTCATGGTAATCGCGGTTGCGGGCATAGACCGAAATGGCTGCCTTGTCTGGTTTCGAAAGCAGGCCACGCGGATCTTCGTCCGGCCCGTAATTGAGGCCGAACATGACGATGGAGCGCACATCGCCCCAGAGCGTTTTTGGCTCCGCCCGACGCGCCTCGGTTTCCTCCATCCACGCCATGGTGCCGTGGTAGCCATTCTCGAGAAACTGCCGCAGCCGCTCCGGTGCAAGCGGAATGCTGTCGGGCGCCGTGATGCGACACAGATCGAAGCCGAGTAAAAGCGCCTCCTGACGAACGAAATCCGTCAGTTTGCGCGCGCGTATTCGCTGCTTGTCGTCGGCAACGTCGATGGTCGTGTCTCCCGAGGCCTATTCTGGCATATATAGTGCATGTCACCCGAAAGTGTGCAGCGGTTTCGGGAAAACGACATGCTTTCATTATAGCCGCACGCCGCAGCAAATAACCTGGGAGGCCAGACCTCAGAAATCCAGATCGGCGTAGTGGGAAGAGGGGGCAAGACGCGGAATGCGTTCGCTGAGAAACGGCCGGAAGGAGGGGCGGGATTTCACCCGCTGATACCATTCCTTGGCAATCGGCGCTTCGAGCCAGTTGATCTCGCCGAGATAATCCAGCACCGAAACACCGGCCGCTGCGGCAAGATCGGCGTAGCTCAGCCGATCGCCGGCCAGCCAGGTGCGCGAACCGGCCAGCCACTCCAGATATTTGATGTGCTGGCGAATATTGTTGCGCGCGGTGCGCAGCAGCTTGGAATCCGGTGGTCCGCCACCCTGCGCCGCGGTCATTTGCAATTTATAGACCCTTTCGCGCACCAGCGGCCGGGTCACGTCATTTTCCATCTTCTGCAGAAACCATTCCGTCAGGCGACGGATTTCCGCGCGCTGAAACGGGTCTTCCGCCAGAAGCCGCCGGTCGCGCTTCAAAACCCCATGGGTTTCGTCCAGAAATTCGGCCAGCACATAAGGCCCGCTGAGGGAGCGCATATTGTCATCGAGATAGACCGGCAGGGTGCCAGCAGGATTGAGCGCCAGAAACTCCCGCCGTCTTTCCCACGGCTGCTCCTCCACGAGATCGGTCTGGAAGCCGTATTCCGCAAGGATCAGACGAACGAACCGGGATGCGGTCGACATCGGGGAGTGATAGAGAGTTGGCATCGGTACTCAATTTTTACGATTGGTTGTCATGATCGGCATTTGCCGGAAAACTTTTTCAGTTTCGCTTCATCAAGACGCTATAAGAGCTTGGCTACTTTAAAACAAGTTTAACGCAATTGCTTTCCATTCACGCTTTCCCCCTTAAAAGAAGGATACCTCATGGGTGACCAATCGATCATCAGCGCGCTTTTGCTGGGCATTATCGAGGGTCTGACGGAGTTTATTCCCGTTTCCTCCACGGCGCATGTGCTGCTGGCCGGGCATTTCCTTGGCTTTAAATCGCCGGGCAATACCTTTGCCGTCCTCATCCAGCTCGGTGCGATCCTCGCAATCCTTCTCGTTTATTTTCAAAAGCTTGTATCGATCGCCGTGGCGATGCCGACAAGTGCCAAGGCGCGCCGTTTTGTGCTGGCGGTTCTCGTCGCTTTCCTGCCGGCGGCGGTGATCGGCGCTCTCGCGCATGACTTCATCAAGACGGTGCTGTTCGAAACGCCGATGCTCATTTGTGTCGTGTTGATCATTGGTGGATTCATTTTGCTTGCGGTCGACCGGATGCCGCTGAAACCAAAATATACCGACATTATGGATTACCCGCCGTCGCTCGCCTTCAAGATCGGCCTTTTCCAGTGCCTTGCGATGATTCCCGGCACCTCGCGGTCCGGCGCCACCATTGTCGGCGCGCTGCTGATGGGCACGGACAAGCGCTCCGCCGCCGAGTTTTCGTTTTTTCTGGCCATGCCGACCATGCTTGGCGCGTTTGTGCTCGACCTCTACAAGAACCGCGATGCGCTGAGCTTCGATGATAGCGCCTTGATTGCCGTGGGGTTTGTGGCCGCCTTCGTGTCCGGCCTCTTCGTCGTGCGCTCGCTGCTGGATTTCGTGTCGCGACGTGGGTTTGCGCCCTTTGCCTGGTGGCGCATCGTCATCGGTGCGCTCGGTCTCGTCGCACTTCTGGTTATCGGCTGACCCGCAGTTTCATATCGACCGAAAAACAAAAAAGCGCCCCGGAGAACCGGCGGCGCTTTTTTTAAACCTGTAAAGGCCGATCAGTTGGCGCTGATCGAAGCCGTTGCGCAGGGGTCGACGCCATAGGCCGGAGCGCAACCGCTCTTGCCCGCTGCAACCGTGCCCGGCGCCATGAAAGAACCCGCCAGAACCACCAAAGCCGCACACGCAAAAAAGAGTGCGATAGATCTGCCCATTTTATGATTGCCTTTCAGACGTTCGTTCGTGCGGATCGTGCCGCCGTGTGTGAATTGAGGGTTCGGGATATGTTTGGAATGTGGCGAATATCAATAAAGGAGCTTGCTGAATACCGGGTTAATGCGAAGTCTTTTCCACAGTTGCGCTTGTGCCACGCTTGCCCGTTTCAGCGCTCCACCGTTAACCATGCCGTTTCAGTTTTGATTTTTCCTCCCCACCCCATCTGGCAGTGAAAATGCACTGAAAGCGGTTTGGTTGCGGTAGACAGCATAAAAAAAGCGGGATGTGGCCCCGCTTTTGATTTCCATGACGTGCCTGACCTCAGGCCGCCTTGCCGGCGTTCGAGAATTGTCCATGCTGGCGATACTGCACCATGTAGGACGGCAGAACCGAAGCGACGCGAACGGGGGTGATGCCGATACCTTCCAGCGTCAGGCCCTTCTTTTCTGCCTCAGCGGAAACGACATTGTCCTTTTTCAGCATGGTCACCTGGTCCGGTGTCAACGGCGGCGTAATCAGCGGCACCAACGATGCGAGCTTGCCGATCATCGAGGCCACGCCGAAGGGCAGGTTGACGAAGGAGCGCTCGCGATAGGTCGCGGCAAGAACAGCCTCGAGACAGTCACGGAAGGTCATGACGTCAGGGCCACCGAGTTCATAAATTGCGCCGGGTTTCAGCTTGCCATCGACGCTGCGCGCGACGGCCTCCGCAACATCCTCGACATACACAGGCTGGAATTTGGTTTTTCCGCCGCCGATCAACGGCAGGAACGGCAGGTTGCGGGCCATTTTGGCAAATTTGTTGAAGAAATCGTCTTCCGGTCCGAAAATGATCGACGGACGCAGGATCACGGCACCGGGTAGCACGGAATGGATGGCGGCTTCGGCACGGCCCTTGGTGCGGCCATAACCGGTCTGCGAATTGGCGTCAGCACCGATGGCGGAAATATGCGTCAGCGTGGCGCCAGTGTCGCGGGCCGCTTCGGCAATGGCTTTCGCGCCGAATTCCTGCACGGCGTCAAAAGTGTTGCGGCCGCTTTCCGCCAGGATGCCGACGCAATTGACGACATGATCCGCGTCTTCGACGGCTTTGATGATGGAGTCGCGATAACGGAGGTTAGCCTGCGCGAAGGAAATCTGGCCGACATTGCCGAGCGGTTGCAGAAAACCGGCAAGATCGGGGCGGCGCACGGCGACGCGGATACGATAACCGCGCTTGGCGAGCATTCTCACGACATGCCGCCCGACAAAACCCGAACCGCCGAAGACGGTGACGAGGGGTGGAAGGTTGGCCAAGGTCATGGGAGGCTCCTCAGAAGCTGTCGATAAAGCGTTTTTCAGTCTCTTAGCCCAAAGCCACGCGCGCGTGAAGAGCGGTTGTCGCAAGGCTTGAGGCTAGTTTGGGAAATGCGGTTGACGGACGTCAAATTCCTTCGACGATCATCATCTCCGCATCTGCTACTTCCTGGCGGATTTTCGCCGCCGCCTGGTATTCGGGAGAGTTGTAGCAGTCAATCGCATGCTGGACGGACGGGAACTCGATGACAACGTTGCGCGCACGCGCCGTGCCTTCCAGTTCCGTCACCGAACCGCCGCGAGCCAGAAAATTGGCGCCGAACCGCTCGAAGGCGGGCTTGGCTGTGGAGACATAGTCCTTGTAACGCTCGCTGTCGCGTACATCGACTTGGGCGATCCAATATCCCTTTGCCATTTCATCTCCTCCTGTCGTCGTTACTGATTGGCCGGAAAACTCGCGCGCAGCATATCGTCCAGAATGGCGCGGGCCGCCGCTTTCGGGTCTTCCGCCCTGACGATGGGACGGGCGACAACCAGATGGCTCGAACCGGCCTTGATGGCGTCATAGGGCGTCATCACCCGCTTCTGATCGCCAAGATCGGCGCCGGCGGGGCGAATGCCGGGGGTGACCACGGCAAGGTCGGGGCCGAGAATTTCACGCACAGCGGTCGATTCTTCCGCCGAACAGACAATGCCGCCCATACCGGCCTCGCGTGCCTGTTCAGCCCGGCGCAGCACCAGCGAACGCGCGTCGGACGCGTAACCGGCCTCGACCAGATCGCTGTCATCCATGGAGGTCAGCACGGTGACGCCCAGCAGGCAGAGGCCGGAGCCTTCCGCCGCCTTGACGGCAGCACGCATGGCTTTGGGATAGGCATGCAGCGTCAGCATCGACATGCCCATGCGGGCGATGTTTTCGACGCCCGAGGCGACGGTGTTGTCGATATCGAGCAGCTTCATGTCGAGAAAGACCTTCTTGCCGCTCTGGACGAGGTCACGCGCGAATTCAAGACCCCCGGCGAATACCAGCTGATAACCGATCTTGTAGAACAGGACCTCGTCGCCGATTTTCGACACGATGTCTTCTGCCTGCTGCACAGTCGGAACATCCAGCCCGACGATGAGTTTTTCGCGCGCGGTCATTGTCTTATCCCTGCCATGTTTCCATTGCCGTCCAGTCGCATGTGGGGGAGGCCGCTGCAAGTGAAAATTCGGCGATGGAAAAGCGGAAAAGATTGCCACCGCCAGCAGGCTGGTCCTTGCTGCGGCTGATGCCGCGGCCTTCAATATGGCATTTCAACAGTGTGCCCACGCCGCCATGGCCGACAAAGGCGATCGGCTGCCGTGCGTCGTGTCGGTCGAGAACGGCTTTGACGGCCTCGACGATCCGCGCCTGCGCGTCGATTGCCCGCTCCCAGCCTTGAAAACTCTCCTCAGGATGGGCGAAGAACCAGTCCGCCGCCTTCTCGAATTCCGGCGGCGGCAGGAAACCGGTGGCGGACCGGTCGTTTTCATGCATCGCTTCGATGATCTCTATTGCTGCACCGGAGGTTTCCGCGAGCATATGGGCGGTTTCGATTGCCTTGGTTTCGGCGCTGGAAACGATGCGCCGCAATGCTTTCGCCCAGGGAAGGCGGCTCGCCTCACGCGCCCGTTCAGCACCCCTTTCCGAAAGCCCCCATTCGGGAACGGGAACAGCCGGGTCGATCTTGACCTGGGGGTGGGTGATGTAGAGCGCATGCATGGCAATCGGTCCTCAAAGGCAATGGAGAGGGTAATCAACACCCTAACCATTCGTCACGACTGGGAAATGACGGCCTCGTCTGTTCTGGCGGGACGATCAGGCCCGCGTATAGGTCCACAATTGCGCCGGCGGAATATTGCGCACGATGAAATCGAAATGGCGGATATGGTAGAGATGCGGCTGCGCGACGATCGGGGAAATCGGACCGTAGGATATCTGTACTACGGGTCGGCCGTGCGGCACGCGCTTCAGCAATTCATCGAGAAGCTTGATGCGGGCAGCCATCGGAAAATTCAGCATCGGCACGGCGGAGATAACGCTGTCGAACATCTGACCCTTGTGCTCGCCAAGCGTCGCATCGAGATCGAAGGCGTCACCATTGACGAAATTGACGCCTGGATAGCTCCGGAGCAGCTGATTGTAGAAATCAGTCGAATATTCGATGGCCGTCAGGCTCTCCGGCTTGATGCCGCGCGCCAGAATGGCCTTGGTGATGACGCCGGTGCCGGGACCGAGTTCCAGAACCGGCAGGCCGGAATGGGGATTGATGACGCTTGCCATCTTTTTCGCCGTGATCGACGATGTCGGGACAATGGCGCCGACTTTTTTCGGCTGGCTGACCATACCTTTGAAAAAGCGGATTTCTTCCTCAAATTTTTGTTCAAGCCGTTGCTTCAGGTTGAGTGCCATGATTCCCCTCGGATGTATTGGTCATTGTCAAAAAATTGTTACGTACTGTTGATCCCATTTGGCGCAAAAACAAGGCAAAATGTCGTAACTGAGAAAATTCAGTTACGGGTAGAGCCACCTGTTCGCCGAATCAAAAAACGCCGATGAAGCGATCCACCGGCGTTTCTGGAAAAATTGAAGAAAACGGTCGGTTTTAAACGCGCATCGGCATCAGAACATAGAGTGCGTCGTCGCCGGCGGTATCGCGAACCAGTGTTGGCGAACCCGCATCCGCCAGCAGAAAAATCGCATCTTCGCCGGAGAGCTGCGACGTGATGTCGAGGAGATATTTGGCATTGAAGCCGATTTCCATCGAATCATTGTCGTAGCCAACGGCCACTTCTTCGGTAGCACTTCCCGAGTCGGGATTGTTGACGGTCAGCGTCAACTGGCCGTCAGTTAGCGCCAGCTTCACGGCGCGGCCGCGCTCGGAAGAAATCGTCGAAACACGGTCCACTGCCCGGGCGAAGGTCTGGCAATCGACGCGCATTTCCTTGTCGTTGCCGGTTGGGATGACGCGCTGATAATCGGGAAAGGTGCCGTCGATCAGCTTCGAGGTCAGAACGACGGAACCGATGGCCAGGCGGATCTTCGCATCCGAGACTTCGACTGTGACTTCCAGTTCCGGATTGTCCATCAGCTTCTGCAGTTCACCGACGGTCTTGCGCGGAATGATGATGCCCGGCATGCCTTCGGAGCCGGAGGGCGCATCGACGTCAGCACGCGCAAGGCGGTGACCGTCGGTGGCGACGGCGCGCAGTTTCAGCTCGCCATTGCTTTCGATGGTGTGGAAGAAAATGCCGTTCAGGTAATAACGCGTCTCTTCGGTCGAAATCGCAAACTGCGTCCGGTCGATCAGCATCTTCAGATCGGCCGCCTTCAGTTTGAAGGTGTGGCTGAAGGTGCCGGCGGTGAGGTCAGGGAAATCCGCTTCCGGCAGGCATTGCAGCGAGAATTTCGAGCGGCCGGACGCAACGGTCATGGAGGAGCCGTCCGGGTTGGTCGCCAGAAGCACTTCGGAACCATCCGGCAGCTTGCGCACGATTTCGTAAAGCAGGTGTGCCGGTACGGTGGTGGCGCCAGCCTGCTCCACCATGGCCGGGGTCGCTTCGGTGATTTCCAGATCGAGGTCGGTCGCCTTCATGTCCAGATTGGCGCCGGAGGCGCGCAGCAGAACGTTGGACAGGATCGGGATCGTGTTGCGACGCTCGACGACCCGGTGGACGTGGTTCAGCGATTTCAGAAGGTTCGACCGCTCAAGAGTAATACGCATGGACGCTACCGCTTTCAACCGTTGCGAACCGGCCACCGCCGGATCGGCAAGAAGAGTCTTCACCGGCAAAAGCCGGACAATGTGGACGGGCAAAATGGCAGAGTTATTGGAGAAAATGCAAGAGCGGAGTTCATCTGCCTCGGCTCATTTTGCTGCTATACAACATGATCCACAGGTTGCGACAGCCGATGGAGCTTGTTCGCCGGTTTTCTATTGCCCATAAAGGGAAAAACCGGAACGACCGGCCGGCAAGGTTCGGCCAGAATGATTGGAAGCCGTGTGACGCAGGAAATATCGAGCAGCGATGCCAGACAGGCAGCGAAGGAATTCAGGATCGGCACGGCCACCATTCCGGCCCGGCCGCTGGAGCCGGCGCTTTACCTCGTCGCCACCCCCATCGGCAATCTCGGCGATATCACCATCCGCGCGTTGGAAACGCTGGCCTCGGCCGATGTTCTCGCCTGCGAGGATACCCGCGTCACCCGCATCCTGCTTGAACGATATGGCATCCGCACGCGCCCGCTCGCCTATCACGAACACAACGCAAACGAAGCGGGGCCGAAGCTCATCGCCGCGCTGGAGGCCGGAAAATCCGTGGCGCTGGTATCGGATGCCGGAACGCCGCTGGTTTCCGACCCGGGTTATCGCCTCGGCCAGCTGGCACTCGAAGCCGGACACCGCGTTGTGCCGGTGCCGGGCGCCTCTGCACCGCTCGCCGCCCTTGTCGGGTCCGGCATGCCGAGCGATGCCTTCCTCTTTGCGGGTTTCCTGCCAGTCAAGGATCGCGGCAAGCGCGACCGTTTTGCAGGGCTTGCGAAAATCCCCGCAACCCTGATCTTCTTTGAATCGCCACGCCGTATCGGCGCGTCTCTCAAGGTGGCGTCGGAAGTGCTTGGCCGCGACCGCCGCGCCGTGGTCTGCCGTGAGTTGACCAAGACTTTCGAAGAGTTCCGGCGCGGTACACTCGGCGAGCTTGCGGATTATTACGATGGCGACCGTGTGGTGAAGGGGGAGATCGTGCTGCTGGTGGAGCCGCCCTCCTATGATGAAATTCCTGATATCGAGGATGTCGAGAAGCTCCTGAAGGATCTCGTCGCCACCATGTCCGCCGCCAAGGCTGCTGGCGAAGCGGCGAAGCTGACGGGCCTGCCGCGCAAGGAGCTTTATCAAAGGCTGCTGGATATGAAGGACACGGATGGCCGTTGACGGGCAGAGCAATAAAAGGCGGAAAGCCGAGCGACGCGGCCATGCCGCCGAATATTGGGCCGCACTTTATCTGTTGCTAAAGGGATATCGCATCCTCGCCATTCGGTATCGAACCCGGCTCGGGGAAATCGATCTCATCGCCCGAAAGAAGGATCTCATCGCCATCATCGAGGTCAAGGCGCGCGCTTCCGGTGGCAGCGCGGTGGATGCCGTCGGTTTTCATTCGCAGCAGCGCATTCGGGCGGCTGCCGATCTCTGGCTCTCCCGCCGCAGGGATGCCGGCCGTTTTTCGCTGCGCTTCGATATTGTCGCCGTTCTGCCACGACGCCTGCCGCAGCACTTTATCGACGCATTTTAAAGGGGAGGGGAAGGCAATGTCCACTGAGCGGGAAAAGATGGCCGCGGGCGAATGGTACAGCTGCATGGGTGCCGAACTGGATATGCTGCGCTGGCATTCACGCCGGGCGGTTCACCAGCACAATACCATGCCGCCGGATGAGCGCGGCACCATCGGGCCGCTGCTGCGCGCACTTTTTGCCTCCGTGGGCGAAGGTGCATTCATCGAGGCGCCTTTTCATTGCGCCTACGGTTTCAACATTACGCTCGGCAGGAATGCCTATCTCAATGCCGGCTGCACCATTCTCGATTCTGCGAAGGTCGCGATAGGCGACGGCGCGATGCTCGGCCCCGCCGTGCAGATCTATTGTGCGGAACACCATCTTGATCCGGTTCCGCGCGCGCAGGGGATTGAGATTGCAAAGCCTGTCACGATCGGCCGTGATGTCTGGATCGGCGGCGGAGCGATCATTCTGGCCGGTATCACCATCGGTGACGGTGCAATTGTCGGTGCCGGCTCGGTGGTGACGCGCAATGTGCCGGCGCGTGCAACGGTCGTGGGAAATCCCGCCCGACCCATAAATCGTATAGCCGGCTGAGATTGTCGGCACGTGGTGTAATAAATCTGACACGGAACTGTCAAAGAGGCGTCATCGAACCGCTCTATTCGCATCCTCACCCCAATAAATGGTGGAGAGGAATTAGTAATGTTGAAGAAGATTTCCATGGCCGCAGTGGCGGTCAGCATTTCGGCAACATCTTCCATGGCTGCGACCAACATCACCTGGTGGCACGGCATGGGGGGACGCAACGGCGAAGTCATCAACGAAGTTTCCCAGAAGTTTAACGAAGCCCAGAAGGAATGCGCTCTGACGCCGGTTTCCAAGGGCTCGTACGAAGAAGCGCTGGCCAGCGGCATCGCTGCTTTCCGTTCGGGCGAACAGCCGAACATCCTCCAGGTTTTTGATGCCGGCGCCGCCACCATCATCAACGCCAAGGGCGCGGTCATTCCTGCAGAAGACCTCATCAACAAGGCCGGTTACAAGTTCGATCGTGACGCCTTCATCAACGGCGTGCGTTATTTCTACGCTGCCGCTGATGGCAAGTTCGTCGGCATGCCGTTCAACTCCTCCGCTCCGATCATGTATATCAACGACGAAGCCCTGAAAAAGGCCGGCGTCGAAGCACCGAAGACCTGGGAAGAGTTCGAAAAGGTTGCGCCGAAGCTGAAGGAAGCCGGCTACATCCCGCTCGTCCAGTCGCAGCTGACCTGGCAGTTCACGGAGAATTTCTTCTCCCGCAACAACATCCAGTTCGCCACCAATAATAACGGTTACGACAGCGTCACCGACACCAAGCTCAAGGTCACCGACCCGAACCTCGTCATGATGTTCGAAAAGCTCAAGGACTGGAAGGACAAGGGCCTGTTTGCCTATTACGGCGCCGGCTGGAACGACAACCAGAAGCCTTTCGAAGAAGGCAAGGTCGCGCTCTGGATCGGTTCTTCGGGCTCCTTCGGTGGCCTGCAGAAGACGGCGACCATGCCGTTCTCGGCAACCTTCCTTCCCTATTGGGGCTCCATCAAGGGTGCCGGCACCAACTCCTTCATTGGCGGCGCTGCTCTCTTTGCAATGTCCGGCAAGTCTGAAGCCGAAAATAAGTGCGTGGCCGACTTCTTCCAGTTCCTGACCTCGCCGGAAATCCAGGTCTTCTACCATAAGGCAACCGGTTACGTCGCCATCACCAAGGCCGCTTACGAAAAGGCCAAGACTGAAGGCTACTACAAGGAAAAGCCGGTCGCAGAAGTTGGTATCCAGCAGCTGTCGCTGCCGGGTGGCGAGTGGTCCAAGGGTTACCGCCTCGGTTTCTACCCGCAAATCCGCGCCGTCATGGAACGTGAATATAACCGCATCTTCTCGGGCGAAGTGACGCCGAAGGCTGCTTTTGAGATCATCGAGAAGGAAGGCAACGACCTTCTGGCCCGTTTTGCCAAAACGGCCGGCTGATCGATCTTTTCGAAATCAATGATCATTGTCGAGCCTCCCTTTCGATGGAAGGGAGGCTCGCTTCTGGATAAGGAGGCGCAAGCATGGCCTATACATCGTCTCAACCACGCCGGTTTTTGTCCGGCTGGTCCGCAAAGGCTGGAAAACCCGCCAAGCCCGCTGAAGCCGGCATGAAGCGCGTGCAGTTCTCCTCGTCCTACGTGCCCTATCTGTTTCTTGCACCGCAGCTCGCGGTGATCTTCATCTTCTTCTACTGGCCGTCCGTTCAGGCCGTGCAATCATCGTTTTATATCGAAGATCCTTTCGGTTTCGCCGCATCCTTCGTAGGTTTCGCCAATTATTCGGACGCGATATTCAATCCGGAATATCTCAGCATCGCCAAATTCACGGTTGTCTTCACCGTGCTGGTGACCTTCTTTTCGCTGGCGCTCGGCCTGTTGCTTGCCGTCAAGGCCGACGCGGTCATTCGCGGCAGCTCGACATACAAGACGTTGCTGATTTCCGTCTATGCCATCGCACCACCGGTCGCGGGTCTTATCGGCATGATGCTTTTCGACCAGCATATCGGGCCTTTCGTCAAATTGGCCGCAGTCTTCGGCTGGGACATGAAGGTCGGTCTCAACTACTTCGATACCGCCACAGCCATGATCGTTGTCGCGGTCTGGAAGCAGATCCCGTACAATTTCATCTTTTTCCTGTCCGGGCTTCAGGGCGTGTCGGTTTCCGTGCGCGAAGCCGCGGCCATCGATTGCCGCTCCGGTTTCCGACGGTTCTGGACCGTCATTATGCCGCTTCTTGCGCCCACGGCTTTCTTCCTGCTCATCATCAATATCACCTACGCGCTGTTCGATACCTTCGGTGTCATCGACGTGATGGTGAAGGATAAGGCGGCGGATAATCCTATCACGCTGGTCTACAAGGTGTTTCTCGATGGTTTCCGCGGCAATGACATTGGTGGTTCCTCGGCCCAATCAGTCATTCTGATGCTGGTCGTCTTCGTTCTCACCGTCATCCAGTTCCGCTTCATCGAAAAGCGCGTCCACTACAATTGAGGGAGAAGACCATGTACAAGACGAGACCTCTCGATCATCTGGTATTGATCCTCGGCGCACTGTTTCTGATATTGCCTGTCGTCGTGGCCTTCATGACATCCACCCACACGGCGGCGGAAATCCACCGTAGCGGTCTGACGATAGTCCCGGGCGATAATTTCGTGGAGACCTACGAAAAGGTCCTGACGCAGAAGGGTGGCTTCACCGGGCAGGTCACCGGTCTCAACATGGTGATCAACTCGCTGGTCCTCGGCATCGGTTTTGCCGTCGGCAAGATCGTCCTGTCGATGACGGCGGCCTATGCGATCGTCTATTTCCGCTTCCGGTTTGCGACGCTTGCCTTCTGGATCATTTTCACCACGCTGCTCTTGCCGCTCGAAGTGCGCATCATGCCGTCCTATGAGGTGATGAGCAAACTCGGCCTCCTGAATTCCTATACCGGCCTCATCGTGCCGCTTCTCGCCTCGGCCACCGGCACCTTTTATTTCCGGCAATTCTTCAAGTCCGTTCCGGAGGAGTTGCTGGAAGCCGCGCGCATCGATGGCGCGGGTCCTGTGAAATTCTTCATCGATATATTAATCCCCCTGTCCCGCACGATGATGTCGGCGATCTTCATCATCATGTTCGTGTACGGCTGGAACCAGTACCTCTGGCCCATGCTGATGACGACGGACGAGAGGTTCTTCACGCTGATGCGTGGCATCAAGTCGATCCTGCAGGTCTGGGTCGGTTCGCAAATTCCCGATTACAACGAAGCTTTCGCGCTTGCCGTCCTGGCCATGCTGCCGCCGGTGCTGATCGTCGTCATTTTCCAGCGCTGGTTCATCAAGGGCCTGACCGAAAGCGATAAATAAGGAGACCGAAATGGCCGCGATAGAAATTAGTCAGGTCTGCAAGGATTATCATGGCGGCGTACGCGCCGTGCATCACGTCGATATCGACATCCGGGATGGCGAGTTCATCGTTCTCGTCGGCCCCTCCGGCTGCGGCAAGTCCACGCTTCTGCGTATGGTCGCCGGCCTCGAGGATATTTCCGAGGGTACAGTGAAGATCGGTGACCGGGTCGTCAACCAGACCGATCCGGCCGATCGTGATATCGCCATGGTATTCCAGAACTACGCGCTTTACCCGCATATGTCGGTGCGCGAGAACCTGGAATATGGGCTGAAGAACCGCAAGACAGCGAAGACGGAAATCGATGCGCGTGTGGCCGAAGCCGCGCGCATGCTGCAGCTCGAACCCTATCTGGAGCGCAAGCCGCGCGCACTTTCCGGCGGTCAGCGGCAGCGTGTCGCCATGGGGCGCGCCATCGTGCGCAAGCCTGCCGCCTTCCTGTTCGATGAGCCCCTGTCCAACCTCGATGCCAAGCTGCGTGTTTCCATGCGCGGTGAAATCAAGCGTCTGCAGAAGCGCCTCGGCACCACCTCCATCTATGTCACTCACGACCAGCTTGAGGCCATGACGCTGGCGGATCGCCTGGTCGTGCTGAATGGCGGTCGCATCGAACAGATCGGCGCGCCGCTCGATGTCTATCACACCCCCGCCTCGACCTTCGTTGCGAGCTTCATCGGCTCTCCCGCCATGAACCTGCTGAATGCCGAACTGCACGGTGATAGTCTCGCCATCGGTCCGTCGCTGTTTGCGCTCAATGGTTTCGCGCCCACCTCCGGGCCGGTGACGGTGGGCATGCGGGCAGAGGATTTCCGCCTCGCTGCGGCAGGCGAGCAGGGTTTTGCATTCAGGGTTGATTACATTGAGGAACTGGGTTCCCAGCGCCTCATCCACGGCATGATCGGCGACCAGAACCTGACAATCGCTTTCCCGCCGGACGTCGATGTTCCCGCAGCACTTTCGATCACGATCGCGTCGGAAAAGCTGCATTTCTTCTCCAGCGAAACCGGCAAGCGCATTGCCGGCAAGGCGGAGCAGCTCGGTGTGCAGTCCGCTCAGATGGCGACGGCCTGAGCCCAGCGCAGAAATCGGCGCGATGACTAAAATTGCGCCGATTGTCAAAACCGCTTTGTTACGATCCCGATGATAGAAGACCTCCAATATTTCACGGGGGTTTTTTCATATGTCGTTCAAAATGATGTTCGCGGCGGCTGCAACCATGGCAATCCGAACGGTGCCGATATTGCCGGCCTATCTGCGCAGACAAAAAGACGAAGCGGTCGTCAGCGCTTCCTGCACCGATCTGCGGCTTCAGCCGGCCCCCATCAATCCGGAATGGATCATCTCCGGCAACCCTCAAGCCCGCGCGGCGGATCACTCCAGAAGTGGCGACCGTGCCTCCAGCACAGCCATGTGGGATTGCACGGCCGGCGAATTCCGCTGGTTTTTCGGCTGGGATGAAACCGTCTATATTCTGGAAGGCGAAGTGCATGTGACGGCCGAAGACGGTTCGGTCAGCATCCTCAGGGTGGGGGACGTCGCCTATTTCCGGGCTGGAACCTGGGCCACGTGGCGGGTGGACGACTATGTCCGCAAGGTCGCCTTCATGCGCCGCCCGTTTCCCACGGCACTGGCTTTGGCCTATCGCGTCAAGAACAAGCTGTTTGCCGGCCGCTCCTATAAGCTGGCGGCGTGAACCCTGTCTTCACCCCCGGCCGGCGGGCCTGTGCTGCTCCGCCGGCGCAATTGTGAAGGTTCAATAAAACTCACACGAACCATCGCTTGCAGCAGTTGCGTTTGAATGGTCGCTGCCCTACATCTTCAGGGTTTTCTGAAGCATTTCCGGGGTCTCTTCCGGTCCTGCCGGGAAGCTTGAAAAGCGAGCAAGGGGCAGGGCGGACCGGCGAAGCGTCCGCATACTGCAAGAGGAAGATGTGCATGGCGAAGATCAAGAACGTCGCGATCCAGATGGATCATGTCTCCGGCATCAATATTGCCGGCGACTCCACCTTCGCCATCAGCCTTGAGGCGCAGGCGCGCGGATACCGGCTGTTCCATTATACGCCCGAGCGGCTTTCCATGCGCGATGGCAAGATTTACGCCACAGTCGAGCAGATGGAACTGCGCGACATCAAGGGCGATCATTTTTCCCTGTCGGAGCCGGAGCGGGTCGATCTTTCGACCATGGATGTCATTCATTTGCGCCAGGACCCGCCCTTCGATATGGCCTACATCACCTCGACCCATCTCCTGGAGCGGATTCATCCCAAGACGCTTGTTGTCAATGACCCCGCCTGGGTGCGTAACTCGCCGGAGAAGATTTTCGTCACCGAATTCGCCGACCTGATGCCGAAGACGCTGATCACCAAGGACGTTTCCGAGATCGCCCGCTTCCGCAATGAGATGGGCGATATCATCCTCAAGCCGCTCTACGGTAATGGCGGCGCGGGGGTCTTCCATTCGGCGCGTGATGACCGCAATTTCTCCTCCCTGCTGGAGATGTTCGGCCAGATGTTCCGTGAGCCCTATATCGCCCAGGAATACCTGCCTGATGTCCGAAAGGGCGACAAGCGCATCCTGCTGGTGGATGGCGAGCCGGTGGGTGCGATCAACCGCGTGCCGGCGGAAAACGATGCCCGCTCCAACATGCACGCCGGCGGCCGGCCTGAGCCGACGGAACTGACGGCGCGGGAACAGGAAATCTGCCGCCGCATCGGTCCTGCCCTGCGCGAGCGCGGTTTCCTCTTCGTCGGTATCGATGTGATCGGTGATTATATGACGGAAATCAACGTCACCTCACCGACCGGCATTCGCGAAGTGCGTAAATTCGGCGGCGCCGATGTGGCGAGCCTGCTGTGGGATGCGATCGAGAAAAAACGCGACGCCCAGGATTTCTGAAGCGATTTCAATCGCTCCCGGTTTGTTCCGTGCGTGCAACTCGATACAACTAAAATACATCGCCTGCGAGAAATTGTTCTCTAGGTGTTCTTGTTTTATTCTTTGCGCTGTGGCACGTTGCTTGCGAGTGGCCGCCATGGAACATGAAGTTCCGATGATGCGGCCGGTTTGCGGGGGCAGGCCATGGTGGCACGGGTCAATACGGTTGCGTTTCAGGGCATAGAGGGCGTGCCCGTCGAGGTGCAGGTGATGGTCGCACCCGGCAAGATCGGCATCCAGATTGTCGGCCTGCCGGACAAGGCGGTGGCTGAAAGCCGCGAGCGGGTGCAGGCCGCCCTGCACGCCTCGGGTCTGGCCTTGCCGGCAAAAAAAGTCACCGTCAATCTGGCGCCTGCCGATTTGCCGAAGGAAGGATCGCATTTCGATCTTCCCATCGCTCTCGGTCTCATGGCTGCTCTGGGGGCCATACCGGCGGAAGCGCTCAGCCAATATGTGGTTCTCGGTGAACTCAATCTTGATGGCACGATTGGTACGGTTTCTGGT
This sequence comes from Agrobacterium fabrum str. C58, assembly GCF_000092025.1. NCBI lineage: Bacteria > Pseudomonadati > Pseudomonadota > Alphaproteobacteria > Hyphomicrobiales > Rhizobiaceae > Agrobacterium > Agrobacterium fabrum. Next base: position 303,808 of record NC_003062.2, read on the forward strand.
GCGCTTCCGGCGGCCATCGGTGCCAATGCGCTCGGCAAGGGCTTGATCTGTCCGGCTGAAAGCGGGCCGGAAGCGGCCTGGGCCGGCGCCGGCATCGATATTCTCGCCCCGCGCAGCCTCATTGCGCTCGCCAATCATTTTCGCGGCACCCAGCTTCTGTCGCGCCCCACACCCGCCATCCGCGCCAATCCGGTCAATCTGCCGGATCTGGCCGATATCAAGGGACAGGAAAGCGCGCGGCGCGCTATGGAGGTCGCGGCCGCCGGCGGCCATAATCTGCTGATGGTCGGGCCGCCCGGTTCTGGCAAATCGATGCTCGCCGCTCGGCTGCCTTCCATCCTGCCGCCGCTGGAGGTGGCGGAACTGCTGGAAGTGTCGATGGTGCATTCCATTGCCGGCCAATTATCGGGCGGCAAGCTCTCGGACCGCAGACCGTTCCGCACACCGCACCATTCCGCCACCATGGCGGCGCTGATCGGCGGCGGGTTGCGCGCCAGACCGGGTGAGGCCTCGCTTGCCCATCACGGCGTCCTGTTTCTGGATGAATTCCCGGAATTTTCGCCGCAGGTGCTGGATGCGCTGCGCCAGCCGCTGGAAACTGGCGAATGCATCATCGCAAGGGCCAATCATCGCGTCAGTTATCCCGCCGAAATTCAGCTCGTGGCTGCCATGAACCCCTGCCGCTGCGGCATGGCGGGAGAGCCGGGCTTCACCTGTGCCAGAGGTCCGCGTTGTGTAACCGATTATCAGTCCCGCATTTCAGGTCCGCTGCTGGATCGCATCGATATTCGCATCGACGTTCCCGCCGTTTCCGCGACCGATCTCATCCGACCCGTCGTATCCGAGCCGAGTGCGGTGGTTGCCGCCCGGGTCGCACGGGCCCGCCTTGCCCAGCAGGAACGTTATGCGGCGGCGGGGTTTCCTGCCATCCGCACCAATGCCCGCTGTACAACGACGCTGATCGAAAAATATGCCGAACCGGATGCATCCGGGCTGCAATTGCTGCGCGACGCCGCCGAGCGGCTGAAGTTTTCCGCGCGCGGTTATCATCGCATTCTCAAGGTCGCCCGCACGCTCGCCGATCTGGATGGTAAGCAGACGGTTGGCCGCATCCATGTGGCGGAAGCCGTGTCCTACCGCATCGCGGGGGAAAGGCTGACGGTCGCCGCTTAGAAAGTTGATCTTCGGGCCTTAACCGCAAAAAAACGATGTGCCGCCAGCGGGGCGGGCGGCACATCGGGATATCAATTGACCGGTGCATAAGCACCGTGCGCGAGAACCTGACTTAAAGCCCAAGGCCTTCGAAAAGCGCGGTCGAAAGATAACGTTCTGCGAAAGAAGGAATGATGACGACGATGTTCTTGCCGGCATTTTCCTCACGCGCGCCGACCTTGATGGCCGCGGCCAGTGCCGCACCCGAGGAGATGCCGACCGGCACGCCTTCGAGCCGTGCCGCCAGACGCGCAATTTCAAATGCCTCGTCATTGGTCACGGTGACGATTTCATCATAGACGCCGGTGTCGAGAATGGCGGGTGCAAAGCCGGCGCCGATGCCCTGAATCTTGTGCGGGCCGGGATTGCCGCCGGAAAGAACCGGGCTGTCGGCGGGCTCGACCGCAATCACCTTCACTTCGGGCTTGCGGGATTTCAGAACCTGGCCCGTGCCGGTGATCGTGCCGCCGGTGCCGATCCCGGAAACGAGGATATCGACCGTGCCATCGGTGTCGTTCCAGATTTCTTCCGCCGTTGTCCTGCGGTGAATATCCGGATTGGCGGGGTTTTCGAATTGTTGGGGAATGACGGCGTCGGGCAGGGTCTCTGCCAGTTCCTGAGCCTTGGCAATGGCGCCCTTCATGCCCTTCGGGCCTTCGGTCAGCACCAGCTCGGCACCCAGCAGCGCCAGCATCTTTCTGCGTTCAACCGACATGGTTTCCGGCATGGTGAGGATCAGCTTGTAACCCTTGGCGGCGGCGGCAAAGGCGAGCGCGATGCCGGTATTACCTGAAGTCGGCTCCACCAGCGTCGTCTTGCCGGGAGTGATCTTACCCTGTGCTTCCAGCGCTTCGATCATGGCAACGCCGATACGGTCCTTCACGGAACCGATAGGGTTGAAGAACTCCAGCTTGGCGAGCAGGTTTGCCTTCACGCCCTTTTCCTTCGCCAGCTTGTCGAGCCTCACGATCGGCGTGTCGCCGATTGTTTCCGTGATTGAGGAATAGACGCGTCCGCGTCCGGGCTTTCTGGCTTCGGGCATGATGTTCTCCTGTATGAAGACCGCAAGTTCGAGCGGCAGAATAGGAGCAATAGCCCTCTCAGGCTAGCGAACGTTCGTCCTAATATCGCGAAATGACCGGAATAATTTTACGGAAAATGGGGCAGGCGTATGAATTTATTTCAGGTGCTGCGGATTGCGATCATCGTCGCCGTTCCGGCCAGAATGCCCGCCGCCGTGCGGTTGAGGATCGTCAAGGCGCTCGGCCGTTTCAAGAGATTGCGTGCCTTGGCCGCAAGCAGGATGTACGGCAGGAGAACGGCCATCAGCACGACGAAGGTCAGCGCCAGCAGTGTCGCATATTCCGACGGGCCGATCATGCGGATGTCGATCAGCGTCGGCACCAGCGCCACATAAAACAGCATCGTTTTTGGATTACCGAGCGTGATCAGTAAGCCGGACAGAAACGACATAGGTATGCTGGTGCTTTTTCTCGCCTTCAGGTCCTGCGGCAAGAGGCCGGCAGTCCAGAGCTTCCAGGCGATATAGAGAAGATAAGCCGCACCAGCGAATTTCAGGACCATGAAGGCCTCCTGAAAGGTCTGTGCCACGAAGGCGAGGCCGAGTATCACGCCGGTCAGGTAGATCATATCGCCCAGCACCAGCCCGAGGCCCATGAAGAAGGTTTCCCGGAAGCCCGAACCCAGCGCCCGCGCCACGATCGCCGTCATGCCGGGGCCGGGAATGGCAGCGGCGATGAAGAGGGCAGTGGCATAGGCTAGAAGGGTCGTCAGCGTCATGATCGTTTTTCCCGGAAAATCCGCTCGATCAATACCGAAATTGCCGGGTAAAAACAATCGATCATGCTGCTTGTCGGCTACACCCCGGTCGAACCGAAACCGCCGGCACCGCGCGCCGTCTCGGAGGTTTCCGTCACTTCGCTCACAGTAACCTGCGTCACCGGCGCGATCACCATCTGCGCAATACGCATGCCGCGTTCGATGGTGAAATCATCCTGCCCCAGATTGGCGAGGATGACCTTCACTTCGCCGCGATAATCGCTGTCCACCGTGCCGGGGGAGTTGAGGCAGGTGATGCCGTTCTTGATGGCAAGACCGGAGCGCGGACGGATTTGCGCCTCATAGCCTTGCGGAACTTCGAAGATGAAACCTGTCGGCACCAGAGCCCGTTCGCCCGGCTGCAAATTCAGCGGTTCATCGGCCGGCACTGCGGCGCGCAGGTCCATGCCGGCGGCGCCACGGGTTTCATAGGATGGCAATTCGAGGTCTGCGCCATTGGCGAGACGCACGAGCCGGAGGAGGGGTCGATTGTCGTTTTGAACGGTCATGCGGCATTAGTTTGCCGAGATCGCGGCGAGGTCAATTGCAAATGCGGGCCTGAAACGCTAGATAGCCCGCAATTCACAGGATTTGTCAGATGGCCGAAACACTTGCCGAGGCGGTCTCCCGCCGCCGCACCTTTGCTATTATCGCGCACCCGGACGCGGGTAAGACCACGCTTACCGAAAAACTGCTGCTGTTCGGTGGAGCGATCCAGCTTGCCGGTGAGGTGAAGGCGAAGAAGGACCGCATCCAGACCCGTTCGGACTGGATGAAGATCGAGCGCGAGCGCGGCATTTCGGTCGTCACCTCGGTCATGACCTTCGAATATAACGACCGCGTCTTCAACATTCTCGATACGCCCGGCCACGAAGACTTCGCTGACGATACTTACCGCACGCTGACGGCGGTGGATGCTGCGATCATGGTCATCGACGCCGCCAAGGGTATCGAGCCGCGCACGCTGAAGCTCTTCGAAGTCTGCCGCATGCGCGATATTCCGATCATCACCTTCATCAACAAGATGGACCGCGAAAGCCGCGATCCCTTCGAGATTCTGGATGAGGTCGAGGAGAAGCTGGCGCTCGATACCGCGCCGATTACCTGGCCGGTCGGCCGGGCGAAAAGCTTCTGTGGCGCTTACAATCTTGCCGAAAACACCTTTCGTGGCAACGACACGCAGGTGGACGGCCTTTCGGTCAACGGCCCGCAGGCGGTCGCCGACCGTCTGCCGGAAAACGAACGCAAGGTCTTTGTCGAAGAGACGGAACTGGCGCTGGAAGCCTGCCGTCCTTTCGACCGTCAGGCGTTTCTCGAAGGTCATATGACGCCGGTGTTCTTCGGTTCGGCACTGCGCAATTTCGGTGTGCGCGACCTCATCAATGCGCTGGGTGATTTCGCCCCGCCGCCGCGCGATCAGGTAGCGGATACCCGCGTCGTGCATGCGGCAGAAGACAAGATGACGGCTTTCGTCTTCAAAATTCAGGCCAATATGGACCCCAACCACCGCGACCGTATTGCCTTTGCCCGCATCTGCTCCGGCAAGCTGGAGCGCGGCATGAAGGCGCGGTTGTCGCGTACCGGCAAGCTGATGGGGCTCACCGCGCCGCAATTCTTCTTCGCCTCGCAGCGTCAGTTGGCCGATACCGCCTTTGCGGGCGATGTGGTCGGCATTCCCAACCACGGCACGCTGCGCATCGGCGATACGCTGACCGAGGGCGAAAACCTTGTCTTCCAGGGTGTGCCGAACTTCTCGCCGGAAATCCTGCGCCGCGTGCGGCTGGAGGACGCCATGAAGGCGAAGAAGCTGAAGGAAGCGCTGCAGCAGATGGCGGAAGAGGGCGTCGTACAGCTCTTCTCGCCGGAAGACGGTTCGCCCGCCATCGTCGGCGTCGTCGGCGCACTGCAGCTCGACGTGTTGAAGGAACGGCTGATGGGCGAATATGGCCTGCCGGTCTCGTTCGAAATGTCGCGCTTTTCGGTCTGCCGCTGGATTTCGTCGGATCAGCCGGCGGAGATGGACAAGTTCCTCAACGTCAAGCGTGGTGATATCGCCCGCGATCTCGATGGCGATCCGGTGTTTCTGGCGCAGGACGCCTTCTCGCTGCGGTATGAATCCGAGCGGTTTCCGGCAATCAAGATGGTCGCCATCAAGGAATATCACGTCGCCAAGGCGGCGTGATATCAGCCGGATTGCACTTTGAATGCCAAGGGCTTAGTTTCCCCGTAAACGGGAAACTGGTCCGGCATCATGACGCTTTCAGGCAAACATATTCTCCTCATCATCTCCGGCGGCATCGCAGCCTATAAGAGCCTCGATCTCATCCGCCGCCTGAAAGAGCGCGGCGCGAAGGTGACACCTGTCATGACCAAGGGTGCTCAGGAATTCGTCACTCCGCTTGCCGTCGGCGCGCTTTCAGCCAGCAATGTCTTCACCGAGATTTTTTCCAGGCAGGACGAGCAGGATGTCGGCCATATCAGGCTGGCGCGCGACTGCGATCTCGTGCTGGTGGCGCCCGCCACCGCCGATCTGATGGCGAAGATGGCGAATGGCTTGGCTGACGATCTTGCCTCCGCAGTCCTTCTCGCGACGGATCGCAAGGTGCTTGTTGCACCGGCCATGAATCCGAAAATGTGGTCGGCAAAGCCAACGATGCGCAATGTCGAAACGCTGAAGAGGGATGGCGTGTTTTTCATCGGGCCCATGGCCGGCGAGATGGCGGAGACGGGCGAGGCTGGCCTTGGCCGCATGGCGGAGCCTTTGCAGATCGTCGAAGCCGTCTTATCGCTGCTGGATGGCAGCTCGAAGCCGCTCAAAGGCAAAACGGCGATCGTCACTTCCGGGCCTACGCATGAGCCGATCGATCCGGTGCGGTATATTGCCAACCGCTCTTCCGGCAAGCAGGGTCATGCCATCGCAGCGGCTCTCGCGGCACTGGGCGCGGAGGTCACGCTGGTTTCCGGCCCCGTCACCATCGCCGATCCCGCCGGGGTGACAACGATCCATGTCGAGCGCGCAGAAGAGATGCGCGATGCGGTGATCTCTAGGCTTCCTGCGGATATCGCCGTCATGGTCGCCGCGGTTGCCGACTGGCGGGTGACAGGTTCCTCGGAACAAAAGATCAAGAAGCAGCCGGGCGATGCGCCGCCGGCGCTGCAGCTGACGGAGAATCCGGATATTCTCAAGACCGTCGGCCACCATGAAAAGCGCCCCAGGGTGGTGGTGGGTTTCGCCGCCGAAACGCAGGATGTGGAGAAAAACGGCCGCGCCAAGCTGGAGCGTAAGGGTGCGGATTATATCATCGCCAACGATGTATCGGCAGAAACCGGCATCATGGGCGGAGACCGCAACAGCGTGAAGATCATTTCGGCCGATGGTGTCGAGGCCTGGCCGGATCTCGACAAGGCGGAAGTCGCAAAACGTCTGGCAGCCCTTATCGCGGAGAAACTCGCATGACCCTCTTTGATCGCAAGACATTCGACAGGGTGCTTGGCGAATGGCCGGGCGTGCGTTTCGTCGATCAATGGGATTCACATGTGGCCAAGGTGGGCGACAAGGTCTTTGCGGTGCTGGGCGAACGGGAAGACTGGCGGCTGGTGGTGAAATGCTCGGAAGAGAGTTTTGAAATCCTCACCTCGCTTGAGGGCATCGCTCAGGCACCATATTTCGCCAAACGCAAATGGATATCGATTGGCGATCATTCCCCGCTCGAACAGGAAGAACTGGAGCACTATGTGCGCCGCTCCTATGAGCTTGTCGCAGCCGGCCTGACAAAAAAACTGCGGGGCGAACTGGGCATCGTGATCGATAACGCGCCCCGCCTATAATTTGCCGTCAGCTTACCTTCTTGTCCTTACCGATGATCTGGCGGACGCCTTCTTTGGTGAAGGGCTGCAACAGTTGCGGCACAAACCCCTTGGCGATCTCGCCCTTGATGCCGATATCGGTGGAAGAGGGCCTATCGGGGTTATGATAGGACCCGAACAGGATATCGAAGATGACGAGGTTCTCGCCGTAATTGGTATTGCCTTCCGGAAGCTGCTTCGAATGGTGCCAGCGGTGCAGGCGCGGGGTGCTGAAGATATAGTCGAGCAGCCCCGTTTTCATATCGACGTTGCAATGGGTCAAGATACCGATGAACGCGGTCACCGCACCCAGCCACCAGAAGACCTGAAGCGGCGCACCCATGAAATAGAGCGGAATCTGGCTGAGCGTGATCTTGAACAGGGAATCGGCCACATGGAACCGACCGGTATTTACGACCCAGAGCCGCACGACGCTGTGATGCAGCGCATGGAAGCGCCAGAAGAACACGGTTTCATGCGCGATGCGATGGGCCCAGTAGAGACCGAATTCGGCAATCGTCACCGCAAGCGCGACCTGAACGATGACAGGCAGGTGAGACGGCCACAGGTCGAAACGCATGGCCGCCAGCGGCTGCAGCACATTGGCGGCCAGCATCGGGAAGATTGCCGCGGCGGCGGCAGCGAGCTGCACGAGCCCCTTCGTCAAAAGCGTGTGACCGATGCTGGTCATGGTCTCGCCGTCACCCTCAAGCCATTCGACTTCATAGGGAATATAGCGCTCGAGAAGAAACAGGCTCAGAACCGCGCCGGCGTAAACAGCCAGAAACGCAGCGATCGGATGGCTGCCCGCGAAAGCGAAATAGGATCCCGCGAGGCCGCCGCCAAATACGAGTGGCCACGAAGAATAGGAAAGGGCCTGTTTTATTACCTGCGCTTTTGCCATGAATTTCAATTCCCGTCCGGCAATCATCTACCATTCAACCAGCGATGCAACTCTCCGCAGGATCGCGGTTGCCCGTCGCTGACGCGCCCGTCCCTGCATGGATCGGTGCGAAGTGGCCGCATCGGCCGATAATAGTCCCATTCCCTTCGATCATACCTGTCGCTGCGTCGCAATTCCCGTCTCACCTCGTCGCAACTGCGTGGTATTCCATCATTTATGCTACCGTCCGTACAGGGATCGTAGACCCTGTGTTGCGCCATCGCTTCCGGCACTGCGACCGGTTGAAGACTGAAGAATAGCGAGCCAACCAGAAGTGTTAACAATCGCATCGGCCACCTGTTTCGTTGAGAAGATCAGGTCACTATTCTTCGTATATTGCATGAGCATGGCATGCGGTCGTTACGTCTGCTTAATAGGCGGTTTTTTTGATAACTGAGGCGCCTGGCGGTCACGCCGGGCACCTTCACGTTCTTAGCTGATTCGGATGGCAATATAGAGAAGCGTCAGCGCAATCACCCAGAGCGCAATCCGCCCCCATTTGGTATGGCGCGCTTCCGCTTTGCCGATGGCTTCCGCCGTCTGCGCGTCAAAACGCAGGCCGTTTTCGCTCATATACATCAGTTCGGAATGCAGCTTCTCGGTCTTGGCGGCGATCTCGGGCACTGCTTCGGCGAGCTTGAGTGCCGCCTTCACGCCGTCCTTCAGATCGGTGGCGATGCGTTTGGGACCGAGATTGTCACGGATCCAGCCGCCGACGACCGGATCGGCCGCCTTCCACATATTGAAGCGCGGATTGAGCATGCGCGACACGCCTTCCACCACCACCATGGTCTTTTGCAGCATCACCAGTTCCGGCCGCGTTTCCATGTCGAAAAGCTCGGTCACTTCGAACAGCAGAGTCAGGAGCTTGCCCATCGAGATCGTCTCGGCCGGCTGGCCGTGGATTGGTTCGCCAATGGCGCGGATCGCCTGGGCGAAGCTGGCCTTGTCGTGATGGCCCGGCACGTAACCGGCCTCGAAATGCACTTCCGCCACCCGCATGTAGTCACGCGTGATGAAGCCATAGAGGATTTCGGCAAGGAAGCGGCGTTCCTTTTTGCCGAGCCGACCGGCAATGCCCATATCCACGGCGACGATCTCGCCCTTCGCATCGACGAAGAGGTTGCCGGGATGCATGTCGGCATGGAAAAAACCGTCGCGCAGCGTATGCCGCAGGAAGGACTGGATCAGCGTATCGGCCAGCTTGTTCAGGTCGTGGCCGGCTGCCTTCAGTCCCTCGATATCCGACATCTTGACGCCGTCGATCCATTCCATGGTGACGACGTCGCGGCCGGTGCGTTCCCAATCCACTTCGGGAACACGGAAGCCGGGATCTTGTCTGGTATTTTCCGCAAGTTCGGAAAGTGCGGCGGCCTCGAGCCGCAGATCCATCTCGATCTTGGTCGTCTGCTCCAGCGTGCGTGTCACTTCCACCGGCCGCAGGCGACGGGCGGAGCGAACGAAACGCTGCTGCAGGTCGGCAATCAGATACATCGCCTCGAGATCGTTCTGGAAACGCTGACGCACGCCGGGTCGAATGACCTTGACGGCCACCTTGCGCGGTCCCTTTGGTGTATCCACCATGGCCGGGTGCACCTGGGCGATGGAGGCGGCGGCGATCGGGTCGCCGAATTCTCTATAAAGCTCCGAAATTGATCGTCCGAGCGAACCTTCGATATTGGCCTTCGCCGCAGCGGCCGGGAAAAAAGCCATGCGGTCCTGAAGGCTCGCAAGATCGTCGGCGAAATCGGCGCCCACCACATCCGGCCGGGTGGCCAGAAACTGGCCCATCTTCACATAGGAAGGCCCAAGCCGCTCGACCGCCACGGCTAGCCGGTCGCTGCGCTGCGCCCGTTTTGCCTTGCTGCGGGCGAAAGGTTTCAGCGCGGCTTTCAACAATTGTGCCGGGGCAGGCAGGTCATCGGACGGCAAAGCCAGCACGACGCCTTCGCGCACGAGAACCCAGCCAACCCTAGCGAGGCGGAAATATGCGCCCAAAGTACTCATGCTTATGCTTGTCTCCTGCGTCTGCCGGGCATGGTCTTAAAGCTTCCAGCCGGAATGCAGGGCGGCGATGCCGCCGGTATAATTGGTATAGGTGACGCGGGAAAAGCCGGCAGTACGGATCATCGTTGCAAAATCCTCCTGATTGGGGAATTTGCGGATCGACTCGACCAGATATTGATAGGGCTCGGCATCGCCGGTGATCATCTTGCCGAATTGCGGAATGGCGTTGAACGACCAGGCATCATAGACGCGGTCGAGCAGCGGCATGTCGACTTCGGAAAATTCCAGCACCAGCAGCCGTCCGCCGCGTTTCAGCACGCGGTAGGCCTCCTTCAGCGCCACATCGATGCGCGGCACATTGCGAATGCCGAAGGCGACCGTATAGGCGTCGAATGTATTCGCCTCGAAGGGCAGCTCCTCGGCATTGGCCTCGACGAAGGTCAGATTGTCGGAAAGCTTCTTTTTCGCAGCGCGTTCCTCGCCCACAGCCAGCATCGAGCCGTTGATATCGAGAACGGTGGCATGCGCCAGACGGTTGGAGGCTTCGATGATACGGAAGGCGACATCGCCAGTGCCGCCCGCCACGTCCAGAATCTTGTAGGAAGGATCCTTGCGCGGCGAAAGCGCGGAGACCATGGCGTCCTTCCACAGCCGGTGCAGGCCGGCCGACATCACGTCATTCATAATGTCGTAGCGCTTGGCCACCTTATGGAAGACTTCATTGACCAGCCCCTGCTTCTTGCCTTCATCCACCTTGTGAAAGCCATAGGACGTTTCCATGCCACCTTCTGCGGTCGTACGGGCGTCAGTCATCATCTGTCTCCATATTTATTGCGTGGCGGACCATAGCGGAAACGCCATGGCAACGCTATCTGTTGCCGCATCGCCTGGGCGCGACATTTCGCGTGCACTGTATAGACCACATGGTCCTAACGATAAACTGCCGGATAAGCCAGATGCCAGAATTGCCAGAAGTCGAAACCGTCAGACGAGGCCTCGCACCCGCCATGGAAGGCGCAAGGGTCCGCAAGCTCCATCTTGGCCGCCCGGATCTGCGGTTTCCGTTTCCAGCGGATTTCGCGGGGCTGATCGAAGGAAAAACGATCATCTCGCTTGGGCGCAGGGCGAAATATCTTCTCATCGAGCTGGAGGACGGGCTGACGATCGTGTCCCATCTCGGCATGTCCGGCTCGTTCCGCATCGAGGCGGAAAAGGGAGAGGGCGGCGAAGCGCCCGGCGCCTTTCATTATGCCCGCTCGAAAGACGGCAAGCATGACCATGTCGTCTTTCATCTGGATAAAGGAGAGGAGCGCGTCTGCGTCATCTATAATGATCCGCGCCGCTTCGGCTTCATGCATCTGGTGGAGCGCAACAAGCTCGACCTCTATCCCGCCTTTGCCGAGCTTGGGCCCGAACCGACCGGCAATGCGCTGAGCGCGGATTATCTGGCGAGCCGGTTCGAGGGCAAAAGCCAGCCACTGAAAAGCACGCTGCTGGATCAGAAGATCATTGCCGGGCTGGGCAATATCTATGTCTGCGAGGCGCTTTGGCGCGCCCATCTTTCTCCCTTGCGGGCGGCGGGAACGCTGGTGACGACACGTGGCAAACCGAAAGCGCAGCTCATCGATCTGACGGAGAAAATCCGTGATGTGATCGCCGATGCGATTGCCGCCGGCGGCTCCTCCCTGCGCGACCATATACAGACGGATGGAACGCTCGGTTATTTCCAGCATTCCTTTTCGGTCTACGATCAGGAAGGCCAGCCTTGCCGGACACCCGGCTGCGGGGGTACGGTTGAAAGGGTGGTGCAGGCCGGTCGTTCGACATTCTATTGCGCCGCCTGCCAGAAATAGCGGTGCTGCAAATTACGGAGAAGGGGAGATTGCCGTGGACTATGAAATGATACTGGTCGAGAAGCGCGATGAGGTGGGCGTCATCACGCTCAACCGCCCCAAGGTGCTCAACGCCCTCAATTCGGTGCTTCTGAAAGAGCTGCGGCACATTCTGTCTTCTTTCTCAGCCGATGATTCCATCGGCGCCATCATCATCACCGGCTCGGAAAAGGCATTTGCGGCCGGCGCCGACATCAAGGAAATGCAGGGGCTGGATTTCGTCGATGCCTATGTGGGCGATTTCCTGGGTGGCTGGGATGAGGTTGCGGCCACACGCAAGCCTGTTATTGCCGCTGTTTCCGGTTTTGCGCTCGGCGGCGGCTGCGAGCTGGCGATGATGTGCGATTTCATTATCGCTTCGGACACGGCGAAGTTCGGCCAGCCGGAAATCACCCTCGGCGTCATTCCCGGCATGGGCGGATCGCAGCGGCTGACGCGGGCGGTGGGCAAGGCGAAGGCCATGGACCTCGTTCTGACCGGCCGCATGATGGATGCGGCGGAAGCCGAGCGCGCCGGCCTCGTATCGCGTATCGTGCCGGCTGCAGATCTCATGGAGGTGGCGGTGGAAGCTGCGACCCGCATTGCCTCGCTGTCGCGTGCTTCCGTGCTCATGGCCAAGGAAAGCGTCAACCGCTCCTTCGAGGTGCCGCTCGCCGAGGGGCTGAGATATGAACGGCGTGCCTTCCAGTCGCTCTTTGCGACGGAGGATCAGAAGGAGGGCATGGCGGCCTTCGTTGAAAAGCGCAAACCCGCTTTCCGGAATCGCTAAGGATTCGGAATATCGGCGCTTTTAAGCGTTTTGCGCGTTGACGGGGGTGCGCTTTAGCGGTATATGCCCGCCCACGGTTAAGGAAAGCCATCCGGCTTGTCCGAAATTACTCCCGCATTCTTGGGTTACGTGAGGTCGTCGAACGACCCGATCCTCTGGTTGCGGAATTTGGTTTGAATTCGAAGAGAGGCATACATGGCCAATACAACTTCGGCGAAAAAGGCGACCCGCAAGATCGCTCGCCGTACCGCAGTCAACAAGGCTCGCCGTTCGCGCGTTCGCGGCTTCATCCGCAAGGTCGAGGAAGCAATCGCTACCGGCGATCTGGCAGTCGCCACCGAAGCTCTGAAGGCAGCTCAGCCTGAGATCCAGCGCGCAGCAACGCGTGGCGTTCTGCACGGCAACACCGCATCCCGCAAGGTGTCGCGTCTTGCCCAGCGCGTTAAGGCTCTTTCCGCCTAATCCGGCTAATCACAATTAACTATTCAAAAAGCCTGGTCTTTTGACCGGGCTTTTTGTGATTCTAACTGCCCATTAACCATTGCTGCCGTAACGTGACAAATGCATGTCAGATGGACGACAGGAAAAGCATAATAAAAACAATCATTTACTGGAGGTCTCCCTGAAGGTGGGAAGCTTTCTCTACGGAAGTCGCGGCTAGTTTTGAGTCAAGCAGATTTTTATTTTTTTGGTAAAATCGGCTCTCAAAAATTGCCAAAATTGAATCTCATTGATTCATAAGCGATTCTGCTTCGTACCTCGTCGGTGATGCAAAACGGCCTTTGTGAGTCAATGGCCGATCTGAGTTTTTGCAGAAAAAACGCCATTGATCTCTCCCCACGATCCTGCCTAAATGCATTCCAACAAGGGGTGCGGAGCTCAGTCCACAGATTATCTCGATGATCATATCGACGATATTCACCTTCTTGCTAGCGGATCTTTCGAGATCCGTTTTTTCAGGTCATGGAGCTTTTTGTGCCGTTTCGGTCTCGGAACGGGAAGGAGCTTTTTGTCCTCAAAAATGCGCCTTAAGGTTGTAACGAAAGGAGCGTTTTTAGCGTGTCGCAGGTCTCTCCATGAGGGGGAGTGAAATGGGATAACCGACTCGCAAACGAGTAGTCGCCTTTGTCGTTCTTTCGAGGGGAACGCTGGGGGCAAAATAAACGAGGGGGATCCCTGGCGGTCGATATTTGATCGTCAGGCTATGATTGGCAATTTGAAAGGCGGCAATATGCAATTGAATTTGGCGATGGGTGCGGTGGCTGATGGGGACCGCGCACCAAAGGCATGTGATGCAGCTTGCTCAGAAGCGGCAGGGGATAAATCGGCAATGATGCATGATGCGCTGTTTGAACGTTTTAGCGCGCGGCTCAAGGCACAGGTTGGTCCCGAGGTCTATGCAAGCTGGTTTGCACGGCTCAAACTCCATACCGTTTCGAAAAGCGTCGTCCGCTTTACCGTTCCGACGACCTTTCTGAAGTCCTGGATCAACAACCGTTACATGGATCTGATCACCAGCCTCGTTCAGAGCGAGGATCCGGATGTGCTGAAGGTGGAGATTCTTGTCCGCTCGGCCAGCCGTCCGGTTCGCCCGGCGCAGACCGAAGAACGGGCGCAGCCCGTTCAGGAGGTTGGTGCGGCTCCGCGTAACAAGTCCTTCATTCCGTCGCAGTCCGCGACAGCGCCTGCGGCTCAGCCTATGGCGGCGCAGGCGACCCTGCGTCAGGGTGGTTCCGGGCCGCTGTTCGGCTCGCCGCTCGATACACGCTTTACCTTTGATACCTTTGTTGAAGGGTCGTCCAACCGTGTCGCCCTTGCGGCGGCAAAAACGATCGCCGAAGCTGGCGCTGGCGCCGTGCGCTTCAATCCGCTGTTCATTCATGCGGGGGTCGGCCTCGGTAAGACGCATCTTCTGCAGGCCATTGCCAATGCAGCCATCGACAGCCCGCGCAATCCGCGCGTGGTCTATCTGACGGCCGAATATTTCATGTGGCGTTTTGCGACTGCGATCCGCGACAATGACGCGCTGACGCTGAAGGACACGCTGCGCAATATCGACCTTCTCGTCATCGACGACATGCAGTTCCTGCAGGGCAAGATGATCCAGCACGAATTCTGCCACCTGCTGAACATGCTGCTCGACAGCGCCAAGCAGGTCGTGGTTGCGGCTGACCGTGCGCCCTGGGAGCTGGAGTCGCTCGATCCGCGTGTCCGTTCCCGTCTTCAGGGCGGTATGGCGATCGAGATCGAAGGCCCTGATTACGACATGCGCTACGAAATGCTCAACCGTCGCATGGGCTCTGCGCGTCAGGATGATCCGTCTTTCGAAATTTCGGACGAAATTCTGACCCATGTGGCCAAAAGCGTGACGGCGAGCGGTCGCGAGCTTGAAGGCGCCTTCAACCAGCTGATGTTCCGACGCTCTTTCGAGCCGAACCTCTCGGTTGACCGTGTCGATGAACTGCTGTCGCACCTCGTTGGCAGCGGTGAGGCCAAGCGTGTCCGTATCGAGGATATTCAGCGCATCGTCGCCAGGCACTATAATGTGTCGCGGCAGGAACTGGTGTCCAACCGTCGCACCCGCGTCATCGTCAAACCGCGCCAGATCGCCATGTATCTGGCCAAGATGTTGACGCCGCGCTCATTTCCCGAGATCGGTCGTCGTTTCGGCGGTCGCGACCACACCACGGTTCTTCACGCGGTGCGCAAGATCGAGGATCTGATTTCCGGCGATACAAAGCTCGGCCACGAGGTTGAGCTACTGAAACGCCTGATCAACGAAAACAACGCATGAAAAAAAGCGGCCTTCGGGCCGCTTTTTTATTGAATTCTCGTTATCGGGTTCAGCCGGGTGGCGCTGGCCTCAGCAGGCGAGATCGGCCACCACGGCATCCAGAATAAGCATGCCGGAGGGTGTGCAGCGCAGGCGGGAATTGCCGAGCCTTTCCACGAAACCGTGCTGAAGGAGAAACTCCTCCTTTTCCGGGTCGAGGTCGCGGCCGGAGAGATCGCTCCAACGGGCGAGATCGATGCCTTCGCGCAGGCGAAGGCCCATCAGCAGCAATTCATCAGCCTGTTCATCGACACCGAGCAATTCCTGGTCGACCATGCCATGGCCTTCCCGCTCAACGGTTTCGAGCCAGGTCTCGGGGTGCCGCTCGGTAGCGGTGGCGAGCTTGGAAGCGCCACGCGTCAGGCGTCCATGCGCACCGGGGCCGATGCCGGCATAATCGCCATATCGCCAGTAGGTGAGGTTATGGCGGCTTTCGGCGCCGGGCCGGGCGTGATTGGAAACCTCATAGGCCGGCATGCCGTAACGCTCGGTGATTTCCTGCGTCGCCTCATAAAGCACGGCCGAATGTTCGCCATCCGGAACGATGAGCTTGCCGGCCTTGTGCAGGCCATAAAAGGGTGTGCCTTCCTCGATCGTCAGCTGATAGAGCGACAGATGGTCGACGGCATAGGAGACAGCCTCCTTCAGTTCGGCGTCCCATTCGGCCACCGTCTGGTTCGGGCGGGCATAGATGAGATCGAAGGACATACGCGGAAAAATCTCCCGCGCCAACCGAATGGCTTTCAAGGCATCGGCGACATCATGCAGGCGGCCGAGGAATTTCAGGTCGCGGTCATTCAGTGCCTGCACGCCGAGCGAGACACGATTGACGCCTGCCGCCCGATAACCCCGAAACCGTTCTGCCTCGACGCTGGAAGGATTAGCCTCCATGGTGATCTCGATACCATCAGGCACATGCCAGAAACGCGAGATGCCATCCAGTAGCGCACCGACCGTCTGTGGGTCCATCAGCGAAGGCGTACCGCCGCCCATGAAAATGCTGGTGACGACGCGCGGGCCGCTCAGCGTCCGCATATGTTCCATTTCACGCAGGAAAGCCGCCGTAAACCGTTCCTGATCCACCGGCCGGTGGCGGACATGGCTGTTGAAATCGCAATAGGGGCATTTGGCCGCGCAGAAGGGCCAGTGCAGATAGATCCCGAAACCGGGATCGCCCGTATCCGGCAGAAGCGATGCGCCGGGGGCAGAAAGTTGGTGCTCCCCGACCATCGGGTTCATGCCTCCAGGCAGGTTTCTACGAATTTTTTGAACGCCCGGGCGCGGTGAGAAAGTGCGAAAGCGTCGCCATGTTTCCAGCCGTGTTTTTCATCCGCGCTCATTTCGCCGAATGTGGTGTCATATCCATCGGGTTTAAAGATGGGATCATAACCGAAACCGCTCGTACCGCGCGGCGGCCACACCACGGTGCCTTCGACCTCGCCACGGAAATATTCGACATGCCCATCCGGCCAGGCCAGGCACAGCACGCTGACAAAGCGGGCCGTGCGATCTTCCGGCTTGGAGGCTCCGCGCTCGGCCAGCGCATCCTCGACCTTCTGCATCGCCATGGCGAAATCGCGCGTGCCATCGGCCGTTTCCGCCCAATTGGCGGTATAGACACCGGGTGCACCATCGAGCGCGTCAATCACGAGGCCGGAATCGTCGGACAATGCCGGCAGGCCGGACGCCTTCGCAGACGCGAGCGCCTTGATGGCGGCATTTTCCTCGAAGGTAGTACCCGTCTCTTCCGGCTCGGAGAAGTTCAGCTCCGCCGCCGATTTGGCGGAGAAACCGAAAGGCCCGATCAGATCGGCGATCTCGGCGATCTTGCCCTTGTTGTGGCTGGCGACGACGATCGTTCTGGTATCGAGCTTGCGCATGACGTTTTCCTGTCGGCTCAGGCGATTGCCTGTTTCTGAAGGGCAACCAGTTCGCTGCAACCGGCCTTGGCAAGACCGAGCAGCGTCAGGAACTCTTCCTCCGAGAAGGGCGCACCTTCCGCCGTTCCCTGAACCTCGACGATGCCGCCGGAACCGGTAATCACGAAATTCGCGTCGGTCTCGGCGGAAGAGTCTTCCAGATAATCGAGATCGATCACCGGCTGCTTGGCGAAGATACCGCAGGAGATCGCGGCGATATGGTCCTTCAGAACCTTCTCGACCTTGATCATGTTACGGGTTTCCATCCACTTCAGGCAGTCATGCAGGGCAATCCATGCACCGGTAATGGAGGCGGTGCGGGTGCCGCCATCGGCCTGGATGACATCGCAGTCGATGCTGATCTGGCGTTCGCCAAGGGCCTGCAGGTCAACGACGGCGCGCAGCGAGCGGCCGATGAGGCGCTGGATTTCCTGCGTGCGGCCGCCCTGCTTGCCGGAAGCAGCCTCACGCTTCATGCGTTCATTGGTAGAGCGTGGCAGCATGCCGTATTCAGCGGTGACCCAGCCCTTGCCGCTGTTGCGCAGCCACGGCGGCGTCTTTTCTTCAAGGCTTGCGGTGACGAGCACATGCGTGTCGCCGAATTTCACGAGACAGGAGCCTTCGGCATGCTTCGAGAAATTGCGCTCGAAGGAAACCTTGCGCATCTGGTCGGTTTTTCTGCCTGAAGGCCGCATATGATCCACTCTCCATGTTGGTTCCTGCCTTCTAAGGTGCGCTCCGGGCTTTTGCAAAGCCAATTTCCGTTTTGCCCCGGCGTTGCAACGCATTATATTGGCGTAAAGTAGATTTGGACGATAAAGAACGGACAAGATGGGTTTTTCAGCACCGCTTTCAAAAGATCAGGCATCGCTGCTCGATGAGCGGTCGCGGGAAATTTTCCGGCGCATCGTCGAAGGTTATCTCGATACGGGCGAGCCGCTCGGATCGCGCAGCCTGTCGCGGCTTCTGCCGATGTCGCTTTCCCCGGCCTCCGTCCGCAACGTCATGAGCGACCTGGAGGAGCTTGGTCTCATCTATTCGCCGCATATCAGCGCCGGACGCCTGCCCACGCAGACGGGGCTGCGCTTCTTCGTGGATGCCTTCATGCAGGTGGGCGATCTTCCTGCCGATGAGCGGGCGAATATCGACCGTCAGATCGGGCCGGTTGCCGGCCACGAACAATCGCTGGAAGGTTTGCTGACGGAAGCGAGCCGCATGCTGTCAGGCATGTCGCGCGGGGCTGGCCTCGTGCTGACGGCCAAGAATGATGTCATCCTCAAACATGTCGAATTCATCAGGCTCGAGCCCACCAAGGCGCTCGCGGTGCTGGTCGGCGATCACAATCAGGTCGAAAACCGTATCATCGAATTGCCGGCCGGCATCTCCTCTTCGCAATTGACCGAGGCGGCGAATTTCATCAATGCCCACCTGTCCGGACAGACGCTGCAGGAGTTACGCGGGCAGTTCCAGACCCAGCGTACGGAGTTGCAGTCGGAACTCGGCATGCTGGCGCAGGATCTCGTGGAGCGTGGTCTCGCTATATGGGCGGGCGACAATGAGGAAGGCAAGCTCGGCCGGCTCATCGTTCGCGGCCGCTCCAACCTGCTCGAGGGCCTCGCTGGTGAGGAAGATATCGATCGGGTACGCATGTTGTTCGACGATCTCGAGCGTAAGGAAAATCTGATCGAGATTCTCAATCTGGCGGAAAGCGGTTCAGGGGTCAGGATTTTCATCGGCTCTGAAAACAAGCTGTTTTCGCTCTCCGGTTCCTCTCTCATCGTCGCGCCCTATCGCGATGAGGAAAATCGTGTCGTGGGTGCTGTCGGCGTCATCGGGCCTACCAGGCTGAACTATGCCCGTATCGTACCGATGGTCGATTATACCGCGCAGATCATGGCGCGCCTTTCCCGCAAACAGAGATAGGACACATCAGCAAGATCAGAGAATGCGGCAAGCTTTTTGCCGCAAGCCTTGATTTTTGCCCGTCAAAGCTCGATATCGGGCCCAACCCAATAACAGTCTAATCTGGAGAACGTCATGACCGACGATACAAAAAAGCCCGGACCTGACGCGGACGTCGCGGAAGAGTTTGTCGATCCTGCCCAGGCAGGTGAAGAACAGGCCGAAACGGCAGAGCCCGATCCGGTGGAACTGCTCAAGGCTGAGAACGCCGATCTGCGCGATAAATTCCTCCGCCTTGCAGCCGAGATGGACAATCTTCGCCGCCGCACCGAGCGTGACGTCAAGGATGCCAAGGCCTATTCGCTGGCCGGTTTTGCCCGCGACATGCTTGCCGTTTCCGATAATCTTCGCCGCGCGCTGGAAGCCATTCCGGACGAACTCAAGACCAATGGCGAAGCCGGTCTCAACGGCCTGATCGAAGGCGTGGAAATGACCGAGCGCTCGATGCTGTCGACGCTGGAGCGCCACGGTGTGAAGAAGATCGATGCCGAAGGCCAGAAATTCGACCCGAATTTCCATCAGGCCATGTTCGAAGTTCCGAACACGGCGGTTCCCAACAATACCGTACTTCAGGTCATTCAGGCCGGTTTCACCATCGGTGACCGCGTTCTGCGCCCCGCGATGGTGGGTGTCGCCAAGGGCGGCCCGAAGGCTGAACCCTCCGCATCGGCCGAGCCGGGCACGTCGTCTCTTAATGAAAAGGACGCGTGAGGCATTTATCCTTCCGTCATAAAAAACGCGCCTTCAGGGCGCGTTTTTTATTGTCGTTAAACTGACAGGATAGGCCCGCGATCAGGCCGCCGTCGCCTGTTCCTGATTGAGGAAGGCGTAGATCGCCGTGTCGGAATCGGTGGCGCGCAGCTTGGTCACCAGTTCAGGATCGCGTAGCGCCCGCGCAATGCGCGACAGCGCCTTCAGGTGATCCGCGCCAGCGCCTTCTGGCGCGAGCAGCAGGAAAACCAGATCGACCGGCTGGTCGTCCAAAGCTTCGAAATCGACCGGGGTTTCAAGACGTGCGAAGACGCCGGTAATCTGATGAATGCTGTTGAGCTTGCCATGCGGAATGGCAATGCCATGACCCACACCGGTGGAGCCGAGTTTCTCACGCTGGAGGATGACGTCGAAAACTTCCCGTTCCGAGACCCCGGTAATTCTGGCTGCCTTTGCGGCCAGCTCCTGAAGCAACTGCTTTTTGGAATTCACCTTGAGGGCGGGAATAATCGCATCTTGTTGCAGCAAATCTGCCAACGCCATTCTCTTTTTCCTTCATGCCATCGAGACGATGCAGGAGGCAGATGCGCCTTGGCGCTCTGCCTCCCACGTCTTGTCAGACTGTTCAGCTCTTGATCGTTTCCGCGTCGATCCAGCCAATATTGCCGTCATGACGTCGGTAAACGATGTTGAGATATTCCTTGCCCGGGCTGCGGAACAGCAGAACCGGCTCGTCGGTCATGTCGAGCGCCATCACGGCGCTGGCGACTGACATTGTCTTAATCTGTTTCGAGCTCTCCGCCACAATGGTGGGTGCATAATCCTCGGGGACCTCGTGGTCCTCATCGGGAACAGCATCCATCACCGTATAGGCGATTTCCGGGAGCGCGCCGTTCGAACCACTGTGATGGTCCTTCAGTTTGCGCTTGTAACGACGCAGGCGCTTCTCGATCCGCTCAGCGGCAGCATCGAAGCTGGCTTGCGGATCGTTCGCCTGACCCGCCGCATGCAATACGACGCCGGTATCGAGATGCAGCTTGCAATCGGCCGCAAAACGCGATCCGGACTTCTCCACGGTTACCTGGCCTGAATACCCCCCATCGAAGTATTTGGTAACTGCCAGACCTATATTGTCCTCAATCCGCTGACGGAAAGATTCACCGATCTCCATATGTTTACCAGATACACGCACACTCATGGAAATTTTCCTTTTTGTAGTGATTTGCGAGTACCAGCTTACGTCAAGCCGCGCGCGCATCCAAGCGTTTCGAAGGCCTTAAAAAGCCTTCATTCGAATTTTACGCCCATGGACGGAGGAGATTATTCCGTTACAAATGACCTTGCTGACGTGTGCGGCGGGCTTCTAGCCCCTGCCGTGACAAGAGTCAATGGTGCGGCAAAAAACCGCCGCAAACGTGATCGCCGCGTTGCTCAGAAGGCGGAAAGCTTCGCCATCGCTTTCTTCTCCCGGCGCCTCTGCACGGAGGAGGGAATATTCATCGCCTCGCGATATTTGGCGACGGTGCGGCGTGCGATATCGATGCCGGTCTTTTTCAGATTGTCGACGATATCGTCGTCGGAAAGGACGGCCTCAGCGGCTTCCTGCGCGATCATCGCCTTGATGCGGTGACGTACCGCTTCCGCCGAATGGCTATCACCGCCCTCCACGGCGCTGATCGACACGCTGAAGAAATATTTGAGCTCGAAAAGTCCGCGCGGCGTCAGCATGTATTTCTTCGACGTCACGCGGCTGACGGTGGATTCATGCATCTTGATGGCGTCGGCCACCGTCTTGAGGTTCAGCGGGCGCAGCTGGTCGACGCCGTTGATGAGGAAGGCATCCTGCTGGCGTACGATTTCGCTCGCCACCTTCATGATCGTCCGGGCGCGCTGATCGAGGCTGCGGGTCAGCCAATGGGCTGTCTGCATGCATTCGGACAGGAAATCCTGATCCTCTCCTGCGCGCGCCTTATGTTTTGAAACCTCCGCAAAGTAGCTCTGGTTGATGAGCACACGCGGCAGGGTGTCGGGATTGATCTCCACCAGCCAGCCACCGGTGGAGGAGGGGCGGACGATGATATCAGGAACGATTGTTTCCGAAACCATCGAATCGTAACCCGCGCCGGGGCGCGGATTGAGCGTGCGGATTTCCGCCAGCATGTCGAGAAGGTCTTCTTCATCGACGCCGCAGAGTTTTTTTAAGGAGGCAAAATCGCGTTTCGCCAGAAGCTCGAGATTATCGACAAAAGCTCGCATGGCCGGGTCGAGCCGGTCCTTCTGTGCGAGCTGGGTTGCCAGACATTCGCTCAAGGAACGGGAAAAGATGCCCGGCGGATCAAAACCCTGAAGCGTCTTCAGAACGTACTCGACCGCCGATGGTGTGGCACCAAGCCGTTCTGCAACGTCGTCGACGGCATCCGCGGCGATATAACCGGTCTCATCGAGCTGGCCGATCAGCGCATCGGCGATCATCCTGTCCTCGGCGGCGGAGATGGCGAGCGGCAGTTGCTGATTGAGGTGGTCGCTGAGGCTTTGTCGGGCGGCCACGAAGTCGTCGAGGTCGTAGCTTTCTCCGGACTCCTGCCCGGGCATGGATTTCCATTGGCTTGCGAGTTCGGGCGCATCGGCTTTTCTCGGTTCGCCATCGTCGGGAAAGACGTTTTCGAAGCTCGTGTCCAGCTGCTCGCCAAGATTTGCGGCGCGCTCCCCGTACCAGTCATCGCTGTCGGGCGTCACCCTGACGGCCGCATCCGAAGCTTCAGCGTCGCCGAAATTATCGACGTCGACAGGCGTATCGCTGCCCAAATCGCCATCGTTTGCTGCAATTTCCAGCAATGGATTGCGCTCCACCTCCTGCGCGATAAACTGCGTCAGCTCGAAATGCGTCATCTGAAGCAGCTGGATGGACTGCATCAGTTGCGGTGTCATCACGAGAGACTGGTTTTGACGCAGCAAAAGGCTGGCAGACAATGCCATGGCGGACGCGAAACTCCCCTTACAGCTTCTCCATAGCCACAGTTTTCATAAATTTTGCGGAGGAGACAGAACTTGGCCCAAAAATTGCTTTTTTATCTTGTTTGGTCAAGCGTCAGGGTGGGGCGCGATGAAGAATCTTTCGCGCCCTATCGTTAAAGGCTGAAATTATTGCCGAGATAGAGACGGCGCACGTCCGGATTGTTGACGATGTCGTCAGGACGTCCATGCGTCAGCACTTCGCCGGCATGGATGATATAGGCGCGGTCGATGAGGCCGAGCGTTTCGCGGACATTATGGTCCGTGACGAGAACGCCGATGCCGCGCGCGGTCAGATGCCTGACCAGATTCTGGATGTCGCTGACCGAAATCGGATCGACGCCCGCGAAGGGCTCATCCAGCAGCATGAAAGTCGGGTCGGTCGCGAGAGCGCGCGCAATTTCCAGACGCCGCCGCTCACCGCCCGAAAGCGCCACAGCAGGCGATTTGCGCAGTTGCGCAATATGAAACTCTTCCAGGAGTTCATCGAGCTTGCGATTGCGTTTGGCGGCATCCGGTTCATGCACTTCCAGCACGGCGCGAATGTTTTCCTCGACCGTCAGGCCGCGGAAAATCGACGCTTCCTGCGGCAGATAACCGACACCGAGCCTGGCACGCCTGTACATCGGCATGCCGGTCACATCATTGCCATTGATGGCGATCTTGCCGCTATCGACAGGCACCAGGCCCGTGATCATGTAAAAACAGGTGGTCTTGCCGGCGCCGTTCGGGCCAAGCAGCCCCACGGCCTCTCCACGGCGCACGACCAGTGAAACACCGTTGACGACACGACGGGTATCATAGGTTTTCGTCAGGCCATGTGCGATCAAGGTGCCCTGGTAAGGGGTCTTGTCGGCGGGTGAGGCGGCGTCTGCGGAACGGTTGCGTCCGCCGCCGAGAATTTTTGAGATCGAAGGTATCTTCACGAGGAAAGACTACTGTTTTTTCTGGGATTTCGGATCAAGCATGATCCGAACAGGGCCGCCGCAGCTTTCGAGCTTTGCCTGCCCCGTATTCATCAGAACGGTGAGCTTGCAGCCGGTGAAGACGTTAGTGCCTTCGGACAGGACCACCTGCTTGCCGGTCAGAATGAAGGTCTGCGCCGCCATGTCGAATTCGCCGTGGTCGGCCGTGGCCTTCTGGGTCTCGGAGGTCAGGTAGACATTGTTGTCGACGAAGATCTTCTCGATATTGGCATCGCCACTGGTGAGCGAAGAGCCCTGACCCTTGTAGTTCACCGTCATCTTGCCGGCCTGAAGGGTGGTCGTGCCCTGCACAACCTTTACGTTGCCGGTAAAATAGGCCTTACGCTCCTGGTCGCGAATCTCGAGCTGATCGCTTTCAATGGCGATCGGCTGGTCGCCGGAGAGCTTGACGCCCTGCATGCTGCTGGTCGTGTTCTGGGCGAAAGCCACAGTTGCAAGACAGGAAAAAAAGAGACCTGCGGCTGTAAGGCCTGCGGTTCTGCCAAGGGAAACGGGACGGGAAATTTGCATCATCTGGACCGGGCTCTCACTTGCCTTCATTCTTGATATTGGATGCAGCGATACGTGCGCGTACCTGCCCCGAAAATGTAATTGTCTTGCCATTATCTGCGATGTCAATCGATTGCGCAACAATGGAGCCGTCGTTTGTTTTGATTGAAACCGGCTCTTTGCTGCTCATTTTGCCGGCCTTCAGATCGACATCCGCAGACTGGAACTTCGCTTGTATGCCATTGCTGAGATTGATGTCAAAAGGCGCAGTCATCTTCAGCGTGTTGGTGGAGCGGTCGAAAATGCCTTCCTGGGCGATAACCTGCGCGACGCTGTCATTGACAGGCACGGCGGCCAGCACCTTTTCGAGCGTCATCAGGTTGGGGTTGGCGATGTCCTGCAACGCGCGGTCGGCGTTCATGGAATAATCTATACCCTTTTCGTTGCGGCCCGCGACGGCGGGCTTTTCCATCACGATCTTGCCGTCTTCTATCCGCGCGCTTTCCAGCGAAACCTTTTCGGGCGCCCAGGTGCGGATGACCGAAACGGCGATGAAGGCGAGCGAGATGATGGCCGCGCTGAGCGGCAGAATGATCTTCAGCCGCTTTACACGCGCGGAATGCCGCAGCGCTGTGTCATAGGCGCCGTTCTGGTCATTGGGCAGCGAAAATGCTGGCGCGGGTTCACGGAGTCGTTCGAGCATAGGAGTGGGTCCGAATGCTTCCCCGGCGCCATTCAGGCGCACAATCGAAGCTTGTGTCTCTATCTAAATGTGTTTGGCACGAGTGCTTTGTCCTGCCAATATGGTTTTTGTCTGGAGAGGTGCAAGGGAAATGCGAATTTTATCGTAATTCTGGTTTCTTTATTGTTTCCTTGCGGCTTCGCGTTAGAAGAACCATATGGCCTGAAACGCACGGGCGGACGACAGAGGTTTCTATGGATAATATGGCGATAGCTGATCGCAGGCGGTTGCGCCGCAAGCTGACTTTCTGGCGGGTTGCCGCCGTTCTCCTGCTCGTCGTCGGCGCCTTCGGTCTTTACCGGTTTTTCTGGCAAGGCCCGCAGCAAAGCGCAAAACCCCATATCGCCCGCATCGAGGTTTCCGGCCTGATCACCGACAATACCGAACTTCTCGAGCGGCTCGACAAGATCGCCAAGAGCGATAATGTCAAAGGCCTGATCGTCTCGATTTCCTCACCCGGCGGCACCACCTACGGCGGGGAGCGCATCTTCAAGGTTATTCGAAGCGTCGCGGAAAAGAAGCCGGTTGTCTCGGATGTACGCACGCTCGCCGCTTCCGCAGGTTATATGATCGCATCGGCAGGCGACGTCATCGTTGCCGGCGAAACCTCTATCACCGGCTCGATCGGCGTGATCTTCCAGTACCCCCAGCTTGGCCAGCTGATGGAAAAACTCGGCGTTTCGCTTCAGGAAATCAAGTCGTCACCGATGAAGGCGGAGCCTTCTCCTTTCCACGAAGCGCCGGAAGAGGCAAAGACCATGATCCGCGCCATGGTGATGGACAGCTACGGCTGGTTCGTCGACCTCGTCGCCGATCGCCGCAAATTGCCGCGCGAAGAGGTGTTGAAACTGGCTGATGGATCGATCTTCACTGGTCGGCAGGCGCTTGCCAACAAGCTGGTCGACACGCTCGGCGGCGAAAAGGAAGTTCGCGCCTATTTCGAAACCCGTGGTGTGGCCAAGGATTTGCCGATCGTCGAATGGCGCGCGCCGTCCTCCAATTCGCCTTTTGCGCTTTTCAGTGTTGCGCAAATAGCGAAACTTCTGGGATATGACGATTTAATTCCCTTCGCAGGCCCCAGCCAGCTCGGTGCGGACAAGTTGTTTCTTGACGGTCTTGTTTCCGTTTGGCAGGTTGAGCCGCGTTAAAAATCCAATTCTTTCAGGGGGCAACCGTGATCAAGTCTGAACTGGTGCAGATCGTTGCTGCGCGTAACCCGCACCTTTATCACCGCGACGTGGAAAACATCGTCAATGCGGTGCTGGATGAAATCACCGATGCGCTGGCGGCGGGAAATCGTGTCGAGCTTCGCGGTTTCGGCGCCTTTTCGGTGAAGAACCGTCCGTCCCGTTCGGGCCGGAACCCGCGTACGGGTGAGTCGGTTTTCGTCGAGGAAAAATGGGTGCCTTTCTTCAAGACGGGCAAGGAACTGCGCGAGCGCCTGAACCCGGGTATGGGCGACGAAGAGGACGATTGATCGTTCTTGACGCCTGGCGACTGCAAAGGAGCCGGCGGAACACCCGCAGCGATGGAGTATTGTCGGATGTCGAAAAAAATCATCAACCTCATCATCCTGCTTCCGCTGGCGATCATCCTCGTCATCCTGTGCGTGGCCAATCGTCAGTCCGTGACGCTGGCGCTCAATCCGTTCCGACCGGACGATGGCGTTCTGTCCTTCACCGCGCCGTTTTTCGTTTTTCTGTTTCTGGCGGTCATTTTTGGCGTTCTCATGGGCTCGGCGGCCACATGGTTCGCGCAGGGCAAACATCGCAAACGTGCCCGTATCGAAGCGAAAGAGGCCGTTCGCTGGCACGACGAGGCGAACCGCCAGAAGGCGGCCGCCACCGGGCAGCTGCCGCATGCGGGACAACTCCCGGCAAAGTGATGGTGGCGACAGCCGTTCCGGCTCTAGTCGAGCGGCGCGCGGAATGCTATTTGCTGGCGCAATAAGACGCGGGCAGAAGCGGAAAGATTTCCATTGAAGAAAAAAGACAGCCGGCCGGGCAATCGTGCGCGTGCCGGGAGCGAGAAAAAACAGGTCCATGCCGCAAGGCCGGCGCGCCGCGCGGATGCCGCGCCGA
Source organism: Agrobacterium fabrum str. C58 (assembly GCF_000092025.1). Lineage (NCBI taxonomy): Bacteria > Pseudomonadati > Pseudomonadota > Alphaproteobacteria > Hyphomicrobiales > Rhizobiaceae > Agrobacterium > Agrobacterium fabrum. The sequence goes on from NC_003062.2 coordinate 331,051, forward strand.
AAAAGCGCGAGCCCGATGCGGTGCGCACCGTGCAGAAAGCCGCGCCGAAGGAAAAAACCGTCGTAGCGGCTGCCGTTGAGCAAGTCCCCGCGCGCGCAATTATGCAGCGCACCGGTGAACTGCCCGCAGAACACGTCCCTGTCATTCTGGAATCGAGCGGCGCGGGTGATTTTCACCTGATCGACAGTGGTAACGGCCTGAAGCTTGAACAATATGGCGATTACCGCGTCGTTCGTCCCGAGGCGCAGGCGCTGTGGCGGCCGTTGGTTCCCGACCGCGTATGGCAGAATGCCGACGCCATTTTTACCGGCGATACGGATGAGGACGGCATGGGCCGCTGGCGTTTTCCGAAGGAAGCGCTTGGCGAAACCTGGCCTCTCTCCCTGCTGGGGGTTGAATTTCTCGGTCGTTTCACGGCGTTCCGGCATGTCGGCGTCTTTCCGGAGCAGATCGTGCATTGGGAATGGCTGAAAAATGCCGTGGAGACTGCCGACCGGCCGCTGAAAGTGCTGAACCTCTTCGGTTACACCGGCGTCGCCTCGCTGGTTGCGGCGGCTGCTGGTGCTGAAGTCACCCATGTCGACGCCTCCAAGAAGGCGATCGGCTGGGCGAAGGAGAACCAGGTGCTCGCCGGGCTGGAACAGGCGCCGATCCGCTGGATTTGTGAAGACGCCATGAAGTTCATCCAGCGGGAAGAACGTCGTGGCAGCACTTACGACATCATTCTCACCGACCCGCCGAAATTCGGCCGCGGCACTCACGGTGAGGTCTGGCAATTGTTCGACCATCTGCCGCTGATGCTTGATATCTGCCGGGAAATCCTGTCGCCCAAGGCGCTCGGTCTGGTGCTGACGGCCTATTCCATCCGGGCCAGCTTCTATTCGATGCATGAGCTGATGCGCGAAACCATGCGCGGTGCCGGCGGTGTTGTCGCATCCGGTGAACTGGTCATTCGCGAGGCGGGGCTTGACGGCAAGACGCCGGGCCGCGTGCTTTCCACATCGCTATTCAGCCGTTGGGAGCCGAAATGACGAAGGACATGCGCGAAAACATCACGCGCCGGGTTGGCCAGGTCAAGGAAGTGACGAGCCTTGCCAATCCCATCATCAAGGACATCAAGGCGCTCACCCAGAAAAAGGGCAGGGAAGAGACCGGCACCTTCATGGCCGAAGGCCTGAAGCTGGTCATCGACGCGCTCGAACTCGGCTGGACGATCAAGACGCTGGTTTACGCCAAGGCCGCCAAGGGTAAGCCGCTGGTGGAGCAGGCGGCGGTCAAGACCGTTGCGTCAGGTGGTCTGGTGCTCGAAGTCAGCGAGAAGGTCATCGCCTCGATCACCCGCCGCGACAATCCGCAGATGGTCGTCGGTATTTTCGAACAGAAATGGAAGCCGCTGAAGGATATCCGCCCTGAAAAGGGCGAGACCTATATCGCGCTCGACCGCGTACGCGATCCCGGCAATCTCGGCACCATCATCCGCACGGCGGATGCGGCCGGTGCCTCGGGCGTCATTCTGGTGGGCGATTGCACCGATCCCTTCTCGCTGGAGACGGTGCGTGCCACCATGGGCTCGGTCTTTGCCACGCCCGTCGCCCGCGCGTCGGTTGAGGAATTCCTCTCCTGGAAAAAATCGGCCCATGTCAGCGTCGTTGCCACACATCTTGCCGGTTCCGTGGATTATCGGAAGATCGACTACGCCGGCAAACCGGTCGTGATTTTGATGGGCAACGAACAGTCTGGCCTGCCGCCGGAACTGGCCGGCAAGGCGGACCAGCTGGCGCGCATTCCCCAGCAGGGCCGCGCCGATAGTCTCAACCTTGCCATCGCAACCGCCGTCATGCTGTTTGAAGCACGGCGACATCTCCTCGAACTGGCACCGGTGACGTAATGGCCAAAGCGGCATTGTTCTCGAAATTCGCACCGGCTTTTACGCTGATCGCCGCCGCACTGGTGCTGGATCAGATCGTCAAGCAGCTGGTCGAGGCCTATCTGCCGCTGCAGGAGATGGTTCCGGTAGCGCCGTTTCTGGCGCTTTATCGCACCTACAATCTCGGTGTCGCCTTTTCGATGCTGGAAGACATGCACGGCTGGTTCATCGTCAGCATGCGCCTCGTCATCGTGGTCTTCGTTCTATGGCTCTGGCGCAAGACGGCGGCCGACCGGACCTTCGCCCATCTCGGTTTTGCCTTCATCATCGCGGGAGCGGCCGGCAATCTTCTCGACCGCTTTTTTTACGGTCACGTCATCGACTATATCCTGTTCCACACGCAGACATGGTCGTTCGCGGTATTCAATCTGGCTGATAGTTTCATAACCATCGGTGCAGCCTGCGTCATTCTCGATGAATTTCTGCATGCCCGGGCGGCCAAAAAGTAAAATTTTAGCGTTTCAGCCAAACATATCAAAACCGCTGCCGTGGTAGCGGTTATGTATGAGCGAACTTGCACGACTTCGGCAAAAAGTTTCAGATGGTCTCGGTCTGGCCACCCCAGCGGCGGATCCTGCCGATAAGACAACGCGCCTTGCGAACGAGGAACATGCCAGCGATGTCAGGGCGGTTGCGCTTTATGTCGCCATTTCGCTATCGGTGGGGGCCTTCGCTGCCGCCCTGATCGCACTTGCGGTGCCCTATGCCGTCACCGTCGTGCTCGCCTGTTTTTTTGGCGCGGTGCTTATGGGTGCCCTGTTTTATGCGCTCTTCGGCAAATCTTTCCCGCTTCCCGGCACGCTGCCCGCAGATTATTCGGATGTCCGGCTGCGGCAAACGCAAAACCGGTCGCTGATTGCCGAAATGCAGGAGTCCATGGGCGATATCGTCGTGATCCGCAACATGAACCGGCGCATCGTCGAGGCGAACCGCGTCTTTCGCGAAATGACCGGCTGCACGTCGCCGGAAGGCTTGAGCTGCGAGGAGATCGGCATTGCTTTCCGCCCGGGTGACAGGGTCCATGCCTATGATGTGGAGATCGCGACTCCGTTCGGTCAGCGCATCTTCTCCTGGCACGATGTGGTAACCCGCGATCTCGCAAGCAGCCGTCTCATGATCAGCAGTATCGCAAGAGACGTGACCGAAGAACGGCTTGCGCTTGCCGAACGGGAAGATGCCCGCCTGCGCGCCGAAAAGGCCGATGCCGAAAAGGCGCGGTTGCTTGCCACGGTCAGCCATGAAATCCGCCTGCCGCTCTCCGGCATGCTCGGCATGAACCACCTTCTGTCGCAGACGAAGCTCAATCAGGAACAGCGTAATTATCTGGATGGCATGAAACAGTCCGGTCAGTCGCTGGTGCAGCTTGTCGAGGATCTCCTGGATTATTCGACCATGGAAGCCGGCCGCTTCAGGCTCAACCCGCGCGCGGAAAACCTGCGGCGGCTGATCGAGAGCATCGTGGAGATGCTTGCCCATCGCGCCCATGAAAAGGGCATCGAAATCGCCTCCTTCGTCACGCCTGACGTGCCCGATTATCTCGATTTTGATCCGGCAAGGCTGCGCCAGGTCCTGTTCAATCTCATCGGCAATGCCGTGAAATTCACGCAGGTGGGCGGGGTCGTTATCCGGGCGCGCATGGTCGACGGCGAATTGCAGATCACCGTCGAAGATACCGGCCCCGGCATGAGTGAGGCGGAGCAGGCGCGTATCTTCGGGGAGTTCGAGCAGGCCGGCCCGCTGTCGCAACGAAGCGCCGGCACGGGGCTGGGACTTGCGATCTCCGCCCGCATCGTGCGGGAATTCGGCGGCAACCTCACGGTTTCGAGCCGCAGGGGTGAGGGCAGCACCTTCAAGCTGGTGTTCCGCCCGGGCAGGGCTCCCGCCGAGATGCCGGATTCCGGCCGGAGCCATTGCCTGCAGCACACCAATGTCCTGCTGATTGCGCCGGAGGGTGTGGCGGCGGCGGTGACGATGGAAGCCATCGAGGCTTTCGGTGGCAAGTGTATTCTCATCCATCAGCCGGAGGATCTGGACAGGCTGAGGAATGAACCTGTCAGCCGGACCGCTGATCTCACCGACATCATCGTCGATCTGCGTATCTCGGCACTATTCAGGGATGCCCTGCGGGATTGGCCGCAGCAGACGATCCGTCGCACGCTGCTCGTCAGTCCCGAAGAGCGGGCTTCGACCACCCATGCGTCCTTCGACGCCTGGCTGATCCGGCCCCTTCGCGAAAAATCCCTGATCGATGTGCTGTGTGGCCGCCTGCGCGGCATAGAGCGGCGCGACGCGATCAACGATAACCACCCGGATGTGGGGTTTTCGTCAAGGGTGGTGGAGAGAGCGAGCGGCGTGGAGATACTCGTGGCCGAAGACGATGCGGTCAATGCGCGCATCATCCGGGCTGTCCTGGAAAAAAGCGGCTATATCGTCCGCGCCGTGGACAATTTTCAGGCCCTCCAGCAATCGGTGGCGTCGGGTGCGTCCCGCCTGCCAAATCTCATCGTCTCCGATCTTAATATGCCGGGCGGTGAGGGCCTCGACGTGTTGCCGGACCTCCTCGGCAAGCTGAAAGATGAAAGAAATATTCCCGTCATCATTCTCAGCGGGGACGCCGGTGCCGGGACCGCCGAGATACTGCTGAAGGCCGGTGCAGGTGCTGTTTTGGCCAAGCCCGCCGACCCGCGCCGGCTGGTTGAGGAAATCCGTCGCCTATTGGAGGCGAAACGCGTGTTGTCATCATAACTTGACAGACTCGCGTTGGCGGCATTTTGTCACTATTCTGTCGCGAATTAGTGATTTATGACAGGAAAACTCTTTGGTGGCGGAGCGATTCCCCATGGTTGCCGAAATCTTCAATCACGACATTTGTGAAAACAATGTTGTCATTAGTCCTCGTTCCGAGACAGCTCAGGACAATGAGGGTCTTTTCGGCCGTATCGGCACGCTGGAAACACGGCTTGCCAGAAATGAACGTGAAATCGATGCCGCGCAATCCGTGCGCTACCGGGTCTTTGTCGAGGAAATGAAGGCGCGCCTTCCTGCCGAAGCGATGCGCCGCAAGCGCGACTTCGACGCCTGGGACAGCGTCTGCGACCACCTTCTTGTGCTCGACAAGTCGATTGAAGGCGATAGCGAGGACCAGATCGTCGGCACCTATCGTCTGCTGCGACAGGAAACGGCGCTTGCCAATAATGGTTTCTATTCTGCCAGCGAGTTCGATATTGCCGGGCTTGTCGCGCGCCATCCGGGCAAGCGCTTCATGGAACTTGGCCGTTCCTGTGTGCTGCCGGAATATCGCACCAAGCGTACCGTCGAGCTTCTGTGGCAGGGCAACTGGGCTTATGCCGTAAAACACCGCATGGACGCCATGATCGGCTGCGCTTCCTTCCCCGGCGTGCAGCCGGAAGCACATGCGCTGGCGCTGTCCTTCCTGCACCATAATTGCCTTGCAAAGGGCGAGTGGGAAGCGGTCGCTTTGCCCGAACTCTATCATGAAATGGACCTCGTGCCGGTCGAGGCGCTCAATACCCGCAAGGCATTGAATGCCATGCCGCCGCTGATCAAGGGTTATATGCGTCTTGGCGCCATGTTCGGCTCCGGCGCGGTCGTTGATCATGCTTTCAACACCACCGACGTCCTGGTGGTTTTGCCGGTATCGTCCATCGCCGGCCGCTATATCAGCTATTATGGCGGCGAGGCCGAACGCATCAACGGCTGACCGGGTTTTGATCGAGGCCATCAGGATGTTCCTGTGGGCAGCGGTGCCGCGTGTGTTGTGTTGGGGCGGGCAATGCCGCTAGTGTCGGCGCTCCTTTTCCGCAACGCGATATGACATCGGCAGGCCATTGACGGACGTTCTGACAACCGCTTCCCTGATCTCGGAAGAGAGCCGCGCGACGGCCACTCCGATGATGGAGCAATATATCGAGATCAAGGCGAACAATCCCGGTTCGCTGCTGTTTTACCGCATGGGCGATTTTTACGAATTGTTCTTTGACGATGCGGTCGAAGCCTCCCGCGCGCTCGGTATCACGCTGACGAAACGCGGCCAGCATATGGGGCACGATATTCCCATGTGCGGCGTTCCCGTTCACGCTGCCGATGACTATCTCCAGAAGCTCATCCTGCGCGGCTACCGTGTCGCCGTCTGCGAACAGATTGAAGACCCGGCTGAAGCGAAGAAGCGCGGATCGAAATCCGTGGTCAAGCGTGATGTGGTGCGGCTCGTCACGCCCGGAACGCTCACTGAAGAAAAGCTGCTGTCGCCGACGGAATCCAACTATCTGATGGCGCTTGCCCGTATTCGCGGCAGTGCGGAGGCGCAGTTCGCGCTGGCCTGGATCGATATTTCCACCGGCGTCTTCCGTCTGGCGGAAACCACGCTGACGCGGCTTCTCGCCGATATCTGGCGTATCGATCCGCGTGAGCTGATCGTTGCCGACAGCCTGTTCCACGACGAGGAACTACGGCCGGTTTTCGATGTGCTGGGCCGTGTCGCGGTGCCGCAGCCGGCCATCCTCTTCGACAGTGCGGTGGCAGAAGGCCGTATTGCGCGTTATTTCAACGTCTCGACGCTGGATGGTTTCGGAACGTTTTCACGGGTGGAAATGGCAGCCGCAGCAGCAGCCGTGGCCTATGTCGAAAAGACCCAGATTGCCGAGCGTCCGCCGCTCGGCGCGCCGGAACGCGAAAGTGCGGCATCGACGCTCTTCATTGATCCCGCCACCCGCGCCAATCTGGAACTGGTGAAAACACTATCCGGCGACCGGGATGGATCGCTCCTGCACGCGCTTAACCGCACTGTCACTGGCGGCGGTGCGCGACTTCTGGCCGAACGACTGATGTCGCCATTGACCGATCCGGAAAGGATCAATGCCCGTCTTGATGCCGTGGCCTATCTCATCGATGACGTCTCCCTGTGCGATGGTCTGCGTGACGCGCTGAAACATGTCGCGGATATGCCTCGTGCGCTTTCCCGCCTTGCGCTGGAACGTGGCGGCCCGCGCGATCTTGGCGCCATCCGGCAGGGTCTGGTTTCGGCCGAAAAAATTGCGGTCATTCTCGACGGTGGGCTGCTGCCGGATGAGCTGGCGAAAGCTCTCAGGGATTTGAAAGCCCTGCCCGGCGCTCTTGAAGCCATGCTCGGCTCGATGCTGGCCGACGATCTGCCGCTTCTGAAACGCGATGGTGGTTTCCTGCGTGAGGGCGCCAATCCCGAACTCGACGAAGTTCGCGCACTGCGCGACCAGTCACGCCGGGTGATCGCCGGGTTGCAGCTGCAATATGCCGATGAGACCGGCATCAAGTCGCTCAAGATCAAGCATAACAACGTGCTGGGTTATTTTATCGAGGTGACGGCGGGCAATGCCGATGTGATGATGGCAACGGATGAGGCCAAAGCGCGCTTTATCCATCGGCAGACCATGGCGGGCGCCATGCGCTTCACAACCACGGAGCTTGCCGATCTCGAAAGCCGCATCGCCAATGCCGCGGCCGAGGCTCTGACCATGGAGCTGGAAGCCTTCGAGCGCATGGTCGAGGCCGTGGTGCAGCAGGCGGAGGCGATCAAGGCCGGGGCTCTGGCGCTTGCGGTGATCGATGTCGCCTCAAGCCTCGCCTATCTTGCGACCGAACAGGCCTATTGCCGTCCGATCGTCGATGCCTCCATGACCTTTTCAATCAAGGGCGGCCGGCACCCGGTTGTTGAGCAAGCGCTGCGGCGGCAGTCTGCCGGGCCGTTCATTGCGAATAATTGCGATCTCTCCGCCGTCAATGGTGGCAAGAACGGTGCAATCTGGCTGCTCACCGGCCCGAACATGGGCGGTAAATCGACCTTCCTGCGCCAGAATGCGCTGATCGCCATCCTCGCGCAGATCGGTTCCTTCGTTCCGGCGGAGGCTGCCCATATCGGCGTCGTAGACCGGCTGTTTTCGCGCGTCGGCGCCTCCGACGATCTGGCCCGTGGACGCTCGACCTTCATGGTGGAGATGGTCGAAACCGCCGCCATTCTCAATCAGGCGACGGATCGCTCGCTGGTGATCCTCGACGAGATCGGCCGTGGCACCGCAACTTTTGACGGGCTTTCGATCGCCTGGGCGGCCGTCGAGCATCTGCATGAGGTCAATCGTTGTCGCGGCCTCTTCGCCACGCACTTCCACGAACTGACGGTACTGTCGGAAAAACTCGGCCGCCTTTCCAATGCCACGATGCGGGTGAAGGAGTGGGAAGGTGATGTCATCTTCCTGCATGAGGTCGGGCCGGGCGCTGCGGATCGTTCCTATGGTATTCAGGTCGCGCGACTTGCGGGCCTGCCTGCCTCAGTGGTGGAGCGTGCCCGTGAGGTGCTGACGAAGCTCGAGGATGCCGACCGCAAGAACCCGGCCAGCCAGCTGATCGACGATCTGCCGCTGTTCCAGATTGCCGTCCGCCGCGAGGAAACCCGCAAGGCGGGGCCATCGAAAGTGGAGGAGGCCCTGAAGAGCTTCAACCCGGACGAAATGACGCCGCGTGAGGCATTGGACGCGCTCTATGCGTTGAAGAAAGAACTTGGCAAGGCTTGAAGAGATACAGTGCCTGTCCATCGCCTTTAAAATTCTTTATAGGACAGTCCCATCGCAGCGGTGGGGTTATCCCACAGGACATGGATACCGGCATAGATGGCCATCAAGGACCTGGATTTTTCCGACATTCTCGATGTATCGGCGCTGAAGCGCGATTGCGACGTTATCTTCAAGGAAGACAGCAAACGCATCGCCGATATCAAGTCGGATCTGCTGCCGATCTTCCGCAGGGCCAGCACGGAAGGGCGGGAAAAGGCGAGAGAGCTGCTGAAAGCCGATGGCAGCGGCATTGATTGCGCCCGGCGCATCTCCTGGCTTCAGGACCGGCTGATCGAAACGCTCTATGATCTCGCCTGCCAACATGTCTATCCCAAGGATGCGCCGCAGATCGCGGTCGCGGCGGTCGGCGGTTATGGCCGCGGCACGCTGGCGCCGGGGTCGGATATCGATCTCCTGTTCCTGCTGCCGGCCAAGAATACGCCTGATATGCACAAGGCCGTGGAGTTCGTGCTTTATCTGCTATGGGATCTCGGCTTCAAGGTTGGGCACGCCACCCGCACGGTGGATGAGTGCATTCGCCTCTCCAAATCCGATATGACCATCCGAACCGCGATTCTGGAAGTGCGGGCGATCTGCGGCAGAAAATCCCTGACCGACGACCTCGAAAAACGCTTCGAGTCGGAAGTCGTCACCGGAACCGGCCCGGAATTCATCGCCGCCAAGCTCGCCGAGCGTGACCAGCGCCACCGCAAGGCGGGCGACACGCGTTATCTGGTGGAACCGAACGTCAAGGAAGGCAAGGGCGGTCTGCGTGACCTGCACACGCTGTTCTGGATCGCCAAATATTATTACCACGTCCGCGATACGGCCGATCTGGTGAAACTCGGTGTTTTGTCGAGGTCCGAACTGAAGCTTTTCGAAAAGGCCGATGATTTTCTCTGGGCCGTCCGCTGCCAGATGCATTTCATCACCGGCAAGGCGGAAGAGCGTCTTTCCTTCGATATTCAGCGCGAAATCGCCGATGCGCTGAATTATCAGCCGCGCCCGGGCCTCTCCGCCGTCGAGCGCTTCATGAAGCATTATTTTCTCGTGGCTAAGGACGTGGGCGATCTGACCCGCATCGTCTGCGCCGCGCTGGAAGACCGGCAGGCGAAGGATGTGCCGGGTCTGTCAGGCGTTCTCAGCCGTTTTGCCCACCGCGTTCGCAAGATTCCGGGCTCGGTGGAGTTCGTGGAAGACCGGGGCCGCATCGCGCTGGCAAGACCGGATGTTTTCAAGAACGACCCGGTCAATCTGATCCGGCTCTTCCACATCGCCGATATCAACAATCTCGAACTGCATCCGGATGCGCTGCGTGTCGTCACCCGCTCTCTCTCGCTCATCAATGACGAGCTTCGCGAAAACGAGGAAGCGAACCGGCTTTTCCTGTCGATCCTCACCTCCCGTCGCGACCCGGCCCTGACGCTGCGCCGTATGAACGAGGCAGGCGTACTCGGCAAGTTCATTCCCGAATTCGGCAAGATTGTCGCGATGATGCAGTTCAATATGTATCATCATTATACCGTGGATGAGCACCTGATCCGCTCGGTCGGCGTTCTGTCGGAAGTGGACAAGGGAACCGCCGTGGATGCCCATCCGCTCGCCAATCAATTGATGCCGGGCGTCGAGGAGCGTGAGGCGCTTTATGTCGCCGTGCTGCTGCACGATGTGGCAAAGGGCCGGCAGGAGGATCATTCCATTGCCGGCGCACGCGTCGCCCGCAAGCTCTGCCAGCGTTTCCGCCTCACCGGCAAGCAGACCGAGACCGTCGTCTGGCTGATCGAACAGCATCTTCTGATGTCGATGGTCGCCCAGACGCGCGACCTGCACGATCGCAAGACCATCACCGATTTCGCCGACAAGGTGCAGTCCATGGAGCGGCTGAAGATGCTGCTGATCCTGACGGTGTGCGATATCCGCGCCGTTGGTCCGGGCGTGTGGAACGGCTGGAAGGGGCAGTTGCTGCGTTCGCTGTATTACGAGACTGAACTGCTTCTGTCAGGCGGCTTCTCGGAAGTCTCGCGCAAGGAGCGTGCGCAGATTGCCCGCCAGGCGCTCTACGATGCTCTCGAAGACTGGGGTCAGAAGGCGCGGCGCAAATATACCAAGCTGCATTACGAGCCCTATCTGCTGACGGTGGCGCTGGAAGACCAGGTGCGCCACACCCGCTTCATGCGCGAGGCGGACAAGCAGGAAAAGGCGCTGTCAACAATGGTGCGCACCCATTCCTTCCACGCCATCACGGAAATCACCGTGCTGGCGCCGGACCATCCGCGCCTGTTGTCGATCATCACCGGTGCCTGTGCAGCTGCCGGCGCAAACATTGCGGATGCGCAGATCTTCACCACCTCTGACGGGCGGGCGCTGGATACGATCCTCATCAACCGCGAATTCCCGATCGACGAAGATGAGACGCGGCGCGGTGCCAATGTCGGCAAGCTCATCGAGGAAGTCCTCTCCGGTAAGCAGCGCCTGCCGGAAATGATCGCCACGCGTACGAAGAGCCGCAGGAAAAAAAGCGCCTTCACCATTCCGCCTTCCGTCACCATCTCGAATGGTCTGTCGAACAAGTTCACCGTCATCGAAGTCGAATGCCTCGACCGGCCGGGGCTTCTGGCCGATATGACGGCTGTCATCGCCGACCTGTCACTTGATATTCACTCCGCCCGCATCACCACCTTCGGCGAGAAGGTCATCGACACCTTCTACGTGACGGATCTGTTCGGCCAGAAGGTGACGAATGACAACCGGCAGGCCAGCATTGCGCAGCGCCTGAAGGCCGTGATGAGCGAGCAGGAAGACGAATTGCGTGACCGCATGCCGAACGGCATCATCGCCCATCCAGACGTGGCGGCGCTGCCGGCCGCGCGCACGGCAAAGGCTTGATATCCCCATGAGTCTGATCGGCAAGTTCGCCACCGTTGGCACCGCCACGCTCGGCAGCCGCATTTTTGGCTTTCTGCGCGAAACGCTGATGGCCGCTGCCGTCGGTACTGGTCCGGTGGCTGACGCCTTCAATGCCGCGTTCCGATTTCCCAACACCTTCCGGCGGCTTTTTGCCGAAGGCGCCTTTAACTCGGCTTTCGTGCCGCTTTTCGCCAAGGAAATCGAGGCGAACGGCATGGAGGGTGCAAGGCGCTTTTCCGAAGAGGTTTTCGGCGTTCTCTTCACCGTGCTTCTGGCCCTGACAATTTTGATGGAATTGTCGATGCCGTTCATCGTGCGCACGGTAATCGCGCCGGGCTTTCTGGAAGACCCGGTGAAGTTCGACAACACCGTCCGCCTCGCCACCATCATGTTCCCTTATCTCGCCTGCATGTCGCTCGCGGCGATGATGGGCGGCATGCTGAATTCGCTGCACCGTTATTTTGCGGCGGCAATCGCACCTGTCTTCCTCAATATCATCCTCATCGGCGTGCTCGCCTTGGCATGGTGGAAGAATTACGATCCCCTGCAGGTGGGTTATGCGCTCTCGTGGGGGGTGATGGCAGCGGGTCTGGTGCAACTCGCCATCGTCTGGATCGCCGTGCGCAACGCCGGCATGCGGATCGGTCTCCGTAGGCCGCGGCTAACGAAAAATGTGCAGCGGCTGCTGGTTCTTGCCCTGCCGGCGGCAATCACCGGCGGCATCACCCAGATCAACCTTCTGATCAACACCAATATTGCGTCAGCCGGCGAGGGCGTGATCTCCTCGCTTGCTTATGCCGACCGGATTTACCAGCTGCCGCTGGGCGTTGTCGGCATTGCCGTGGCCACCGTGCTTTTGCCGGAACTTGCACGCGCTTTGCGCGGCGGGCACATGGTGGAGGCGGGAAGTCTGCAGAACCGCTCGGTCGAATTCGTATTATTCCTGACCTTGCCTGCGGCGGCGGCTCTTCTTGTCATGGCCGAGCCCATCGTTCGTTTTCTTTATGAACGCGGCAACTTCTCACCTTCGGCTACCATCACCGTCGCGCAGATCCTCGGTATCTATGGTCTGGGTTTGCCGGCTTTCGTGCTGATCAAGGCCTTCATTCCGGGCTTTTTCGCCCGCGAGGACACGCGCACGCCGATGATCTTCGCGGCGGTTTCCGTGGTTGTGAATGTCTCCCTGGCACTGACGCTGTTTCCGCGTCTCGGCGGCCCAGGCATTGCGATTGCCGAGATCACTGCCGGCTGGGTCAATGCCGCCTTGCTGTTCGGCATGCTTTTGTGGCGCGGTCACTGGCATGTGGATATTCCGCTGCTGACCCGCATTCCGCGTCTGCTTCTGGCCGCGGCTCTGATGGCCGGTTTTGTGCATTATGCGCTGACCTGGCTGAGTTTCGAGCTGTCGTCGGCCTCGTCCATCTTCGTCCGGGCAGGAACCATCATGGGCCTCGTCTTTACGGCCATGCTGGTCTATTTCGTGCTGGCTTTCGTTTCTGGCGGTGCCGATATCGGCATGGTCAAGAGAGCCGTGCGCAAGCGCGGTAAAAAGACCGCCGAGACGGAGGTGGGCTGATGTCCTTTTCTGAAAACCGCCGCATCGCGCTGGTCACGCTTGTCGTGGATAACTATGATCGGGCAAAGGCGTTTTACTGCGATGTTCTCGGCTTCGAGTGCCTCTCCGATAAGCCGCTTGACGACGGCAAAAGGTGGGTTGTGGTCAAGCCGCAAGGCGCCGAGGGTGGTGCCCTGCTGCTCGCCGAGGCGGATGGCGAACAGCAACGGCTTGCCATCGGCAACCAGACCGGCGGCCGTGTCGGATTTTTCCTGCATACCGACGATTTTGCTCGCGACTATGAAACCATGATTGCCCGCGGCGTGCACTTTCTGGAAGAGCCGCGCCATGAGGTTTATGGTTCGGTCGCGGTCTTTGCCGACCCTTACGGAAATCGCTGGGACCTTCTTCAGCCGCGCGGTTGACGGCCCTTGAAACCGCTTGATTGCGAGGGGCTGTGGGTGCATAAGCGCGCGTGCAATTGCAAACACGGGGCGGGGCCCTCCACAAGCCTTTTCGAGGACGACAATGAACGCATTCAAGCCGCTGGTTTTCTCGGGCGTCCAGCCGACCGGCAATCTGCATCTCGGCAATTATCTCGGCGCGATCCGCAAATTCGTGGCGCTGCAGGAAGATAACGACTGCATCTATTGCGTCGTCGACATGCACGCCATCACCGCCCAGCTCGTTCACTCGGACCTGAAGGCGCAGACCCGCTCGATTGCGGCCGCCTTCATCGCAGCCGGCATCGATCCCGTGAAGCATATCGTCTTCAACCAGTCCGCGGTGCCGCAGCATGCGGAACTGGCATGGGTCTTCAACTGTGTGGCGCGCATCGGCTGGATGGAGCGCATGACCCAGTTCAAGGACAAGTCCGGCAAGAATGCCGAACAGGTCTCGCTCGGCCTGCTCGCCTATCCGAGCCTGATGGCTGCCGACATTCTCGTCTATCGCGCCACGCATGTTCCCGTCGGCGATGACCAGAAACAGCACCTCGAACTCGCCCGCGATATCGCCCAGAAATTCAACATCGATTTCGGCGGCCATATTCGCAACGCCGGTCTGGGCGTTAATATCACGGTTGGCGATGAGCCGGTGCACGCTTATTTCCCGATGGTGGAGCCGCTGATCGGTGGCCCGGCGCCGCGCGTCATGTCGCTGAAGGACGGCACCAAGAAGATGTCGAAGTCCGACCCTTCCGATCTGTCGCGCATCAATCTGATGGACGATGTCGACGCGATCTCTAAGAAGATCAAGAAGGCGAAGACCGATCCGGACGCGCTGCCGAGCGAAGTGGAAGGCCTGAAGGGCCGCCCCGAGGCCGAAAACCTCGTCGGTATCTATGCTGCGCTCTCCGACAAGACCAAGGCGGATGTTCTTGCCGAATTCGGCGGTCAGCAGTTCTCCACCTTCAAGCCGGCCCTCGTGGAGCTTGCCGTCAATGTGCTGGCGCCGGTAAACAACGAGATGCGCCGTCTTCTCGATGATCCGACCCATATTGACGCCATCCTCAGCCAGGGCGGCGAGCGGGCACGGACTATCGCTGAAAAGACGATGAACGAGGTGCGCGATATCATCGGTTTCTTGCGCTGACAGGCCGTTGCCACGCGAATGCGGCGGGCGGTTTGCGCCTGCCGTGATTTGATATAATCTCCGCCCGAACCGTCGGGCGGTTTTTCGGATCACGGCGGATTTTGGGAGTGCAGAATGGTTTCAACACGGCTGTCGCGTCTGGAAGGGCATCGCCGCAAGTTTCTCGCTGTAATCGATGACACACCGGAATGCGAAAGGGCCGTGCATTATGCCGGTCGTCGCGCCAAGAACTCCAATGGCGGACTGGTGCTGCTCTACATGATCCCGGAAGGCGATTTCCAGCAATGGCTGGGTGTCGAGCAGATCATGCGGGCCGAGGCGCGTGAGGAAGCGGAAGCGACGCTCGCCAAGGTCGCCCAGAAGGTGCGCGAAACAATCGGCATTGAGCCGGAATCCGTCATTCGAGAAGGCAGCGCCACCGAGCAGATACACGGGTTGATCGAGGAAGACCGCGATATCGCCATTCTCGTGCTGGCTGCCGGATCGACGAAAGAAGGGCCGGGACCGCTGGTCTCCTCCATCGCCGGACGCGGCGCGGCCTTCCCGATCCCGGTCACCGTCTTGCCGGATACACTGACGGATGAGGAAATCGACGCGCTCTGCTGATCCGGTTTCGGACGGGTTTTAAAGACTGACGATTTCTTGAATGTAATTATCATGTCAGGGCTTGAAGTGTGGCTTCGCCGGGCGTATTTTTGGAAGAATTCTAAATTACGGGGCGTGAACCGCGACCTCGAAGGAGACGACGATGTTCATTCAGACGGAAGCCACGCCCAACCCCGCCACGCTGAAATTCCTGCCGGGCAAGGTGGTGCTGGAAAGCGGGACAGTGGAGTTCCTCAATGCGTCGCAGGCGCAGGCTTCGCCCCTGGCGGAGCGCCTCTTCACGATTCCGGGCGTTACCGGTGTCTATTTCGGTTTTGATTTCATCACCGTCACCAAGGATGATGCCGAATGGCAGCATCTGAAGCCTGCCATCCTCGGCTCGATCATGGAGCACTTCATGTCCGGCCGGCCGATCATGGGCACGGCCATTGCTGCCGAAGTCTCGGACGAGGAAGGCGAGTTTTTTGAAGAGGGTGACGAAACCATCGTCGCCACCATTAAGGAATTGCTTGATACCCGCGTTCGCCCGGCCGTGGCGCAGGATGGCGGCGACATCACCTTCCGCGGTTTTCGCGATGGTACGGTGTTCCTGAACATGAAGGGTGCCTGCTCGGGTTGCCCGTCTTCAACTGCCACGCTTAAGCACGGGGTTCAGAACCTGCTTCGCCATTTCGTGCCCGAAGTGCGCGAAGTCGAAGCGGTTTGATGCTGTCAGCCAGACCATGATTGTTCTCGCACTCGACACGTCAGGGGTGGATTGTTCCGCCTGTATCTATGACAACGCCTCTGACACTGTGCTCGGCGAGGTCTGCGAGACGATCGGCAAGGGCCATGCCGAAAGGCTGATGGCGGTGATCGACGGTGCCCTGCAGCAGGCACAATTGCCGCTCCAGAAGGTCGAGCGGATTGCGGTGACCATCGGTCCGGGGTCCTTCACGGGCATTCGGGTCGGCGTTGCCGCGGCGCGCGGTTTTGCCCTGTCGCTCGGCGTCGAGGCCGTCGGCGTTACCACGCTCGAGACGCTTGCCCTGCATCATCTGGCCGAAAATCCAGGCCGGCCTGTGGCCGTCGGGCTCGATGCGAAACGCGGCGAAACCTATCTCCAGATATTCGGCACGGATGGATCACCACTCAACGAGGCGGCGCTTCTGTCTCTGGATGACGCCAAAGATGCCCTTTCCGGTTTTGACGGTGCCGTCATCGGCTCCGCCGCGCCGCTGTTTGCGGGAGAGGAAACCGGCTCCGGGCCGGACCATTTCCCGATTGCCTTCGTCGCGCGCGCCGGAGCGCGCAAGTCGGCAGGCCAACCAAAACCCGCGCCGCTTTATCTGCGCGGGCCGGATGCCCGGCCACAGACAGGTTTTGCGCTGGCACGTCAGGACGTTGCCTGATACGGCATGCATGAGTGCTTGTTTCTGATTCCTGATATTTGCGATGTTTGACGATTACCTGAGCTGGAAACCCTATTTCGAGATCGTGCCGATGCAGCATGAGGATTGCGCCGCGGTGGCGGACTTGCATGCCTTGCGCTTCCCACGTCCTTGGAATGACGGGGAGTTTTCGGGCCTGCTCACGCAAGGGTCGGTTTTCGGAGCCGTCGCCCGCCAGACCAACGCCTTTTTCAGCAAGCCGCTCGGCGGTTTCGTTCTGGCGCGGGAAGTGGCTGGTGAGGCGGAAATTCTCACTGTCGCGGTGTCCGACAAATTCTCGCGCGCCGGTCTCGGCTGGCGTCTGATGCAGTCGGCCATTCGCGAGGCGATGATGCGCGGTGCCGAAACCATGTTCCTCGAGGTGGACAATAACAATGCCTCTGCGCTGGGGCTTTATAAAAAGCTCGGCTTCAAGACGGTCGCGGAACGCAAGGCCTATTACACGGCCAAGAATGGATCAAAGTCGACGGCGCTTGTCATGCGCCGCGATCTTCGCTAGTTCCCTGCGACAGGCATTTTTTGGCGAAAGCTGCGAAATTCAACCGGAATACTCAAAAGGCCAGAAGACGTGATAGACCTTTCGAAAACGCTGGAGGAGCTTTGTGCCGAACGCGGCATGCGGATGACGGACCAGCGCCGTGTGATTGCCCGCGTCCTTCAGGAATCAGCCGATCATCCCGATGTCGAGGAACTCTATCGCCGTTCTTCCGCCGTGGATCCGCGCATCTCTATTTCAACGGTCTACAGAACGGTGAAGCTGTTCGAGGACGCTGGCATCATCGAACGTCACGATTTTCGCGATGGCCGCTCGCGTTATGAGACCGTGCCTGAAGAACACCACGATCACCTGATCGATCTGAAGAACAGCGTGGTCATCGAATTCCATTCGCCCGAGATCGAGGCGCTTCAGGAAAAGATCGCCCGCGAGCACGGCTTCAAGCTCGTCGATCATCGACTGGAACTTTATGGCGTGCCGTTGAAACCCGAAGAACGCTGAGACGCCGGTGAACAAGCGGGCGTTCCCATCATGATGTGGCTTCGGACAGCCTATATCGCGATCGTTCTTCTGATCGTGACGCTCATATTGCTGCCGTTGCAACTTCTGGGTCTCGCCTTCGACTGGCGGCTGCGCCGGCGCATTCCGCGCATCTGGCATCGCATTGCCTGTCACGTTCTCGGCATCCGCGTCCATGTTCATGGAGAGGTGGAGCGGGCAAAACCGCTGATGCTGGCGGTCAATCACGCTTCGTGGAAGGATATCCTCGTTCTCGGCAGCATTGCCGACGTGGTGTTCATCGCCAAGACCGAGGTACGTGACTGGCCGGTCTTCGGCTGGCTCGCCCGCCTTCAGAAAAGCATCTTCGTCCAGCGAGAGCAGAAGCGCAGCACGGGCCAGCAGGTGGGTGAGATCGCCAGCCGCATGGCCGACGGTGAGATCGTCGTCCTTTTCCCCGAAGGCACGACTTCGGACGGCAACCGCATGCTGGCCGTCAAATCCTCTCTGTTCGGTGCCGCCTCCACTGCCGCCGAGCAGGTTCCGGGCAAACTGGTTTACGTGCAGCCCGTCGCCATCGCCTATACGCGGGTGCAGGGCATGGCCATGGGCCGCTACCATCGGATCATTGCCGCCTGGCCGGGCAGCATCACGCTGGTGCCGCATCTGCTCGGTGTCATCAAGGCGGGCGCGATTGATGTCGACGTGACGTTTGGCGACAGCGTTCCATTTCACAGCGCGGACAATCGCAAGCGTCTTGCGACCGATATTGCCGCTGCCATCCGCTCGATGCTGGCCTTCAGCCTGCGCGGCGGCTGGCGGAAATAGAGCATCGGACCGAAAACTGTGCGCGGTTTTCGGGAAATCGGATGCGTAAGCTGAAATCAAGAGCAACGGAATTGCTCCGTTGCTCTGGCATCCTCGCTTTTCCGGCATTTTTCTGTTTAATCTGGCTATGAAAAACACTAGATAGCCGCCATGACCCAGGAAACACTTGGCCTTGACGCCCCACAAATGATCGCCCGCGAAGGCTCTAACAGTCGAAAAGTCTTTATCAAGACCTATGGCTGCCAGATGAACGTCTACGATTCCGTGCGCATGAGCGATGCGCTGGCGAAGGATGGTTACGTTCAGACGGAAGACATGGGCGAGGCGGATCTGGTTCTCCTCAACACCTGTCACATCCGCGAGAAGGCCGCGGAGAAGGTTTATTCCGCGCTTGGCCGCCTGCGTGACATGAAAAAGTCGCGCGAAGAGCAGGGCCGCGAATTCATGATCGGCGTTGCCGGCTGCGTGGCGCAGGCGGAAGGCGAGGAAATTCTTCGCCGTGCGCCCGCCGTCGATGTCGTGATCGGCCCGCAGACCTATCACCGCCTGCCTGACGCCCTGAAGCGCGTGCGCCGCGGTGAGCGCGTCATCGAGACCGAATATGCGGTCGAGGACAAGTTCGAGCATCTACCGGTTGCCGAAAAGGCGACGCTGCGCTCGCGTGGCGTCACGGCGTTTTTGACGGTGCAGGAAGGTTGCGACAAGTTCTGCACCTTCTGTGTCGTACCCTATACACGCGGTTCTGAAGTGTCGCGCCCCGTTCGCCAGATCGTCGATGAAGCGATGAAACTGGTGGATGCCGGCGTGCGCGAGATCACGCTGCTTGGCCAGAACGTCAATGCCTGGCAGGGCGAAGGCCCCAAGGGCGAAAAATGGGGTCTGGCCGAACTGCTCTACAGGCTGGCCGAAATTCCGGGCCTTGCACGGTTGCGCTACACCACCAGCCACCCGCGCGACATGGATGACCGCCTGATCGGCGCCCATCGCGACCTGCGTATCCTGATGCCCTATCTGCACCTACCGGTGCAGTCCGGCTCGGATCGCATCCTGAAAGCGATGAACCGTCGCCATACGGGTGAGGAATATATCCAGCTGATCGAGAAAATCCGCTCCGCCCGCCCTGATATTGCCATGTCGGGGGATTTTATTGTCGGCTTCCCCGGTGAGACTGATCGCGATTTCGAAGATACGATGGCGATGGTCGAGACGGTGAAATACGCACAGGCCTTTTCGTTCAAATATTCCACTCGTCCCGGCACGCCGGGGGCGGACCTGACGGACCAGGTGGCGGAAGACGTGAAGGCCGAGCGGCTGGAACGATTGCAGGCCCTGTTGCTGCGGCAGCAGAAGGAATTTGCGGAATCGCTCGTTGGAAAAACCATGGATGTGTTGCTGGAAAAGCCCGGCCGCATGCCTGAGCAGTTGATAGGTCGCTCTCCGTGGCTGCAATCCGTGAATCTTGATGCAAAGACGTTGAAAATCGGTGACATTGTTAATGTACGAATCACCGCAACGGGTCCAAACAGCTTGTTTGCCGAGGTGGCAGGGAGTTAGAGTGAGGAGCCGACACTGATTGGGACAGGAGCCTGACCGCTTGAACGCACACGAATTGGTATCAAATCCATCGCGCCAGCCACGCCAAGCCGCGACCGACGCCAATCACTTCGTCCTCACGTTCGAGAATAACAGGATAGCGGGAGAGCTATTCGGTCAGTTCGATCAGAACCTGAAGCTGTTGGAGCAGCGCCTCAATATCGACGCCCGCCCGCGCGGCAACTCCGTCGCCATCACTGGCGATGTTGTCGCCACCAATCAGGCCCGCCGTGCGCTGGATTTCCTCTATGAACGTCTGCTCAAGGGCGGAACCGCCGAGGCCTCCGACGTGGAAGGTGCTATCCGAATGGCAATGGCCGCTGACGACCAACTGACCTTGCCGACGATGGAGCGCAAGGCCAAGATTTCCATGGCGCAGATTTCCACTCGCAAGAAGACCATCGCTGCCCGCACGCCGACGCAGGATGTCTATATGCGGGCGCTGGAGCAGTCCGAACTGGTTTTCGGCGTCGGCCCCGCCGGCACTGGCAAGACCTATCTGGCCGTGGCCCATGCCGCACAGCTTCTGGAACGTGGCGCGGTCGACCGTATCATCCTCTCACGCCCCGCCGTCGAAGCGGGCGAGCGTCTTGGCTTCCTGCCCGGCGACATGAAGGAAAAGGTCGATCCGTATCTGCGCCCGCTTTACGACGCGCTGTATGACATGATGCCGGGCGACAAGGTGGAGCGTGCCATTCAGGCGGGCGTCATCGAAATCGCGCCGCTGGCCTTCATGCGTGGTCGTACCCTTGCCAACGCCGCCGTCATTCTGGACGAAGCCCAGAATACCACGACCATGCAGATGAAGATGTTCCTCACCCGTCTTGGTGAGAACGGCCGCATGATCGTGACCGGTGACCCGAGCCAGGTGGATCTTCCGCGTGGCGTGAAGTCCGGTCTTGTCGAGGCCCTGCAAATCCTCCCCGAGGTGGAAGGTGTGTCCGTCGTGCGCTTCAAGGATGTCGACGTCGTGCGCCATCCGATGGTGGCGCGCATCGTGCGGGCTTACGAATCCCACACGGCGGTGCCGGATGAGAGCCTTCCGAAGGGCAACTGACGTAAAGACAATGGCGGCTCTGGATATTCAAATCAGCGTTGAGGCCGAAGGCTGGTCCTCGGAAGAGAACTTGGCTGCCTTTGCCACCAAGGTGCTGAATGCGGCGGTCGATTTTCTGAAACGGGAAGAGGAGCAACCCTTCCCGAAAATGCCGGTCGAACTGTCGCTGGTCTTCACCGATGACGAAAATATCCGGGAAATCAACGCCGAATGGCGCGACAAGGACAAGGCGACCAATGTCTTGTCTTTCCCCGCTTTTCCGCTGGAGCCGGGCGGAATGCCCGGCCCGATGCTGGGCGATATCGTCATCGCTCGCGAGACGGTTGAACGCGAGGCTCTTGAACTTGACAAGAGTTTCGAGGATCATCTGACCCATCTTCTCGTTCATGGGTTCCTGCATTTGTTTGGTTATGACCACATGGACGAGGAAGAAGCGGAAGAAATGGAGTCGCTTGAGACTCGCATTTTGGCGGTGCTTGGCCTATCTGATCCCTACGCGGGTCAGGAGCCGCTTTAAATATTGTCTGGAGCCATGAACGAACATTCTGCACGACCTGCCAATGAGGGCAGAGAAAACGGCGAGCAGTCCTCTTCGGAGGAGGGCAGTAGTCACTTACGGAACGACTCTCATGCAAAGCCGAGATCGACGATCTGGTCGCGCATAGGGCGGTTGCTGAAACCGTCACAGGGCGAGCGCCTGCGTGAGGATCTGACCGACGCGCTGATGGCTGACACCGAAATCGGTGCCGCCTTTTCGCCTGAAGAGCGGGCGATGCTCAACAATATCCTGCGTTTCCGGGAAGTTCGGGTCGAAGATATCATGATCCCACGGGTCGATATCGACGGTCTCGACCAGAACATGACGATCGGCGAAGCGCTGATCCTGTTTGAAGAAACCGGGCGCTCCCGCATGCCTGTTTACGATGAGACGCTGGATAATCCCAAGGGCATGATCCATATCCGCGATCTGCTGGCCTATGTCGCCAAGCAGGCCCGTAACAAACGCCGCGCGGGTTCGCGCAGCGTCGCTTATGGCGAGGTGAAGGCAACAACGCGCTCACCACGTCCGAATTTCGATCTGGCGCGGGTCGATCTCGAGCAGACGGTCGCCGATGCCGGCCTCGTGCGCAAAATTCTCTTCGCACCACCCTCGATGCTTGCCTCCGACCTCTTGAAGACGATGCAGGCACAGAGAACGCAGCTGGCCCTGGTCATCGACGAATATGGCGGCACGGACGGTCTCGTCAGCCACGAGGATATCGTCGAGATGGTCGTGGGCGATATCGATGACGAGCACGACAAGGACGAGGCGATGTTTTCGCGTCTCTCCGCCGATGTGCTTGTCGCGGATGCCCGCGCGGAACTCACCGAACTTGCCGAGGTGATCGGGCCCGAATTCGACGTGCGCGAACATCTGGAAGAAATCGATACGCTCGGCGGCCTCATCTTTTTCGCGCTCGGCCGCATTCCGGCCAAGGGCGAGGTGGTCAGGGCTGTGCCCGGTTTCGAGTTTCAGATTCTCGACGCGGATAGCCGGCGTATCAAGGGCGTCCGTATCGTTCGTGATCATGGCTCGGAAGGGCAGGACGACCAGGCTCCCGGCGAAGCCGACGGGGTTATCGCACTGCCCGCGCCCGATGTTCGCCTGATCACGCACCAGCAGAACGCCGACTAGAAAAGGTGACAGGGGAGCCCCCGTCACCTTTATCTCAAGACGGAGATTCGGCAGGTTGGAACGACCAAAAGGCCGCAGGAGACCGCCGCCGCGATCCCACCTGTGGACTGCGAATCTTTTTTCCTTTACGCCGGGTTTGAGGGGAAATTCCGTGGCGCGGCCTTGCCGGGAGCGGGCTTTTCCAGACGCGCATAAACGGAGATGGCATGGAGCGTCTTGCAGGCAGGGTAATGCTGGCCGGCGGCATGAGCCGCGCAGTGATGGCGATTGCTGCGGGTGCTGTCGGGGCGCTCGCTTTGCCTCCATTCGGCTTTTTCGCAGCGCTTTTTTTCTCTTTCACCTTGCTTGTCTGGCTCGTGGACGGCTGCACCGGCAAGCCGGGTGGTGGTCTCTTCAGCCGCATTCTGCCGGCTTTCGGCATCGGCTGGTGTTTCGGGTTTGGTTATTTCGTGGCAGGCCTGTGGTGGCTGGGCAATGCTCTTCTACTGGAAGCGGATGAATTCGCCTGGGCCTTGCCGCTCGCCATCCTCGGTCTGCCGGCACTGCTGGCGCTGTTTTACGGTTTTGCCGTCGCGGCCGCCAATCTCCTCTGGTCGGACGGCCTTGGTCGCATTGCGGCGCTTGCCGCCGCCTTCGGCGTTTCGGAATGGTTGCGCAGTTTCCTCGCGACCGGCTTTCCCTGGAACGCCATCGGCTATGGCATCATGCCCATCCCGATCATGATGCAGTCTGCGCACTTGCTCGGTCTTCTCAGCATCACGACGCTGGCGGTTTTCATTTTCGCTTCACCAGCGCTGATCGGTACGAAAAAAGGCATGGGACCAGGACTGGCGCTGGCAGGCCTATTGCTTGCGGCCCACTTCGGTTATGGCTTTTACCGCCTGCAGACACCAGCGGAGACGCCGGCAGACGCCCTGACCGTCCGCATCGTGCAGCCGGCCATCGATCAATCCCGCAAGATGCTGAATACTGACCGTGCCGAGATTTTCGCAGAGCACCTGCGGTTGTCGGCCCTGCCGCCGGGCGAAGGGAAAAAACGCCCCGACATCATCGTCTGGCCGGAAACCTCCGTGCCGTTCATCCTGACGCAAAATCCGGATGCGCTCGCGGAAATCGCCAGTACGCTCGAGGATGGCCAGGTGCTGTTCACCGGCGCCGTCAGGATGGAAGATCAGGGAGCCGGCCGGCCGCCCCGTTATTACAATTCGGTCTATGCGATCGACAGCCAGGGCGAGATCATCGGCGCGACCGACAAGGTGCATCTGACGCCCTTTGGCGAATACGTTCCCTTTGAAGGCATCCTGCGGGAATTCGGCATCGACAATGTCATTGCCCTGCCGGGTGGCTTTTCCGCCGCCTCGTCGCGCACGCCGCTCACGCTCCCTTCAGGCAAGACTTTCTATCCCCTGATCTGTTACGAGATCATTTTCCCGGGTGAGATGACGCCGGGCCTTCAGGGGGCGGCGGCGATCCTAAATGTGACGAATGACGGCTGGTTTGGTGATACACCCGGTCCCTACCAGCATTTTCTGCAGGCACGGGTACGCGCCGTTGAGACGGGCGTGCCGGTGATTCGCGGCGCCAATACCGGAATTTCCGCCGTCATAGACCCCTATGGCCGCATTATTGCCGGGCTGGACTATGGTCGGGTGGGAATTCTTGACGCCACTTTGAGTGGTGGGTCTAATGACGCATTTACTTACGACACACATCGGACGTATTTCTGGTTGATTTTTTCAATCTTGATGATCGTTGCGGTATTTCCCGCCTTGAGTTTTGCTCGGCGCCAGAATTGACCGGGAACCCCTGTAATTGCATAGTGAATACGTCAGTCGTAAAACAAGTTTAGACGCTGTCGAATTGCCGACTCATTTCTTCGAATAGTAGTGAAACGAGATATCAACCCTTTCCGAGTGTCAGGACCGCATGATGACCGAGAATAAGAAAAAGCCTAACCCCATCGACATTCATGTCGGAAGCCGAATTCGCCTTCGTAGAACCATGCTCGGAATGAGCCAGGAGAAGCTGGGGGAAAGTCTCGGAATTACCTTTCAGCAAATCCAGAAATATGAAAAAGGCACGAACCGCGTTGGCGCCAGTCGCCTCCAGAATATTTCCGGGATCCTCAATGTGCCCGTTTCCTTTTTCTTCGAGGATGCGCCTGGTGATCAGGTCGGCGGCACCTCTGGCATGGCCGAAGCCTCAAGTTCCAATTATGTGGTCGACTTTCTGTCCTCGGCTGAAGGTTTGCAGCTGAACCGGGCTTTCGTGAAGATCGCCGACCCGAAGGTTCGCCGTCGCCTGGTCGATCTCGTCAAGGCGCTCGCCGCCGAAGGCGACGCCGAGTAAGCAGCCTGCGCAGCGCAAAATTTCCGGCACGGGATGCCGGGCACTCAACGGTCCGCAAGGACCGTTTTTTTGTGTCCGATTAGAAAGGAATTCTCACATAAAGATATATTTATGTGGTTGTGTCCTTGTTTTTCGCGGCCGAAATGACTAACAAACTCCAAGACCATTCTTTGAGGGGAATCCCGCATGCGTGCCAATTACCTGTTCACCAGCGAGTCCGTGGCCGAGGGTCATCCGGACAAGGTTTGTGATCGTATTTCCGATGAAATCGTGGATCTTATTTACCGTGAGGCGGCCAAGACGGGCGTTGACCCATGGACCGTGCGCATCGCATGCGAAACGCTTGCGACGACCAACCGCGTTGTTATCGCCGGTGAGGTTCGGGTTCCCGACACGCTTCTGAAGAAGGACAAGGACGGCAAGGTCGTCAAGGACGCCGCCGGCCACCCGGTCATCAACCCTTCCAAGTTCAAGTCCGCCGCCCGAAAGGCGATCCGCGACATCGGCTACGAACAGGATGGTTTCCACTGGAAGACCGCCAAGATCGACGTTCTGCTGCATCCGCAGTCGGCCGATATCGCGCAGGGCGTGGATAATGCCTCCGACAAGCAGGGTGACGAGGGCGCTGGCGACCAGGGCATCATGTTCGGTTACGCTTGCAAGGAAACGCCGGACCTGATGCCGGCGCCGATCTATTATTCTCACCGCATCCTGCAGCTGCTGGCCACCGCCCGCAAGAGCGGCGAAGGCGAAGCGGCGAAGCTCGGCCCCGATGCCAAGAGCCAGGTGACGGTTCGTTACGTCGACGGCAAGGCTTCGGAAGCCGTATCCATCGTTCTGTCCACGCAGCACCTCGATGCCAGCTGGGACTCGAAGAAGGTCCGTGAGGTCGTCGAACCCTATATTCGCGAGGCTCTGGGCGAGTTGAAGATCGCTGACGATTGCCAGTGGTATATCAACCCGACGGGCAAGTTCGTCATCGGCGGTCCCGATGGCGATGCCGGCCTGACCGGCCGCAAGATCATCGTCGACACCTATGGCGGTGCTGCCCCCCATGGTGGTGGCGCATTCTCCGGCAAGGACACGACCAAGGTCGACCGTTCGGCCGCTTATGCCGCCCGCTATCTCGCCAAGAACGTCGTGGCTGCCGGCCTTGCCGAGCGCTGCACGATCCAGATCGCCTATGCGATCGGCGTTGCCCAGCCGCTGTCGATCTATGTCGATCTGCACGGCACGGGCAAGGTCAGCGAAGATCAGGTCGAAGCCGCGATCCGCAAGGTCATGGACCTGTCGCCGTCGGGCATCCGCCGTCATCTCGATCTCAACAAGCCGATCTACGCCAAGACGTCTTCTTACGGTCACTTCGGCCGCAAGGCTGGTCGTGACGGTTCCTTCTCCTGGGAGAAGCTCGATCTGGTGAAGCCGCTCAAGGAAGCTTTGAGCGCTTGAAGCATTTCCAGTAAAACTGCGTAGCGGTTTTACGTCCGGAGAATGCGGAGGCTTTTTCTAAGCCTTGTTATTTGGCGGTGATTGAGAGATACCGTCTACAACTTTTGTAACCCGCACAGTGCCCCATGTGGCGCTGTGCGGGTTAAGTCTATTTGTTGTTGAGAGTATGAGATGACGGAAGAACGGCGTTCGCGCGCAACGGAAGCGTTTTTTGGCAGACGCAAGGGCAAGCCCCTGCGCAATCAGCAGGTCGATACGATCGAGAACCTGCTGCCTCTGCTGAAAATCGATCTGGAAAGCGTGCCCCCGCAAAATCTGGTCGCTCTCTTTCCGGCGGATGTACGGTCGATCCGCCTGGAAATCGGTTTCGGCGGTGGCGAGCATCTCGCCCACCGCGCGGTCGAAAACCCCGAGACGGGCTTCATCGGCGTCGAGCCTTTCGTGAATTCCATGGCCAAACTGCTCGCGACGGTCCGCGAACGCGAACTGATGAATATCCGCCTTTACGACGATGATGCGACGCAGCTGCTCGACTGGTTGCCCGAGGGGTCGATCGATCACATCGATCTGCTTTATCCCGACCCGTGGCCGAAGAAGAAGCACTGGAAGCGCCGCTTCGTTTCCGACGTCAATCTCGCCCGTTTCCATCGTGTGTTGAAACCCGGCGGCAAGTTCTGCTTTGCGTCGGATATAGATACTTACGTCAACTGGACGCTGCAGCATTGTGCCCGCCATGGCGGTTTTGAGTGGACGGCAACAAGCGCTGACGATTGGCGCACGCCCTATGCCAACTGGCCAGGCACGCGCTACGAGAACAAGGCGAAACGAGAAGGCCGCAGCTCGGCCTATCTCACCTTCATCCGTCGCTAAAGCATTTCCGGTAAAACTGCGTAGCGGTTTTACGCCCGGAAAATGCGCCGGCAGCCTGATCCCTCAGAGCGCCGCATCCACTTCCGCTGCCTGCGGAATGGAAGGCTGGGCGCCGGCGCGCGTGCAGGCGAGTGAACCTGCAACGGCGGCGCGCTTCAGCGCCTTTTCGAAATCCATTCCCTGATCAAGGCTGGCGGCAAGATAACCACAGAAGGTATCGCCCGCACCAACCGTGTCGACCGGCTCGATCTTCAGGCCGGAAGCACTGAAAACCTTGCCGTTGCGCATGGCGATCACGCCATCTGCACCAAGCGTGACGATCAAAGTCTGGCCGGTCCTGTCGTGAAGGGCCTTGAGTTCGCTCTCTCGTTCGCCACTGGAGAGGCCGTTCTTGCCGATCAGCAACTCAAACTCGGTTTCGTTGGCGATGACGATATCGGCAAGGCCGGCAAGGCGGGGACCATCTGCAGTCAGCGGTGCGGTATTGATGACGGTGGTGATGCGCTTTGCCTTTGCAGCCGTCAGCGCCGCTTCGATGGCTGCAGCCGGTATTTCGAACTGCAGCATCAGAATATCGCCTGCGTCCATCTCGCCCACGACCTTTGTCGCGTCGAATGCGGAGACTTCGCCATTTGCTGCGGGAATGACCGAGATCATGTTCTCTCCGCCTTCACCGATGAGGATCACTGCCGTTCCCGTCGGGCCGGGCGCGGTTTTCACCAATGACAGATCGGTACCCGCGTCGCGCAGCAAGGTCAGCGCCGGCGCGGCAAAGGTATCATCACCCGTAGCGCCGGCCATCTTCACCGTAACACCTGCACGCCGTGCGGCCAGCGCCTGATTGGCTCCCTTGCCGCCGGCGGCCGTGGAGAAGGTGTCTCCGGTCACGGTTTCACCGGGCTTGGGCAGGCGTTTGGCGGTGGCGACGAGGTCCATGTTGATGGAGCCGAAAACAGTAATCATGGGGCGCTGGGTCCGTATGAAATTTGAGCAAGGCGGCGACTTTGCCCGAGACGATCACTCGTCGTCAACTACCCGCAATTTGGCCGCGCCGGCTCGGTTTTCCGCAAAGCGACGGGTCTGCTCGATTTCGCCATGTGAAGCCTCTTTTTCCGTCGGCGAAAAATCAAGACCTTCGATCTTCTGGCCGCGCGCCAGCACCTTATCGGAGGAGATCAGCATCATGTCGACATCCTTCTGCGCCAGCCCGAAATGGGCTTGCAGCTTGCGCGTCCTATCGTCCAGCCGCCGCACATCGTCCATGAGCAGCGCCACTTCGCCCTGGATGAGATGCGCCTGCTCGCGCATGCGCTGGTCTTTCAAAACAGACTGGATGACCTGCACCGACAGCATCAGAAGCGAGGGTGAGACGATGACGACGCGGGCGCGGTGGGCGCGCTGCACGAGATATTCGAAATGCTGGTGGATGTCGGCAAAGATCGATTCGGAGGGCACGAAGATAAAGGCCGTATCCTGCGTTTCGCCGCGAATGAGATATTTCTCGGCCACGTCGCGAATATGCACTTCCATGTCGCGGCGGAACTGCTGCACGGCGGCGCGTTTGGTTTCCGGCGTCTCATCCGCCTTGATCGCGTTCCACGCCTCCAGGGGAAACTTGGCATCGATGACCAGTGCTGGCGCATTGTTCGGCATCTTGATGATGCAGTCGGGCCGGTAACCGTTGGAAAGCGTCGGCTGAAGCTGGAACGCCCCGGCGGGAAGGGCGTCGGCGATCAGCGTTTCCATGCGCGCCTGTCCGAAAGCGCCGCGCGTCTGCTTGTTGGAAAGGATCGCCTGCAATCCCACCACGTCCTTCGCCAGATCCTGAATATTGCCCTGCGCGGCATCGATGACGGCCAGGCGCTCCTGCAGGCGGCTCAGATTCTCATGGGTCGACCGGGTCTGCTCCGTCAGCGTTTCACCAAGGCGCTGCGACATGCCGTCAAGGCGCTGGTTCAGCGTCTGGCTCATCTCTGTCTGGCGTGTGCCAAGCGTTTCCGCCATGGCCGCGATCCGCCCGTGCAATTCGGACTGTGTTTTCAAAAGGTCGGAGATTTCACTGTCGGCTCCCGCTTTTCTTGTGCGGTTTGTCGTGACCAGCCATGTGATGGTCAGGCCTAAAACCAGGGCCACAAGCAGCGCGCCGAAGCTGATATCGACGGAGCCGGCCCGCAGCGCGGGATTAAGGAGAACGGAGAAATCTATGTTCATGATTAAATCTAGCAGATTTCCAGTGATTCGGAAGATCAAAACAAGAACACTTCTGCGGCGGAAATGAGTCGGGCAGGGTCGATGCAGGAGGCGGTTTTCTCCTTCGTGTTTTTTATTTCCTCCGCGCGAGAGATACGTTATGGGAAGCCATGACCATCAAACCGCTTATCATTTTGCCCGATCCCGTGCTGCGCCAGCAATCGAAGCTCATCGAACAGGTGGACGCCGAAGTGCTGCGCCTTGCCGACGACATGCTCGAAACCATGTATGATGCGCCCGGTATCGGCCTCGCCGCTATTCAGATCGGCGTGCCGCGCCGCATGCTGGTGATCGACGTGGCACGCGAAGGTGAAGAAAAGACCCCGGTCGTTTTCATCAATCCGGAAATCCTCAAAGTGTCGGACGATATCTCGACCTATGAGGAAGGCTGCCTCTCCATTCCCGACTATTATGCCGAAGTGGAGCGTCCCGCGTCGCTCACGGTGCAATATGTCGGGCGTGACGGCAAGCAGCAGACGGTCGAAGCGGATGGTCTGCTCGCGACCTGCCTGCAGCATGAGATCGACCACCTCAACGGCGTTCTCTTCATCGACCATATTTCGCGGCTGAAGCGCGACATGGTCATCAAGAAATTCACGAAAGCGGCCCGCGCAAAGATCTGATCCGTCCTTTTGGGCCGGAACGGACGACAGGGCAGGGGGCTACGATGTCTCTTCGCATCATTTTTATGGGCACGCCGGATTTCTCCGTTCCCACATTGCGTGCATTGGTGGAGGCGGGCCACGAGATCGTTGCCGTCTACACCCAGCCGCCGCGTCCCGGCGGCCGCCGTGGTCTCGATTTGCAGAAGTCGCCGGTCCATCAGGTGGCCGAATTGCTCGGGCTGCCTGTACTGACGCCCGTGAATTTCAAGGCGGAGGAAGATCGCCAGCAGTTCCGGGATTTCAACGCCGATGTGGCGGTCGTCGTGGCTTACGGCCTGCTGCTGCCTGAAGCGATCCTGTCCGGCACGCGTCTTGGCTGTTACAATGGTCACGCCTCGCTGCTGCCGCGCTGGCGCGGGGCAGCCCCCATCCAGCGGGCGATCATGGCCGGCGATGCCGAAACCGGCATGATGGTCATGAAAATGGAAAAGGGGCTCGATACCGGCCCCGTCGCGCTTACCGCGAAGGTCGCGATCGACGAGAATATGACGGCTGGCGAACTGCACGACAGCCTGATGCTGGCAGGTGCGCGGCTGATGCGGCAGGCGATGGCCAAGCTGGAGGCCGACGACCTGCCCCTCGTCACGCAGGCGGAAGAGGGCGTGCTCTACGCCGCGAAGATCGACAAGGGTGAGACCCGTATCGATTTTTCAAGGCCCGCACAGGATGTCCATAACCACATCCGTGGTCTTTCGCCGTTTCCCGGCGCATGGTTGGAGATGGATATCGGCGGCAAGCCAGAGCGCGTCAAGGTGCTGGCTTCGGAACTGGCCAGCGGCATGGGCGAAGCGGGCAGCGCTCTCGATGACGCGCTCACCATTGCCTGCGGCAGCGATGCCGTGCGGCTCACACGCTTGCAGAAGGCGGGCGGCAAGCCCATGTCGGCGGCCGATTTCGTGCGTGGTACGCCGGTTCCAGCCACAACGAGGCTCGGCTGATGCCACGTTTCCGCATGACCGTCGAATATGACGGCACGCCCTATTACGGCTGGCAGAGACAGGAAAACGGCCCCTCCGTTCAGGGCGCGCTGGAGGCTGCCGTGCGGTCGCTGACCGGGGAGAGCGTTTCCATTCGTGGCGCAGGCCGCACAGATTCCGGTGTGCATGCCGTGGGACAGGTCGCCCATATCGATCTTTCCCGCGATTGGGAACCCTACAAGCTCCGCAATGCCTTGAACGCACACCTGGCCATGGCGGGTGAGGCCGTGGCCGTGCTCGATGCCGCCGCGGTGACCGAGGATTTCGACGCGCGTTTTTCAGCGCTGCGCCGCCATTATCTCTACCGCATCATTTGTCGCAAATCCCGGCTGGCGCTGGAGCACAAGCGGGCATGGTGGGTATCGAAGGACTTGGACCACGAGCGCATGCATGAAGCCGCGCAGATGCTCGTCGGCCGGCATGATTTCACCACCTTCCGCTCTGTCCATTGTCAGGCGAACAGCCCGGTCCGCACGCTCGACCGGCTGGATGTGACGCGCAACGGCGATCTCATCGAGATACGCGCCACCGCGCAGAGTTTTCTGCACAACCAAATCCGTTCTTTTGCCGGGACGTTGAAATTGGCGGGCGAAGGCGGCATGACCCCGGACGATGTGCGCGCCGCATTGGAGGCGCGGGATCGCAAGGCCTGCGGCCCCGTTGCACCGCCGGACGGTCTTTATTTCATGCAGGTCGATTATCCCGATGTCATTCCGCCGCGCCGCCGCCCTGAAATTGAAATGACGGAAGACGCGGACTGATCGAAGGCCCCGCCGCCTCTCAGGCGGGATAGACGCCGAGAAAACGCTGCAATGCCTCTGACAGCAACATGGCGGGCACCAGCAGCGTCATGACCACTGCCGAGACGAGCAGCGACTGGTCGCGGATGAAAAATCTGACGATCCGCGAAAAGGCGAAGACCAGCGACAGAAGCAGTGCCAGCCACAGAATGGCGATCAGCCCCTGCAGAGGCGGCAGAAAGAATGCGATCAGGATCAGGACCGCATAGGCATAGGAAAAGGGCAACGACAGCCAGTTCACGGTGGTGACGAGCGGCGCGAATTTTTCCCGGGCGCCAAAGGCGTAGAGCAGCATGCCGATCAACAGCAGCGGCACGATCCAGCAGATGGCCTCGACCATGGCCAGGCGGAAGAAGAAGAGGAAGCCGGTTTCGGCTCCAGGTGGAACGCTGGCCAGAAAGGCGGCGCGCAGCCAAAGCCAGGAAACCAGCATGGCCGGCAGGCACCACAACGCGGAATAGAAGGATCGCCACATTCCGCGCTCGGAAAGATCCAGATACCGCGCGCCATTATGGTCGCCGAGCAGCAGCAGCCACAGCCCTGTCAGATAGAGCCTTACTTCACTTGCCGTCGGCATGGGCGAACCAGCGTTCGATGAAGGTCTCGTAAATGCGCGTCAGCGTCTCGAGATCGGCAACTGCCACGCGTTCATCGACCATGTGCATGGTCTGCCCGACGAGACCGAATTCCACGACAGGGCAATAATCCTTGATGAAGCGTGCATCCGAGGTGCCGCCGGTGGTCGAAAGCTTTGGCTCCTTGCCGGTTACGGTTTCAATCGCGCCTGACAGCGACGAGATGAGCGCATTGTTGCGGGTCAAGAAGACATGGCTCGGACGGTCCGCCCAGACGATCTCGTATTTGACCGGAGCCCGGTCGGGGCGAAGCTCGCCCTCATTTGCCGCTGCATCGAGGCGGCGGATGATCTCCGCCCGCAGGCTCTCTGCCGTCCAGCTATCGTTGAAACGAATGTTGAAGGCTGCCGTCGCCCGCGCCGGAATGACGTTGGTCGCGGCATTGCCGGTGTCGACGGTCGTTACTTCCAGATTGGATGGCTGGAAATCATCCGTGCCGTGGTCGAAGGCTGGATGCATCAGCGCATGGGTGAGCTGCAGCAGACCACGAATGGGGTTGTCGGCGAGATGTGGATAGGCGGCGTGGCCTTGAACGCCTTGGACGGTGATCCGGCCCGAGAGCGATCCCCGGCGGCCGATCTTGATCATGTCGCCCAGCTGGTCGGGATTGGTAGGCTCGCCGACGACACAGGCGTCCCACGTCTCTCCCTTTGCGGCAGCCCATTCCAGAAGCTTGGAGGTGCCGTTGATCGACGGGCCTTCCTCGTCTCCGGTGATCAGGAAGGAAACCGAGCCCTGCGGTTTGCCATGTTTTCCGATATGGCGGGCGATGGCGGCGACGAAACAGGCAATGCCGCCCTTCATGTCCACCGCGCCGCGACCGTACATTTCGC
Source organism: Agrobacterium fabrum str. C58 (assembly GCF_000092025.1). Taxonomy (NCBI): domain Bacteria; kingdom Pseudomonadati; phylum Pseudomonadota; class Alphaproteobacteria; order Hyphomicrobiales; family Rhizobiaceae; genus Agrobacterium; species Agrobacterium fabrum. The sequence continues at coordinate 364,646 of NC_003062.2, forward strand.
CACCGGCGATGTCTGCCGAAAAGGGCGGATGGCTCCATGCGGCCTCGTCGCCGACGGGAACGACATCCGTATGGCCCGCAAACATCAGATGCGGACCTTCGGTGCCGAGCCGGGCGTAGAGGTTCTCCACATCAGGCGTGCCGTCCTCTGTCGCCATCACGCGCTCCACCGCAAAACCAAGCGGTGAAAGCAGGGTGTCGAGCAGGGAAAGCGCGCCGCCTTCCGCAGGCGTTACCGACGGGCAACGGATGAGGGCGGCGAGATTGGCAACGGGATCGGTCGTGGTCATGGTATCAGCTTTTATCAGTCGCGCAGAAGCTCGTTGATGCCGGTCTTGGAGCGGGTCTTTTCATCGACGCGCTTGACGATGACGGCGCAATAAAGGCTCGGGCCCGGTTCACCGTTCGGGAAAGGTTTGCCCGGCATGGTGCCGGCAACAACGACGGAATAGGGCGGCACTTCGCCATAGGTGATCTCGCCGGTGGCGCGATCGACGATCTTGGTCGACTTGCCGATGAACACGCCCATGCCGAGAACGGCGCCTTCACGCACGATGCAGCCTTCGACGACTTCTGAACGGGCGCCGATGAAGCAATTATCCTCGATGATGGTCGGGCCAGCCTGAAGCGGCTCCAGAACGCCGCCGATGCCGACGCCACCGGACAGATGCACGTTCTTGCCGATCTGCGCGCAGGAGCCGACGGTTGCCCAGGTGTCGACCATCGTGCCTTCATCGACATAGGCACCGAGGTTGACGAAGGAAGGCATCAGAACGACGTTCTTGGCCACGTAAGCCGAGCGGCGCACGACGGCGTTCGGCACGGCGCGGAAGCCGGCGGCGCGAAACTGGTTTTCACCCCAGTTCTCGAACTTCGATGGCACCTTGTCCCACCAAGTCGATTCACCGGGGCCACCGGTGACGATTTCCATGTCGTTCAGCCGGAAGGATAGAAGCACGGCCTTTTTCAGCCATTGATTCACCTTCCAGTTCCCGTCCGCCTGCTTCTCGGCGACGCGAACCTTGCCGCTGTCGAGAAGTTGAAGAGATGTGTTCACCGCGTCGCGAACCTCGCCCTTCGTCGATACGTTCACACCATCGCGGTTGTCGAAGGCGGTTTCGATGATGGTTTCGAGGGAGGTAAGATCCGTAAGGCTCATGGAAAATTCCTTGAATGTCGCGTGTGGTCCGGTCACGGAAGGCCCGCGCCGCTGGAAGGCTCTGGCCATTTGATCTAAGGGAGTGTTGGAAAGGCGTCAATGTGATTTGGGTGATTTGGCGCGCCAGACGAAAGGCATGGAAATGACACGACTGAAAAACGGCAAATTGCGGCGCAAGGACGGGGCATGGGACCCGTTGAAGCGCAGTGCTGTGGACAAGCAGCAGGCCGAGGTCGTCGTCAAAACGCCGCAGTCGGATTCCCCGTCCTATCGGCTGGCCTATGTGGATACGGACTTTCTCTGCCGTGAGGAATTGCGCCCGATCAGGCTGCAGCTGGAACTTCTGAAGACGGAAATGGCGCTTACCGAGCGCGGGATCAATTCCACCGTCGTGATGTTCGGCGGCGCCCGCATTCCCGAACCGGGCGGCGACGCCTGGGCGGCACGCAACGAAACGCAGAAGCGCAATCTGGAACAATCCTCGATTTATTACGAGGAGGCGCGCAAGTTTGCTCGCCTCTGCACCGACTATGGCGCGAAGTCCGGCCATCTGGAATATGTCGTGGTCACCGGCGGTGGTCCCGGCGTCATGGAAGCGGGCAATCGTGGTGCTGCCGATGTGGGAGGCCCGTCGATCGGCCTCAATATCGTTCTGCCGCACGAGCAGGCGCCCAACCCCTATGTCACGCCGGAGCTGAGCTTCAATTTCCACTATTTCGCCATCCGGAAAATGCACTTCCTGATGCGGGCGAAGGCCGTCGTGGTTTTCCCCGGTGGCTTTGGTACGCTGGATGAGCTTTTTGAGGCACTGACGCTGATCCAGACCAAACGTATGGCACCTATCCCCCTCATTCTTTTTGGTGAAAACTTCTGGCGATCCGTCGTCAACTTCGAGTTCCTGGCGAATTTCGGCACCATCGCTCCCGAGGATATGGATTTGCTGCACTTTGCCGAGACGGCGGATGATGCCTGGAAGATTATCTCCGAATACTACGAGCACTGATTATTCTTAGCGCGGCGAAGTAATATTAGGGCTTAATTAGCAATCATATTCTAATTTTGCGTCGTCGCG